>JANOBA010000116.1:0-3718 GCA_031411415.1 Novosphingobium sp.
GGCGAATGGCCGCAAGGCACCGTGGCGGATCAAATTCGTCGGGCTCGGCAATGAGAGCTGGGGCTGCGGTGGGCCGATGACCGCAGATCACTATGCCGATCAGATGCGGATCTTCGGCAATTTCGTGAAGAGCCACCATCCTGATCAGGTCAGCAGCTTCATCAAACCCGCCGCCTTTCCGATGCAACGGATCGGGGTGGGCCAGGGGCTTGGTGAAACCGCCTATACCGAAGCGGTGATGAAGGCCTGGACCACTCGTACGTTCTTTGATCGCTGGAATATCGACGCGCTGTCGCTGCATTATTACACCGGCGATCCAATGCCGATGATGAGCGCATCAACCGATTTCGGCGAGAAGGAATATTCCGAGATCCTGCGCAAAACGCTGAAGATGAACGACATGATCGTCGAGCATACGGCAATCATGGACAAATACGACCCAGGCCGGAAAGTGGGCATCGCAGTCGACGAATGGGGCCTGTGGCTGCGCCCGCAAGGCAAGAACTTCATGTTCCTGCGCCAGCAGAATTCACTGCGTGACGGCATTGCCGCCGCGCTCAATTTCAACATCTTCGCCCGCCACGCCGATCGGGTGCGGATGGCCAATATCGCGCAGATGGTGAACGTAATCCAGTCGATGATCCTGACCGAGGGGCCGAAGATGGTGCTGACGCCGACCTACTACATTCACAAAATGTATCTGCCGTTTCAGAATGCCCGGCTGATCCCCGTGACATTCAGCGCAGGCACTTACACCTTCGGCGATGTCACCTTGCCTCAAGTCGATATCATTGCCGCCCGGGCGAGCGACGGACAGGTCTGGCTCGCGCTGACCAATCTTGATCCCGCACGCCCGGCCGCCATCACGGCGAACATCGCCGGGATGGCGGCGAATTCGGCGACCGGCGAGGTGTTGACTGCCCAGCGCGTGGATTCCGTGAATACCTTCGAGAACAAAACCAGCGTTGCCCCAGCACCGTTTCATGCGGCGGCAGTTGGCGGTAAACTCGTCCTACAACTTGCCCCCAAGTCAGTCACGGTGGTGAAACTGCAATGACTATGATTGCTTGATCGCACGCCAAAAATTCCGCAAGCTCAACATTCAAGTCCCGATGTTGAAGGCGCTGAAAATGCAATATCTAACGGTGAAGGAAGCCCGCGACCTGCCGGGCCTGCGTCTGGTGCTGACGGCGCACATGCCCGGACCTTGGGGCGAGGCGGCCAAGTATATTTTCTCGGCCCGGGGCGTCGACTTTGCTCCCGTCGAACAGTTGGCGATGGAGAAGAACGAGGATCTCTTCGAATGGACCGGCATGCGCAACGCGCCGATCGCGATGTTTGAGGATGAGCCGCCGCAATCGACCTGGCTGGAAATCCTGCTGCTGGCCGAGCGCATTGGCTCGGGTGCATCGTTGATCCCGGAAGATCCGATCGATCGCGCGCTGATGATGGGCTTCTCCACCGAGATCTGCAGCCCCGATGGCTTCGCCTGGTCGCGCCGCCTTGAGATGATGGGCCGACCCAGTACACGCACCCCGTCGGGCGACACGGTCAAATACGACATGAATCGGATGACGCAGTCCTATGGCGTGACGCCAGAGACCATCGCCCGGGCGCCGCAGCGGATGATCTCGATCATGCAGGGACTTGCGCAGCAGTTGCACCAGCAGAAGGCAGCCGGGTCCGATTACCTTATCGGCCAGCAGCTGTCTGCCTGCGATCTCTACTGGGCGGCATTCTCGGGCTTTGTCGCGCCGCTGCCGCCAGAGCATTGCCCGATGCCCGATTTCATGCGCCACAACTACACGCATCTGACGCCCGCTCTGGCCGACGCACTCGACCCGATATTGCTGGAGCACCGGGACCGCATCTATCAACGCCACATCAAACTGCCGATGGACTTCTGATGATCGACCTCTACTTCGCGCCGACGCCCAACACCTGGAAGGCGAGCATCATGCTCGAGGAGTGCGGGCTGCCCTATCACCTCATCCCCGTCGACATCATGGCGGGTGATCAGAAAAAGCCGGAATTCCTCGCGATCAATCCCAACGGCCGCATTCCGGCGATTGTTGATCACGATGCGCAAGGCAGCCCGCTGCCAGTGTTCGAATCTGGCGCGATCCTGATCTATCTGGCGGAGAAAACCGGGCGCTTTCTGGCGCCCGCCGGCCGCGCCCGGGCTGATGCGCTTGGCTGGCTGATGTGGCAGATGGGCGGGCTGGGGCCGATGGCGGGTCAGGCGCATCATTACCGGCGTTATGCGCCTGCGGGCAATGACTACTCAGCGGATCGTTTTGTCTCCGAAACTGCGCGGCTTTATGGGGTGATGGACAGCCAGCTGGCGGCGAACGAATGGCTGGCTGGAGCAGACTACAGCATCGCCGATATCGCCACCTGGGGGTGGGTCTGGTACCACCGGATGCACGGCCAGAACCTCGATACCTTTCCCTCGGTCGCGCGCTGGTTCTTTGCCATGTCGGCGCGCCCGGCAGTGCAGCGCGGCAAGGCGCTGGGCCTTGAGGCTCAATCCGAAGAGATCCGGGAGCGGACGCAAGGCGCATTCTATGGCGCGAACGGACCCGCGCCGGGTGCATGACCAAATCAGTCGAAGAGCTTCTCGCCATTCCAGAAGACCGGCGGGATCAGTTCATTCCCCGCGCGCCGGGTCGCATGGCTTGCGCAGCATCGCCCACGATACCGCATTGCCCATGAGCAAGCGAAACGGCGCTTCGGCAAAGCCTTCGCCGGTATGGCCCAGCGCCGAATAGAGCACGCGGCCCTTGGCCAGGCAGTGGCTCCAGATGATCGGATGGTCCTTGCCCATGGCCAGCTTGCCCGAGCCGGGTCCGCCGCGTTCATAGGTTGCCTCGTCCACGGTTGCGAGCACGCGGAAACCCTTGGCGCGTACGGAGCGGTCGAACGAATACCATTCGTCCTCGCGGCTCCAGATAGCAGGCAGGCCGGCCATGGCTGGATGGCCGGTGCCTTCGACATGCACCGTAGCCTGCGCAAGGTGCGGCCACAGGCTGTGACCGACAAATTTCGCACCGATCATTTCGGCGGTGTACCAGCTCCAGCTCTCGTGGCTGCTGTCGCCCGCTGCATGGATAGCGATGAAGCCGCCACCGGCTTCGATCCAGCCGCGCAGCGCCGCACGCTGATCGCCCGTCAGCACGTCTCCGCTCGCATTGCTCCAGACCACGGCCTGAAAACGCGACAGCAGCTCAGGTGTGAACACTGCGCCGTTCTCGGTCTCATAGACGTTCCAGCCCTGCTGGGCGGCAAGTTCGCGGAACATGACATTGCCCGCCGCGATGGCATCGTCATGACGGAAGCCGTTGGTCTTGGAGAAGACCAGCACGGCGGGATGCGGGAAGCTTGCGGGGACAGGCGGAGCCACCGTATCGTGCTCATGGCTGGGATACAGCGCTTTATAGGCGCTCGGCCCGATCACCACCGCGAGCACCCCCACGAGCAGCAGCAGGGCAATCAGCGCCCACTTCAGAATGCGTAAAACCAGCCGCATCAAATCGTCCCGGCTTTCAGAAACTCGGCGGCAAAGTGCGCCGCACGGGCCGACAGCGCCATATAGGTCAGCGAGGGGTTCTGCGTCGCGCTCGATGCCATTGCCGCGCCGTCGCTGATGAACAGGTTGGGCACATCGTGCGACTGGCCATATTTGTTGAGCACCGAGGTTCGGGGGTCGGTGCCCATA
>JANOBA010000117.1:0-12554 GCA_031411415.1 Novosphingobium sp.
GCAGGCTGCTGCAGGTCGGCAAGCGCCTCGTCGCGGGTGATCTCGCCGTTGAGGATCAGGTTGGAAAGGTGCGCCTTGCGTTTGTCAATGCCATAGCGCCGGGGCAGGATCGTGCCCTGATAGAACCGGGTGAAGACCTGCTCGTAATGCTTGCCGCCATAGTCCTGCCAGCCGAACTGGTCTATCAGGAACTGCTTGGCCGCAGTCTTGGAATAAGGCACCAGATCGAGGATCCTGATGTCCTCAATCTGCTTGACCCGCCGATAATAGAGCTGCTGCCAGGCGCCCAGCTTGGGCAAATGCTTCAGCGGCACTTCGCCGAACCGCGCGTGAATCGACTCCAGGTTGGCAAGATCGAACTTCGAATAATACCATGCGGGCGGCAGCAACCACTCGGTGACGAAATTGTTGCCCGAGAGAATGAATTTGATGTCATTTTCATCAGCAATCTTGTGCAGTGCGCCGAAGATCATGTGATCGGTCGGAATGTCGAGATCGAGCACCGAGGCCTTGAAGTAGCTGCGTTGCAGGTCGCGGAATTCCGGCCAATTCATCACGAAAGTTTCAAGACCGAAGCCCAGCTTGCGCACGATGGTCTCGATATTGGCGACCGCCAGCTCGTCATTCCAGCCATTGTCAAAATGCAGCACCAGCGGACGCAGGCCCCATTCTTTCGCCAGCCAGGCCATGTAGGAACTGTCGACTCCGCCGCTCAGCCCCAGCACGCAATCGTATTTGCGGCCGTGGCCGGCGCGCTTGATCATCTCGATTGCCGCGTCGAGATCCCGCTTCTGACCCTCCGGCCCCGGCATTGCGGCTTTCAACGCGTGAAAATCGTGCCACCAGTTGCACACGCCATCGGCATCGAAGGTGATGTCCGGATCACTGGTATCCATCACTGTCTTCGTGCAGACGCGCACCATGCCCGGCTGGGTGGGTATCATCGAAATCATTGTTTGGTGAGGCCCCAGAACTGCTGCGCCAGCTCAGCTTGGCCCGGATAGCTTATCAGCATGCCCTGATCTTTGCCAGCGAAGACAAACAGGCTGCCCGCCGCAACCGCGCTTGCCCCGCCCAAATTCACTGCCTCGGCAAAGTGGGCAATTGCCCCCGCGCCGCCGTGGGCAACCACCGGAATGCCGACCGCTGAAGTTACCGAGCGAAGCAGGTCAAGGTCATAGCCGGCGAAGCTGCCTTCGCGCTCAATACTCGTGAGGAATATCTCGCCGCAGCCCAGCGCCTCGCAGGCCTGTGCCAGCTCGACCGGGCTGAACTTGCTCGCCTTGCGCCCGCCGCGCGCATAGGCCTTCCAGCGCCCAAACAGATTGCACCTGGTATCGATGGAAACCACAACTGCCTGCGAGCCATAGCGCGCCGCCACTTCGGCGATCAGGCCGGGGTTTTCGATCGCGGCACTGTTGATCACGACTTTCTCGACCCCGCGCGAAAACAGCTCGGCACACTGCGCCATCGTCGTCAGCCCGCCGCCATAGGCAATCGGCATGAAGGCCTCGCTGACGATATCTTCGATCCAGTCGAACAACACGCTGCCGCGCTGGGTCGCGTCGATATCGAGCAGTACCAGCTCATCGGCCATCTTCTCGTTGAAGATCTTCACCGCGTTGATCGGATCGCCCAGATAGCGGGGTTTGGCGAAAGCCTTGCCTTTCACCATGCCCATTTGCGATAGCAGCAGCACCGGGATCGCGCGGGTGCGCTTCATGGCGCAGAAAACTCCATACCCACCCAGTTGCGCAGCAGCTGACTGCCATAAACGTGACTTTTTTCCGGGTGGAATTGCACCCCGATCACGTTGCCCGCCTGCACGCCCGAACCAAAGCGATAGCCATGATGCGCCTCGCAGATGACGGTCTGCGGATCATCGCAGGCGAAGTGATAGGAGTGGACATAGTAATAGGCGGGCGGCGTGTCGGGCATGCCAGCAAACAGCGGATGGCCAGCGTGGTGCGTCTCTGACCAGCCCATGTGGGGAACCTTGTCCGCCGGGCCCAGCCGCGACCGATCAAACGTGACGGTATCCATTGCCACCAGCCCCAGCCCGGCGCAGTCCCCCTCCTGGCTGTGGCGCCCCAGCAATTGCGCACCGAGGCAAATGCCCAGCACCGGCACGTGCGCCTCCAGCGCGCGTTGTTGCAGAAGTTCGGTCAGCCTGCGTTCGTGCAATCGCTCCATGCCATAGGCAAAGTGCCCCACACCCGGCAGCAGCAGGCGCTCGGCCCCGGCAATCACGTCATGCTCGCCCGAGATCACCGAAGGCGCGCCGATCTTGCGCAGCATGTTCTGGATCGAACGCAGGTTACCCAACCCATAATCGACGATGACGATCATGAGCCCGGCCCGAACAGGTGCGCGCGCAGGCGGGCATTCTCGTGCAACGTTGAATGGGCTTCTGTCGCCAGCCGATGCCCGGCAAGGCCCATTTGGCGTGCGAGCGGACCGACTTTGAGAAAGGCCTCAGCCATGCCCGCCGCATCGCCTTCTCCCACCAGCAAACCGGTCTCGCCATCGATCACAGCCTCGGGAATGCCGGCATGCCGCGTGCTGACCACGGCCATGCCCGCTGCCATCGCTTCCTGAATCGCGGCGGGCAGGCCTTCCTCGTCACCGGTTGCGGGATCGGTTATCGAATGCTGCACAAACACACCGCATTCGGCCACCAGACGCGCCTTGTCCGCCTCGCTCGCAATGCCATGCAGCCGCACGTTCAGGTGGTGCAGGTCCACGAATTGTCGCGCCGCTGGCAGCAACGAGCCGCCGCCGACATAATCAAGGCTAAGCTGCGGATCGCGCAGCGCGGCCAGCCGGAATGCCTCCAGCAGATAGATCGGCGCCTTCTTGGGCACCATGACGCCGATTGCCAGCAAGCGCCTGCCCGCGCTGCCCGGTCGCTCTGACGCGGCTGGCGGCACATCGACCCCGCCATGATTGACGTGGACCTTGTCCGCCGGCAGCCCAAGGCCAATCAGCCGCTGGCGCTGCAATTCGCACCGGGTCAGAATTGCCCGCGCCGAACGATAGGCAAGATACCGCTCCGCCATGCCCGGATCGCGCAGCCGCGCGCTGACATCGATGCCATGCCCCTGCACCACATAGGGTATGCCCATCTCATCAAGCAGCGGCACGAAAGGCAGGAATTCGTCGAGATATTCGCCCAACACCGCGCTGACCCGGTGCTTCGTCAGGAACCGGCGGACCGCGCCATGCAGCAGCCGTTCACCGTCAAACCCGGCGCGCGAGGCCAGCCGCACCGGCAGTCGCAAAGCCCAGCGGTCGGTAAACAGCGCCGGGCAGGTCACCGGCCACTGGCTCGCCAAAGCCGCGATCCCGCCATAGCGCCCCACCGCAACAGCGCACCCCGGCGCGATTCCGGCAATGTGCTTGTCGATGAACGAAGCGCCAAGGTCATTGGCGAATATGGCGAGTGTGCCGGTCATGCTAGCCGCGGAAGCACGTATTTGCGATACAAGCTAAGCAGCATATCTCGTGACGGGTTATCGATCCACAAATGCGACGCGACGCCAGCAACCAGGGACAAGGTGACGCAGACGAGCACGACGGCATCAGCAATCAATCGATTGCTGAGTGGCTCGGGAATTTTGAGAACCAGCCTGTTCACGAAGTTGTAGATGACCAGCATGTGGACCAGATAGATGACATAGGAGGCATCGCCCAAGGTGAGCCAGGCCGATCCCCAGCGCGTCTTGCCGCGCACATCGGTTGCCAGGGCAGCCATGACAATCAGCATCGCCGGGATACCCCAGAAGATCATCCTCCACGACAGATCAGGAAAATCCCTCTGGGGTGCAAGCAGCAGCAGTGCCGCACCCAGGAACCACAAAGGATGAACCCCAAACCAATTGCGCCGAGTATTATATAACCAACCGAGAAAGCACCCAAATACGAATTCCAGAGAAATCGGATTCCTGATGAACTGCCACACAGCGCCGTCCATCGGCACAAGGTTGCCTATTGCAACAAGGGCGAGCAGCAAGCCGGTCAGGCTGGTCATCACATGCCTGGGAAAACGCCATATTACGATTGAAAAGCACGCATAAAAAAACATTTCATAGAACAACGTCCAGCCAATGTTCAATATTGGAGAAACTGATCCGCCCTCGTCAAATGTAGGAATAAAAAATAGTGAGCTTATCATTCTATAGATACTTAAATCAAAATGGCTATCTGCATGTATGATAACAAAATAATATACGAGAAATGCGATAGTGACCAACGTAAAAAATAGATACATTGGATAAATGCGTATTATTCGCCGGGCCATGAAATCCAAAGCCCGCCTGGCACTCCCGGTGTAATTCGCGCTCACCAGGATCATTACGAATCCGCTGATAACGAAAAAAATGTCGACGCCGATTCCGCCAAAAACCTGGATCAGGCTTGCGCCAGACAGGCTGGGTAATGGCAGATTTGAGTTGGGCGGGCGATAGACCACAAATGCCCTGGCAGAATGGTGAATCACCACAAACATTGCCGTGAGTCCGCGAAGAACCTGCAAAGCTTCAAGCGACTTGTTCTGGTTATTTTCCATAAGTCAGATCCAACCACCGCTTTGATCAGAGGGGTGCTTTGCCAAGCAGTGCTGCACAGATTTCGTTCAGGCGACTGGCGAACTTTTCGAGACTGAAGTCACGTTCGAACAGTTCCCGATTGGTGGGCTGCTGCCCCTGCATACCAGCCAGCCAGTCCGGCGCCGCCAACAGCGCATCGCGCAGCGCTTCAACCGTGGCCGATGGAACCGGATAAATTCCCGGCCCCGCCCCCAGAAACATCTCATGCCCCTCCGTGCATGTCATCATCACGGGAGCATTCAGCGAAAGTGCTTCGAGCAGATTCAGGTCGAGGTAGCTTGAGCGATTGGGGATCACGACGCAGGAGGCCGCCGCGATCCACTTTTCCGGGACCCGGCTGAATTGCAGGTCAACCATTCCCGGTTCAAGGCAAGGCTCACCGTTGCCCAGCAGATACAGACGCAGCATTGGATTGCGCGCATAGGCTTCGCGGAAAGCGGCGATCAACAGGTCGAAGCCTTTCAGCCCGATACGCCGTCCGACATAGAGGAAATTCGTGTGACTGACGGAGAGCGCAGGAACTTCGCCGGCACCTTCGCCCGACATGGCATTTTGCAGATGGGCGATGGGCTTGCCATTGCGCAAGTCACCGTAAATGCGTTCAGCGCCGCGATTGGCCAGCACCAAAAGGTCTGCGTCTTGCAATGCCCATCGCTCGATGCGCGCAATCAATCGGCGATCGTGATAATTGCACCAGGCTTGCTCTTGCGCTTCGATGCTCGGCAGCGCCGGGGAATGCAGGTGCAAGACAGCACGCTGCCCCGGCGCGAGAAGCGGGCGGCAACTGAAATACTGCAACAGGTCCGAGAACCAGACGACCGGATATTGCCGTATCCCCGAAACCCCCGAAAAATAGGCCGCATCATGGGCAATCTGGCGATGCAAGTGGGCGTCGCGGGAATAGCCCTTCAGCAACGGCCCAATCGCGCGATGCCGCGCTTTCCGCACGAGCGCGGGCAGTCGGCGCACATCCGCGTACGAACGCATTTCCCAATCAGGGCCGTTCACTTTTAGGAAGGCTTCTCTGAAAACCCCGGTTGGTCCGCCATAGTTGGGGAAAATATCAAAGCTGTTGAGAATGCAGACCTTGTCGCGCGCAAACTTCATCGTGAGGTTTCCCGCATGTCTGCTGGCGATCCCCAACCGTCAAACGGCCAGGGATGCTTCACCCCATTTGCCCGCTCCGGATCGAACGCCGTTATCTCAGCTCTGCCGTTGAGCAGCCTTTCGACGACTTCGACACCCTGCATGAACGAATGGTCCTGATTGCTGACTTCATAGCGCCATAGCCCGAAGCGGCCCCGCGAATAGACATCGTGGCTATCGAAGTATGGAATGATCTCAGCAAGCGCCTCATCTCGGTGAATGCCCGGTGTGGGATAACCGTGCTCCACGCTATATTTCCATTTCGACACAATCGTATCGGTGTCGCGGATAAGCTGCGTGTTGAGCAAGCCGGCGATCACATCTTCCACAACCCGGTCTACGTTGACCGGCTTCTGCGGAGACTGCGAAACCTCGCACATCAAGGACCAATAGTCGCCGCCATCGGGCACGTTGTTTTCCGCATAATTGCTGAAGACCGTGCACCGGTAGAAAGGGCAATCGTCTTCCGGGAAATACATCCAGCATTTGGTCCGCAAGCCATCCGGAACCCGGCCGCGCAAGCCGATGCCGATGATGTGGGAACTGGAATGCAGCAGGCCGCGCGCGGACAGGTCCGTAAACTGCGTTTGCCCAGTGCATTCGATCAGCTTGTCGAGCGGCATTGTCGAGATGAGTTTGCCATAGCTGAAACGGCGGCCATCCGCCGAAACAGCCACTTTCTTGTCCAGGTCGATGGCGGAGATCGTCGTGTTGAGATGGATTTTGTCTTGATCGAGCTCATCCGCGCAGGCATTCCAGATGGAGCCGGTGCCGCCCGACTTGGGGAAACCAAAGGTCCGGTTCGGTCCCCACGAGAGTACATCCTCGTTAAATACAAGGCTCTTCAGGACAGTCGAAAGATCGGTCACAGACACCCGCTCGCCGACCCATTTGGCGTTCATCTGCTCAGGCGGATAGGCCCATACCTTGTAATTGTAGGGCCGCATGAAGACCTCAGCCAGGCCTTCACCAGAACAGGCGTTGATCCACTGGCCGAAGTTTTCCGGCTTCGGCAGCGGCGAACGCGTGATCTGCACCAGGCCTTCCAGGCAGCGATAAATGTCCTCTGGCGGAAGGCGATGGATGTTGTTCTGCAGCGGATAGGGAATGAAACGGTCCCGCATCCAGACCCATGCTTCGCGAATGTGACTGTGCCATTGGTCCGCGCCGAGAAAATCGATCATCGCCTGATCGAAGTAGTCATAGTGCGAGAACTGGACGTGCCCGCCGACATCCCAGGTGAAACCTTGCCCATCGACGAACGACGATGCGAGACCGCCTACATGCGCCGCCGCCTCGACAATCGCCCATGAATCGCAATTGTTTTTGGCCAATTGGCGGGCCGCGCCAAGGCCGGTGGGGCCCGCCCCCAGAACAAGAAATTCCACGCCATCATCCATGTGCGACTCCTTGGCGGCCATCAGAGACCCTGGCCACTCCAGATCGCATCAAAGCGAACCAGTCCGCGACTATCATTGTGTTTTTGATCGAATTGCGACGTCCTGAGCAGCTCAAAGATCGCCAGACAGTCGATTTGTTCGATCAGGCCATAGGAATCAAAAACTGCCCCCTCAATCCGGTAATTGCCGGAATTGAGCATTTGCGTCGGGAGTTCGACAAAATAATCCTGCGGCCCATCGCCCGCTAAAGCGAACTGCGGCGAAAAAGCAGAAATCAGTCCGACATCTTCATTGTTGAATATCGTGAAGGCAATCTGGCACGATTTTGCATTGCTCCGCGGCAACAGGCTGAATTTTACGCGATAATTTTCTGCATCGTTCAAAACATGGGCCGACGATTGGCTTGCATCCATGACTTGCACGGACTGTATGCCCGGGATTCCATCGGTTGCCTTGTGGGCTATCGGCTGACGGAAGAGGGTAAAGTAGTCATGGATTGGTCGTTCGACTGTACCCGATGATACGATCTGTCCACCATCCAGCAAAATTGCCGAGTCACACAGGCTCCTGACAGCCGATATATTGTGGCTGACAAAGATTGCCGCGCGGCCATTTCCAGTCACTCCCCGCATTTTGCCCAGGCACTTTTTTTGGAATTCAACATCCCCTACGGCCAAGACCTCATCGACGATCAGGATATCGGAATCGAGGTGGGCTGCGACGGAGAAAGCGAGGCGGACATACATGCCTGAAGAATAGCGCTTCACTGGCGTATCGAGGAAACGCTCAACTTCGGCGAAATCAACAATCTCGTCGAAGCGCAGCGCAATGTCGCGGCGGCTCATGCCAAGGATCGCGCCGTTGAGGAATATATTCTCGCGGCCCGTCAGCTCCGGATGGAAGCCGGTGCCAACTTCGAGCAGGCTGGCGACCTGCCCCCTCAGCGCCACGCGGCCCTCGGTCGGCGCGGTGATCCGCGACAGGATTTTCAGGAGCGTGCTCTTGCCGGCGCCGTTGCGGCCGATCACCCCCATGACCTCGCCTTCGCGCACGTCAAACGACACATCCTTGAGCGCCCAGAAATCCTCGACTTCCGCGCTCCCGGCTTTGCCGCCGCCAATCAGGCCGCGCGCCTTGCGGCCCAGCATCTCGCGAAATGACTCATGCCCGGCCAGCTGGTGACCGATCTGGTAGCGCTTCGAGAGACCTTCGACGCTGATGACTGCAGAGGCGGAAGACATGTTCAGATCAGATCGGCAAATGAGTTTTCAAGGGCACGGAACTGGCGCAGGCCGATCCACAGCATCAGCGCGATCATGCCGACGCTGATCGCCACGCTCGTCCCATAAAGCGGTGTATCGCCACCCAGGATCGACCAGCGGAAGGCATTGATCACGCCCACCATCGGATTGAGCGCATAGAGCGTCTGCCAATCCGCCGGCACCTTGCTGAAAGCAAATCCCACCGGCGTGACATAGAGGCCGAACTGGACAAGGAACGGCGTGACAAAGCGGAAGTCGCGATAGCGCACGCTGATCGCCGTGATCCACAGCGCCGGCCCCAGCGCCGCAAGGAAAGCCATCACCATCAGCAGCGGCAGGGCCAGAATCCGCACGTCCGGCGCATAGCCATACCAGACCATCAACACGGCAAGCAGCACCAGCTGGATGAGGAAATCGACCACCGAGACCAGGATTGTCGCCGTTGGCAGGATCAGGCGGGGGAAATAGACCTTGGTGAGCAGATTGGTGTTGGCCAACAGGCTGCCTGAGGCATCGGCGAGACCGGTGGAGAAGAAAATCCACGGCAACATGCCCGCCATGACCATCAGCGCATAGGGCGCCTTGCCATCGCTGCTCAGCCCGGCAATGCGGTTGAATATCACCGTGAGCACGATCATCGTCAGGACCGGGCGCAGGCCCGCCCAGGCGATCCCGACCAGAGTCTGGCGATAGCGCACCGCGAAATCGCGCCAGGCCAATATCTGGAACAGCTCGCGATAGCGCCACAGGTCGCGCCAGTAATTGCGCTCGGTTCGCCCCGCCTCCAGGATGACTTCCATTGGTCCCGCCATCAGTGCACGAAAATGATGCTGCTGCCTTGCGGAGCAAAACGCATCGGAGTTTCACGCAAGTGGCTCAGCGCCGCGCGGATGGCAGGGTGGCGTTCGGGGTCGGCGAGGAACATCAGAAAACCGCCGCCGCCCGCGCCAAGCAGCTTGCCGCCCTCGGCGCCGGCAGCCATCGCGGCTGCATAGCTCGCATCGATCATCGGATTGGAAATGCCGCTGTGCATCGAACGTTTGATCGACCAAGCCTCATCAAGCAGGGCCCCGATTCCCGGGACTTGTGCGGAGCAGAGATGCCCATAGGCTTGCTCGGCCATCTCCACAAGCCGGGCCGCGCTGGCGGCGCTGGAGCCGCCAGACTGCAGCCCTGCCGACAGTTCAGTGAGCAAAGCAGAGGCCGAGCGGGTCACACCGGTGTAGAAGAACAGTATGCGGCTTTGCAGATCAGCCAGAACAGCCAGATCACAAATCAGCTTCTTCACTTCGACCGTCTCGTCGGGATTGAAGCGGATCAGGTTGAACCCGCCAAAGGCCGCGGCATACTGGTCTTGCTTGCCTATCGGCTCGCCGCAGCGCTCGATCTCGACAAGGCAAGCCTCGCGCGCCAACTGTTCGGCGCTGGCAGGGCGGCCGCGATAGGCATGCAGCGCATTAAGCAGGCCGACGGTGAATGTGCTGGATGAGCCGAGCCCAGTGCCTTTGGCGGGAATGTCGGCGACCGAGGTGATCTCGATGCCGCCTTCGATCCCGAGCAGCACCAGCGCTTCGCGGACCAGCGGATGTTCGACCTGGCTTGCATGCCCAACTTCCTCGGTGCGCGAATAGCTGACCCGCACGGCATCATCGAATTTCTGGCTGACCGTGACGTAAACCGCCTTGTCGACTGCGGTTGACAGCACCGCCCCGCCATGTCGGCGATAGTGCGCGGCAATGTCAGAGCCACCGCCGAAAAGGCTAACTCTCAGCGGGGTGCGTGAAATTATCATGGCGTTCCTGCTGCGATAATCATTTCAGCCGCCTCGGCAATATTATCAGCAACAAGATCAGCTAAAACCTGAAATTTGCCGTCACGACCGCCCTCGCCAGTGCGCACCAGCACCGAACGAAGGCCCTTGCGGCGCGCCATTTCGATATCCGCCGTGGAATCGCCGATCATCCACGAGCGCGCAATATCAAGATTGTGCTCGCGGGCTGCCTGATCGACCATTGCGCCGCCGGGCTTGCGGCACTCGCAAGAGATTTTGAGTTCGCTCCGCTCGCCGGGAAATCCGCCATCGGGGTGGTGCGGGCAGTGATAGATGCCGTCGAGGAAGGCGCGATCCTTGCCCAGCTCCCATTCGAGCTTGGCGTGGATCGCCGCGAGATCGTCCTCGCTCGCCTCGCCGCGCGCGATCACCGGCTGGTTGGTCACGACCACCAGACGGTAACCCGCCTGGCGCAGACGCCGCAGGGCATCGCCAGCGCCGGGCAGGAGTTTCAGCTTATCGTGGTGCGCCAGAAACCCGGCCAGCTCGTTCAGCGTCCCGTCGCGGTCGAGAAATACCGCCGGAACGCCGCCTGCCCTGCCGCCCGACAACCGCCCCGAGGCAAGATCCTGCTCAACCCGCGCCAGCCGGTCAGGCGTGCCCATGTCCTTGATGTAGTCGCTCGATTCATAGGCCAGCACTCGTGCGCCATCGGCGATCAGGCCGGGCATGATATGCTTGGTGAAATCGCGCGGCCCCGGCGCAAAGCCGCGCAAGGCATCGCGGCGCACAGCATAAAGAGCGGCATTGACCCGGTTGGCGTAGAAGGCCGTCTCGGGGTGCGGGTAGGCGTGGATCGCGGTGATCCAGCCTTGGGTGTCCGCCTCGATGATGTCCGAATCGTAAGGGTGGTCGTTGGGGTGGACGAAGGCGGTGAAATCCGCATCACGCTCCAGATGGCGGCGCGCCATCGCGGCGAGATCGACTGCCAACATGACATCGCCATAGACCACGAAAAACTGCTCGGGCATCTCGTCCAGCGCTCCGATCAGTGCCCCGGCATTGCCCAGCGGCTCATCTTCGACGTAAACCTGTACCTTGAGGCCAAAGCGCGATCCATCGCCGACAAATTCCCGGATCGCCTCCGCCAGATAGCCGGCGAAAATACTGACCGAGCCGATCCCTGCCGCCGCTGCCAGCTCCAGCTGGTGTTGCAGCACCGGCTTGCCGCCGACCAGCACCAGCACTTTGGGCAAGTCCCCGGCCACGCCCGCCAGCCGCGTGCCTTTGCCGCCGGCGATGATCGCCAGATGCCCGATGCCGGAATTCCCCGATGCAATGGCGGCCATGCTAGCCAAGCCGGGCGGCAACCAGTTCGGCAATCGTGCGGACCACCGCTTCGTCGGAGCTCAATTGCGGGTGCCAGCCGAGCGCGCGCAGCCGCTCGGTGGAAAGCGCAAAGCGCGGCACGTCCCCCAGCCAGCCCCGGTCGCCGCCAGTATAGGCGATCTCTGCCCCGGGCGCAGCGTGCGCGGCGGTTTGCGCGGCCATGAAGGCGACACTGGTGCCCGGCCCGTCCGGCCCGATGTTGAACAGATTGCGCCGCGCATCGGCATTGCCGGTGATGAATTGCATCGCCGAAATCAGCTCGGATACATGCATATAGGGCTTGGTCTGGCGGCCATCGCCCAGCACCGTCAGCTTCGATGGATCATCGCCCAGCCGGGCAATGAAGTCATGGATTGCACCGTGCGTTGCGCGCGGCCCCACGACATTGGGAAAGCGGAAAATCCACAGCCGCTCAAGGAAAGATTCTGCTGCCGCGCTGAGCAAGGCCTCGCTCGCCAGCTTGGTCGCGCCGTAGTTCGAGATCGGCAGCAAAGGACCGGAATCCTCGGTCAGTTGCCCATCACGCTCGCCATAGATCGCCGAAGTGGAGGCGAAGGCAATCCGCTTCACCCCGCAGGCACGCGCAGCCTGGAGCAGGCCAAATGTCGTGCCGACGGTGCGTGTATAGTCGATGCCAAGGTCGGCAACCCCGGCGGCAATGTCACTGTTGGCCGCCAGATGCCAGACCAGATCAGGAGTTCCGCCCCAGACAGCCGCACCCGCCAGCGCCACTTCAGCCGCCTGCGGATCACTGCAATCGGAAACTTCAAAGCGGAACGCCGCACTGGCCTCCGCGCCTTCCAGAAAGGCGCGCCTGCCGAGCGAGAGATCGTCGATCCCGCTGACCCGGTGCCCCTGCGCCAGCAGCACATCGGCAAGCTGGCTGCCAATGAACCCGGCGATGCCTGTGATGAAATGGTGGGTCAAAGTCCGCTGCGCCTCGCGGTTATGAACTGGGCGATGATGTGCATCAGCGCCT
>JANOBA010000118.1:0-2624 GCA_031411415.1 Novosphingobium sp.
GTTATTCAGCATGAAAATTCGCCTATGTAATTCAATCGCTTATTGGGAGTGTTTTCCCTTTCGCGATTAGTTTTCCCGTTCTTGTTTCGTTTTGGTTCCCCACTTGCCCATTGCCACGCGGCCTAACTTCGACTGATCGCGGCGCTTGCCGTAGTGTTCGATCATCTTCAGCGAGCGGTGCCCGGTGATTGCGGCAACCTCTGCGGTCGAGCACCCGACCTCGAATAGTGCCTCTGTCGCGTTCTTGCGCAGGCCGTGCGGTGTTCGATTCATCCCGTGGGCGCGGCTGAAATCCCAGCACCAGGTCAGGAATGTGCCGGACGTTAGGCGATCGCCTCGCCTGTTAGACAAGATGAACAAGTGGCGATCAGAGCGCGCAGTGCTGGCAAGCATCGCCTTTAGTTCCGGGTGAATTGGAATTGTTAGCCGGTGGCCGGTCTTTTGCTGGCGCACCTCAATCTCGTCGCCCTTTATGGCGCTCCATGTCATTTCACTGACGTCGCCAGGACGTTGGCCGGTGTAAAGCGAGAGTGCTGTTGCGCGTCGAAATAGCTCATCATCCGAGTTGAGCGCTTCGACTAGAAGGTTATCAGGCCAAGGCTGGCGCTCATTGTCCTCCTCGCGCTGGAACGGCTCAAGGCCTGCGGTCCAATCTTCGACGCGGCGGTTGCGCTTGAGAGCGAATGCATGAAGCACGCGCAAGATGGACAGCATTGCGTTCGCTGCGCCGGGCGTGCCTTCGTTGGGATCTAGAACATGGACCTGAATGTCTTCGGGGGTGATCTCGTGCAGCGGAGCCGCATGGTAACGCGACAGCAGCCGGTTGATGTAACGGTCATATACTTTGCGAGCATTGTCCGAGAGGTCGAGGAATCGTTTCGACTGGCGATAGGCGGCAACCAAGCCGCCAAATGTGCCCTGTTTCGCCTTCTCGGAATTGGCAGCAGCAATGCGCTGCAGGTGGGCCAACTTGCGCATGAAATCGTCCGGGCTGGCGATCGGGTTGGGTAGGCGGACCCATGGGTCTGACCGGGTCCAATAGTAGTAATCTTTGCCCTTGGCGCGTTTACAACGAACGCCGGGCATCTTGACTCTAGACACGGTCGGCCCCCTTTTCCTGCCAACTGAAGCCGCGCTTTGTGCATGATTTCAGCAGGTCAATGGCATCGTCGATTTCGACTCGGTCCCATACATCGCCGGGTCCATGGCGGAACGCAGGAGGCATCTCGCCAGCCGCAACAGCTCGCAGAAATTCGCGCGCCGATGAATAGCCTGCATAGTCCGCAGCGGATGCTGCGCGAAGGATGCGAGGGGTAATCAAGGCGGCGCGAGAGGCCATCAGCCGATGAACTCGCCCGATTCATGATCCGCAATCGCGTCGGCCAGTGCCCGGAGCATCGCGCCTGACAGGACACCCTCAGAGACAAATCCAGCCGAGTCGGGAAACTCGGGCTCGGGGCGAGGATGATAGTAAACCGTTTTCCCGTCGTCATAGAGGATCACAGCCCGATCACGGTTGCGACCAATGCGGACCTCGGAAATCCCGGTAATGTCGCCCCGCACAATCAACTGGAACTGGGTGATGAATTGCGCATTCGTTTGTTCGTCGGACCATAGATTAATAATCCGGGCAAAGCGGTTGGCCGACTGTGCGGCCACGTCAGAACCGGCATATGCGGCAAGCAACCAGGCAACTTCGTCATCTTTCAGATCGTACGCAATGCCGCGCCCGTTTGTGCTCACTTCGAAGGCTGCGCGTAGCTTCTGAACGACAACCCCGAAAGCGGAGGCATTACCGCCGAAGCATTCAACCAACCTCGATAGTTCTTTAGCCGTCATGGGAATCTCCTGCTTGCGAGTTTCTCTATAGACCTATTTAGAAACTCGCAAGCTGAAGTTTTCAACAGGCCTACTCAGAATAATATTCCGGTTCGCGCCCGTCATGCTCGGCATCGGGATCGCTGATCACACAACCCGGGCCGGTGCCCATAAACTCGAACCAAGCGCACGGCTCGCCCATGCTGGCGCTCGATTTCAAGCGCACATGCCCAAAGATGCTTTTCAGGAGTCATCACCTGCAATTATCGTGCGGTGCAAACTTCGGCTAGACTGAGAATGGCTCCCCAAATGGGGAGGATTTTTTAAGGTGTAACTTCGGGCTTTGGCAGTGCCGCAATCTCTGCGTCGGTCAGAAACTTGATCGCCACGCCGCGCGCCTCACGGGCGCCCCAGCTCATCGCGGTGATATGGGATTCGCCGAACTCGGCATGGATCACTGCATCGGCGTGCATCTTGCGCCCACGCTCCCAAAGCTCCTTGAACACCTTTTCGCGCGACGGACTGCCACTGAACATCGTCGCCTTGCGGATACCGGCCTGGATGTGGCCAATGACGCGATAGGGGCGGTCGGTAATATCACCGTCTGTCACGGGAACTTGCATGGCTCGCAACTCTGCATAGCCGGGCGGCGGAGTTACGTTTTGCGCCATGGTCGGGCTGGCCACAACTAGGGTCAGGACTCATTGATCACAACCAGAAGATGACTGTGGCGGCGATGCAGATGGCGGACATGAAGGTGTGGGCGCAGCGATCATAGCGGGTGTGGATCCGTCGCCAGTCCTTGA
>JANOBA010000119.1:0-1611 GCA_031411415.1 Novosphingobium sp.
GCCAATTACTTCAAAAGGCATCCGCGAGCTGCTGGATCGGGCGCTTGCCCGCTTGCGCCGCCGCGACCCAGTCTTCGAGACCGGCAGGTCCGAACGCCATACGGCCGAATGGCTCGTTGAGGTGGTGTCAAAGGGATTGCACCGGTGGCGATGAGCCTCTGGGGCAGTAGGGAAGTCCAGACCCCGCCCTAGAAAACCAGCGAACCCATTTCGATATTTCCACTCATCGCATGGCGGTAATGATGTACGTGCGGTTTCCGCTGTCGCTGCGCAACGTGGAGGACTTGTTGTTCGAGCGCAGCATCAATGTTTGCCACGAGACGGTAAGGCTATAGTGGAACCGGTTTGGGCCAATGTTTGCCGCCGACATTGGCCGGAAGCAGGTTACTCGGATGCGGTGCTTCCGGCACTGGCGCTGTTGGGGAGGACGGCCCCCGAGGGCATCGAAATGTGCAAGACTGATGTCGTTGTTGATATCAGGCAAGGAGACCGTCCGTGGAACAGATTATCAGAATTGAGAAGGGCACGTCGAAGCAAATTTTCCAGCCACACGAGGTGAACGCGGCGGAGGAGCCGGTTCTGCGAAGGAAGCTGCAGCGCAAGCATATGGCGGCGTTCTTTGCCAAACTGGAACCGGTGGAGATTTCCGTTAAAGCCTGCGGAGCTTCCCCTCATTGGACCCGGTTGTTGCAGTCATTCGGTCAAAGGCGTTCCGCTGAGAGGGGGGTGTTTGGCCAAAATACTCGGATTTCGCACTGCAAAATTGAATCCACCCGCTTACATCATTTTGGATTGATAATGTTACATATGTAAAAACAATGGATTGCGTCGTCGCTGCCTTTAAATTCCACCGTCGAGAAGCTGTCCTGCCGTCACGCCGAGCGGCTCGGCGAGTTTCTCAACCACGGTAATTGTCGGATTCCGTCGACCCCGCTCGATATCGCTGACATAGGTGCGGTGGATGCCGGCACGATCGGCATAGTCCTCTTGGCTCCAACCCTTTGCCTCGCGCAGGCGGCGAACGTTCTGACCCAGGCGCGTGCGAATATCCACGCGCAGGTAAAGACAGCTATGTCGGCGATCGATCTACAGACGATGAGTGACATTCACGGTTGACTTCATTGCCGGACCAAGCGCTTGTCGGCGTTACTGATCGTCGACATTGGGGTTGGCGGTCAGCGGCACAGGAGACATCGCGCAATGGCCATGGGCGTCAATATCCGAGGGGGCGAAGGTGTACGCGCAAAGAAGGCGGCAGGAACGCCGGTCGTGATCCAGCCATCGGGCTTCAGCGCGCTGCTGGGCAAGATCAGCCTCGACAAGAACGGCTATAATGAAGCCTGGCTGCAGAAGCTGGCGTTCGACCATCCGCAGGTCCTGCCGATTATCGATATCGAGCCGGGCTTCGGAGAAATCTACCCCGTGGCCATGGAGGTGCCATGCGCCCACGGCTACATCGATAACCTCTACGTGACCGCAAGCGGTGATCTGGTGCTGATCGAGGCCAAGCTCTGGCGCAATCCGCAGGCGCGGCGCGAGGTGGTGGCGCAGGCGCTCGACTATGTCGCAGCGCTCATGGCCATGCCCTATGAAGCATTCGAGAATGCCTGC
>JANOBA010000120.1:0-11586 GCA_031411415.1 Novosphingobium sp.
GACCAGTATTTCTTAGCGGATTGGGCCATTTCGGCGGTGTCGGCTTCGGCCATGACGATTCTCCTGAAGGTTCCTTATTGCCCCCCTTTTCGCAAATCGCGGGGCCAAGCGCAATCGCTGCTCAACGCCCTCGTTCGTGCAAGCTTGCGGAAGGGGCGCAGTTGGGGATAGCTTGGCAGGCAATTGAAGGGTGAGGGGAGATATGGGCATGGACAAAGGGCCAAACGCCAGCATTGGCGCACAGCGGCTGTTTATCTGGTTGGCGATTGCGGGCGCGCTGCTTTTTGCCGTGGCCTGGGTCGCCCTGATGCGCTTCTTCCCGCCGCCGCCTGCCGATTTGTCGGCAGAACAAGTGGCGGCACTCTATTCAACGCATAATGTCCGTTTCAAGATCGGTGTGTGTTGTGGCGCTGATAGCCGGCGGCTTTCTGGTGCCGCTGTCGATCGTCATCTCGGTGCAGATGGCGCGGTTGGAGAAGGGCATTCCTGTCTGGGCGCTATTGCAGGGGCTTACCGGGACAATTGGCTCGGCATTCATCTGGCTGCCCACCGTGGCATGGGCGGTTGCAGCCTTCACGCCAACACGCGCGCCGGAGCTGACCGCGATTTTCCACGAATTCGGCTGGTTGATGTTCATCACCCCGCTCAGCCTGTTTCCGATGCAGTTGCTGGGCATCATCTATCTCGCTTTCACCAAGGACGAGGACGATGCGGTTTCGGCCTTCCCGCGCTGGCTTGGCTATCTGACCGCATGGCAACTGGTGCAAAGCTTTGGCGGGCCGATGGCGGTGCTGTTCAAAACCGGGATATTCTCGTGGAACGGGTTATTGCCCTTCTGGCTGCCGCTCAGTCTGTTTTCGGCGTGGTATGCGGCAATCTGCTGGACCATGCTGCGCGCCTTGCGCGCTCAGAGCCTTGCGCGTTGAAGGCAGAGGCAAGTCCGCATATCCCCGGCGAGGCGGGGCTGTGGATCCTGATTTTCGGCGAGATGAGCTTCTTTGCCGCGCTTTTCGCCAGTTACCTGCTGGCCATGCGTGGCGATCCGGCAGGCTTTGCTGCCGGTCAGGCGCAGCTCAGCCCCGCTATCGGCGCGACCAACACATTGCTGCTCCTCACCAGTTCGCTGTTCGTTGCCTGGGGCGTGGCAGCGGCCAAGGCGGGGGACACCCGCCTGGCACCGCGCTGGTTCGCCGCAGGGCTTGCCTGCGCCCTGGGATTCATCGCCTTCAAGGCGCTCGAATACAGCGAGCTGTTCGCGCGCGGCATTGCCATCGACAGCCACCCGTTCTTCGCCTTCTATTTCGGGCTGACCGCGCTGCATCTGGGCCATGTGTTGATCGGTTCGGGCTTACTGGCGGCGCTGGTGCGCGCCTCGCGGCTGGGGCTGGTGAAGCCCTTGCACAAGGCACTGGCCGAAAGCGCGGGGTGCTTCTGGCACATGGTCGATCTGCTGTGGATCGTCATGTTCCCGCTGCTCTATCTGGTGCGGTGAGGCAGGTGGGCCGGCACTTCCGCGATCCGCTGCTGCTGGTCTGGCTGGCGCTGTGTGCGGCGACTGTGGTTTCGCTGGTGATCGGCAGAAGCGGCGGAGCGGCGGTGCTGGCCATCGCCTTTGCCAAGGCGGGGCTGGTGATGTTCATATTCATGGACCTTGCCCGCGCGCCGCTGGCCTTGCGTCTGGTTGCCCTGATCTGGCTGGCGGTCGTGCTGGGCATACTCGTGGCCATTCATGCCGGATGGCTCGGGTAACAGCACCTTCAGCCCGCCCGCGTAGATTTCCCTAGCCCGGTTTTGCCCGCCCGTTGAATGGTTGCAGCCTAATTTACTGTCTTGGTTCACCAATCGAACGGGCGGTTTTCGCGCAGCAAGCCATGAATGCAGGCAGGACACTCAAGGGTATTTTTGCCATTCTGCGTGCGCTTGGCCGCGCCAGCGCGGGCAATGTGCTGCCGCTGGCGGCGGGGACGATGATCGTCGCCGCCGCATTGGTTGGCGGCGGGGTCGACATGGGCCGGGCCTATCTGGTCAAGAGCCGTTTGCAGGCAGCCTGCGACGCCGCAGTGCTCGCTGGGCGGCGTTCGGTGACCAGCAGCGGCTTTGACACCACCGCGCAAGGCCAGTCGACAACCTATTTCGGCACCAATTTCGATGCCGGCCAGTTCGCCGCGCGCGATGCCAGCTTTACGGCGAGCGCTGCTGACAGCGGCAACACGATCAATGGCACCGCGTCTGCCAAAGTCGATACCACGGTGATGCGCATCTTCGGCGCCCGCGAATTCGTGCTCTCGGTCACTTGCACCGCATCGATGGGGGTGGGCAACAGCGATGTCATGCTGGTGCTCGATACTACCGGATCGATGGACTGGACGTTGGCGGCATCGACCCAGACCCGCATCCAGGCATTGCGCACGGCGATGAAGAACTTCTACGCGACCCTGGCGACCGCGACTTCAGGATCGAATGCGCGCATCCGCTATGGCTTCGTCCCCTACAGTTCATCGGTCAATGTCGGGCAATTGCTCTATACGCTGAACCCGGCCTACCTCGCCGACAGCACCACCATCCAGTCGCGGGAGGCGGTCTGGCGCACGGTGACAAACCAGACATTCGATCACTGGGGCACGGCAGTCAGTTCGGCCGGCGCCGGTGCCAGTTCAACCACTTACGACAATGCCTCGCCCCAGTATTCCGGCCCTTATGCTGACCGGACGGCGTGCAACAATGCGCTGCCTGCCGACACCGCCTGGGTAAACAACGGGGTGCCCTACACCACCGGTCCGACCACCAGGGTCAACGGCGCGGGCCAGCAGGTGGTCACCACCACGATCAACCAGCCGCAGGTTTCCACCACTTATTTCTGCCAGCGCAACAACAGCGGCGTGCGCTATATCTATTCGCAGCTGCAATACCGCACAGCCTACAACCACAGCTATTTGACCTCGGATCCGGTCAACACCACCACCAGCAGCACCGTGTTTGATCGTTGGGACTACAAACCGGTCACTTACAACACGAGTGTCTTCAAGACTTTCGCCGCAACTTCGACCAATACTGGCAGCAACGGCACCGCCGAAAGTTCGACCTGGGCCGGTTGCATCGAAGAGCGCAGCTCGAATGCTGCCGCCAGTTTCAGCTTCAACGCCATCACCGGGATCAGCCCTAGCGCCGCCGACCTCGACATCGATTCGGCGCCGACTGCCTCGGCGGGCAGCAAATGGTCGCCGATGTGGCCCGACGTCGCCTATTACCGGCTCACGTCAAGCGGCTATCTGTCCAGCACCTCGCCAAGCTCGTATGGCGATCAGGCCAATTCCTATTGTCCGCGCGCAGCCCGCCTGATGGCGACCATGACCCAGACCGAATTCGATGCCTATGCCGATGCGCTGAGCCCCGATGGATCGACCTATCACGATATCGGCATGGTCTGGGGCGCGCGACTGGCTTCGCCGGACGGCATATTTGCCGCCAACGTCAATGCCGTGCCGCCCAATGGCGGCAATGTCTCGCGCCACATTGTCTTCATGACCGACGGCGAGATGAGCACCAGCTACAGCACCCAGACCAGCTGGGGGATCGAGTATCACGACCGGCGCGTGACTGATGACGGCTATTCCGGCAACGACAGCCGCCACACTTCGCGGTTCCTTGCCGTGTGCGAGGCGGCCAAGGCCAAGGGCATCCGGGTGTGGACCATTGCCTTTGCCGCTGGCACCACTCCGGAACTCACCACCTGCGCCTCGCCGGTCAGCGCGTTTACCGCAACCAATGCCACCCAGCTGAACGCAGCCTTCCAGGAAATCGCTAGGCAGGTCGGCGAACTCCGGGTGGTGCAGTGACACTGCCAAATTGCCTGCCCGCTCGCCTTGCGGAATGCCGGGAAGGGGCGAGTGCGGTCGAGTTCGCGCTGATTGCGCCGGTGATGCTGATGCTGATGATGCAGATCTTCAATCTTGGCCAGATGGTCTATGGCAAAGTGCTGCTGGGCGGTGCGGTCGAACAGGCGGCGCGCTCATCGGCGCTGGAGACCGCGAATACGTCTGCGGCCGATGCCATCGTGCGCAGCATCGTCGGCCGGGTGTTGGCGGGTGCAACGATCACTGGCAGCCGGGCCAGCTATTATGATTTCGCCGATATCGGCAGGCCTGAGCGCTGGAACGACGTCAATGCCGACGGCAATTGCAGTGGCGGCGAAAGCTATGTCGATGAGAATCGCAGCGGCGGCTGGGAGCGCGATGTCGGCGCGAGCGGCAATGGCGGCGCCGGTGACGTGGTGGTCTACACTGTTACTGCGGCCTATGACCCGCTGTTTCGCGTGCCTTTCGCACCGGGCACATGGCGGCGCACGACTTTGCGCGCGGTGGCGGTGCGCAAGAACCAGCCCTATGCCTCCCAGACCGGCTATGGCTCGGGCGCGGGAACCTGCACGTGAACCGGCTGGGGACGAAGCTTGCCCGCGCGCAAGACGGCGCGGCGGCGGTGGAATTTGCCCTGGCGCTGCCGATGATGCTGATCCTTGGGCTGATGGGCGCGGAAGTGGCCAACATGACCAGCGCTAACCTGACGTTGAGCCAGATCGCGCTTTCGGTCGCCGACAACGCCTCGCGGCTCGGTCAGACCGACAACAGCGGGGTCACCCCCACCATCCGTGAAGCCGATGTCGATGCAGTGCTGTCCGGCGCATTGCAACAGGGCACGGGGCTGGGGATTGCCACGCGCGGACGGATCATCCTCACCAGTCTTGAGCGCGACAGCATCACCGGCAAGCAATTTATCCATTGGCAGCGCTGCCGCGGCAGCCTGGTGCGCAGCAGCGCCTATGGCAACGACAGCACGCTGAATGGCCTTGTCGGCCCGGTGATCACCGGGCTGGGCCTGGGCACGCAGAAGGCCGTGGCCCGGGCCAATTCGGCAGTGATGTTCGCCGAAGTGTTCTACGAATATCGCGGCCAGCTAGGCTCGCTATATGTCGGCACGGTCACGATGAAACGCGAGGCTGCTTATGTCGTGCGCGACGACCGGAACCTAACGCCGGGGCTGACGGGAGGCGGCAGTCAGTCGGCGTGTAGCTGAGGCAAGTCTGCTAATTCTGCCGGGCATCAGCCTATGTCGGACCGCATATAACAATTCGAAAGGCGGTCATTTGGCAACCGTCGATCCTAAACCAGGCTAATGAGTTGGCCGCCCTGCCGCGCAGAAGTCCGGATCGCATCCATGACACGCATCGTGGCGAGGCCATCATGAAAGGTTGGCGCACTTACTTCGTTTTTGCGTGTCCGACCTTTAATGGCGTCATGTAGTGCCTCGCACAAGCGAGTGAACGGACCGATTTCAAAGTGTGACATTCGATCCGGCGAATTGGCCGCCGCCGCAGGTGGTGGTGGCAAGCAAAGATCGTCAGGAAGGGGCAGTTCTCGCGTGCCTGCCTTGTCCGCCACAAACACTTTGCCCTCGTTGATCCAGACCGTGCCCTTAGCGCCGGCACATCGCCACAGGGTGGCGGATGGCCCCCATGCTCCGGCTGACTGCTGCATTGAGCCCTCGACGCCGCTTTTTGTCAGGAAGCGCATCGAATAACTATCTTCGGCCACGTCGGCGCGATCCGAAACCAGCATCAAATTGGCACTGAGTGATCGAAAATCGCCAAACCATGCCCGCACCTGATCGATTATGTGCGAGCCTCCGGCACCGAGCCACCCACCGCCACTTTCGACATCGAACCACCATTTCGGGAGCCGGGTATTTGGATCGGCGCAAAAAGGAATAAATTGATCGACAACCAAAAAGCGCGGTTCACCGATCAAGCCTTCTGCGATCACACGACCGAACAGGGCCCGTTCTGGAAGCCAACGAAATTCGTGGCTGACCATGTGGACGATGCCGGCTCGTTCCGCCGCATCGAGCAGCGCCTGGCCCTCTACTGCATTGGCGGCAAACGGCTTTTCACATAGCACATGGCAGCCACGGGCAATTGCCTTCAGAGCGAGAGGTGTGTGAGTTGCCGGTGTCGTAGCGACAGTTACCAGATGGGCACCGGTCTGTTCGATGGCGTTATCAAGGTCGGTAAAGAACGCCGGGATGCCCAATTGCGCAGCCTTCTTTTCAAGCCGGTCCGGCTGAGTTCCGACCAAGCCCAACACCTCGATACCAGCGGCACGCAACGCAGGAACATGGATACGGCATCCAAAACCAGTGCCCACCACGATCGCGCCGATTGTCGCGCTTTGCTCCACTAGCATTGATCTTCTCCCGCCGGGACTTAGTAAGTGGCCGCTATCTTACAGTGCGAGAAGTGCAAATGGCGAATCCTCTTGGCATCGAACGCCTCTGCCTCTTTGGCATGCCGCCAACTGACCATGTCAGACTTGCAGATGACCTGGACTGCCGCGTGATCGGCATCGGACTGGATGCCACGCAGGCCTACAATCCGCATGGGTATGCCGACTGGTCACTGAAGCGCGACCCTGCTCTGCGCAAGGCGATGATCAAAAGCTTGCGCGAACATGACGTTACGATCGGGCTGTGCGAAGGTTTCGGCATCGCGCGCGGTCGCGCTGTCTGCGATCAAGCGGCCGAGCTGGACATGGCCGCTGAGTTAGGCGCGACCCGTGTAAACGTAGTCAGCATAACGCGCGATATGGACTGCACACTCGATGGCTTCGCGACATTGGTTGAGCTTGCCAACGAACGCGGCATGGAGACTGTGTCGGAGATAGGGATGGGCCCGATCACGACGCTCGAAGCAGCATTGGAAGTCGTCCGCTTCGTTGACCGTCCGCAATTCAAGCTACTCTTCGACACAATGCACTTTTTCCGCTTGGGCGGCACGATCGAGGAAGTGGCTCGGCTCGATCCGAACCTCATCGGCTATGTCCAGCTTTGTGATGCCCCTTCCGAACAGCGCTTTGCGAGCTACATGGAAGAGGCAATGCACGAGCGGATGGTGCCCGGCGAAGGCAATTTGCCGATTGATGAATTCGTGAAGCTCATTCCGGCAGGCGTGCCTGTTAGCCTAGAGGTGCCTCGCCGATCTCTGGCAGAGCTTGGGGTCGACCCCCGCAAGCGCATTGAGCCCTGCCTTGAGGCTGCCCGGGCCATGCTTTGCAAAACGCCTCTTTGACCATCCTGCGCGAATTGACATACTGCCAGGGGCCCGCTAGGGGCGCTCTCTCTCGTCGCTTCGAGCAAGGCGGTCCACGCGCAGGGACTTGCCTCGGAAGGAAGTGGTCCGGGTTTTCATCTGACGCAAGAGGCTGCTGGCCGGTGCTATCCGCAAGGGTTGCGCGCGCCATGCGGCCGTTTTGTGTTTGATGGCACTACTCCGCGCGATGAATTTGAACCGTATCAGCGAAAGAGGCACGCCCCTCCCATGGCCAGCAAACCCAAGACCGCAGCCCCGCTCAATGTAGGCCGCTCGACCGCGAAGAAGCGCATCCGCAAGATCTTCGGCGACATCCACGAAGTGGTGCCGATGCCGAACCTGATCGAGGTTCAGCGCGAGAGCTATGAGCAGTTCCTGCGCTCCAACCCGGCGACCGGCTATGTCTCGGGCCTGGAAAAGACGCTGCGCTCGGTCTTCCCGATCCGCGATTTCGCCGGCACCAGCGAACTCGACTTCGTGCACTATGTGCTGGAAGATCCCAAGTACGACACCACCGAGTGCCGCCAGCGCGGGATCACTTATGCCGCGCCGATGAAAGTCACGCTGCGCCTGATCGTCTTCGAAGTCGATAGCGAGACCGAGACCCGCTCCGTCCTCGATATCAAGGAGCAGGACGTCTACATGGGCGACATGCCGCTCATGACCGAGAACGGCACTTTCGTCATCAATGGCACCGAGCGCGTTATCGTTTCGCAGATGCATCGTTCGCCCGGCGTGCTGTTTGATCACGATCGCGGCAAGACGCACAGCTCCGGCAAGTTCCTGTTCGCCGCGCGCGTTATCCCTTATCGTGGCTCGTGGCTCGATTTCGAATTCGACGCCAAGGACATCGTCAATGTCCGCATCGATCGCAAGCGCAAGCTGCCGGTCACCGCGCTGCTTTATGCGTTGGGTCTCGACGACGAGGCGATGCTCGATCATTTCTACGAGACCGTCGCCTGGAAGCGCGGCGAAGGTGGCTGGCGCCTGCCTTATGTGGCTGAGCAATGGCGCGGCACGAAGCCGGCCTTTGACATTGTCGATGCCAATTCGGGCGAAGTGATTTTCCCGGCCGGTACCAAGATTTCGCCCCGCGCTGCCAACAAGTCGGAAAAGGACGGCCTCAAGGAGCTGTTGATCCCGACCGAGGAAGTGTTCGGCCGCTATGCCGCGCGCGATATGATCGACGAAGCGACGGGCCGGATCTGGATCGAGGCGGGGGACGAAATTTCCCCTGAGAACCTCGATGCGCTCGACAAGGCGGGGATCGATCAGCTCGACCTGCTCGACATCGACCACATCAACACCGGCCCATGGATCCGCAACACGCTGAAGGTCGACAAGGCCGAGAACCGTGACATGGGTCTGGAAGCCATCTACAAGGTGATGCGCCCGGGCGAGCCGCCGACGAAGGAAACCGCCGAGGCGCTGTTCGAAGGCCTGTTCTTCGATGGCGACCGCTATGACCTTTCCGCCGTTGGCCGCGTCAAGCTCAACATGCGCCTTCAGCTCGATGCCGAAGACACCGTCACCACGCTGCGCACCGAGGATATCCTCGCGGTGGTCAAGGAGCTGGTGAACCTTAAGGACGGCAAGGGCGATATCGATGACATCGATAACCTCGGCAACCGCCGCGTCCGCTCGGTGGGCGAGCTGCTGGAAAACCAGTACCGCGTCGGCCTGCTGCGCATGGAGCGTGCGGTCAAGGAACGCATGAGCTCGGTCGACGTCTCGACCGTGATGCCCAACGACCTGATCAACGCCAAGCCTGCCGTGGCGGCAGTGCGCGAGTTCTTTGGCTCCAGCCAGCTTTCGCAGTTCATGGATCAGACCAACCCGCTGTCGGAAGTCACCCACAAGCGCCGCGTATCGGCGCTCGGACCGGGCGGCTTGACCCGCGAGCGCGCCGGCTTCGAAGTGCGCGACGTTCACCCGACGCATTATGGCCGCATCTGCCCGATTGAAACGCCGGAAGGCCCGAACATCGGCCTGATCAACTCGCTGTCCACGTTCGCGCGCGTCAACAAGTATGGCTTCATCGAGACGCCCTACCGCAAGATCATCGACGGCAAGGTGACCAAGGAGGTTGTCTATCTTTCAGCGATGGAAGAGCAGAAGCACGTCGTGGCGCAGGCTTCGGCCGAGCTCAACGCGGACGGCTCGTTCGTCGAGGATCTGATCTCGGCGCGCGACAGCGGCGAATTCGTCATGAGCCCACGTGATCTGGTGACCCTGATGGACGTCAGCCCCAAGCAGCTGGTTTCGGTCGCTGCTTCGCTGATCCCGTTCCTCGAAAACGATGACGCCAACCGCGCACTGATGGGTTCGAACATGCAGCGCCAGGCGGTGCCGCTGGTCCGCGCCGAAGCGCCGTTTGTCGGCACCGGCATGGAAGCGACCGTGGCGCGCGATTCGGGCGCCGCCATCGGCGCGCTGCGCGGCGGCATTGTCGATCAGGTCGATGCGACACGTATCGTTATCCGGGCATCGGGTGATATCGAACCCGGCCAGTCGGGCGTCGACATCTACACGCTGCAGAAGTTCCAGCGTTCGAACCAGAACACCTGCATCAACCAGCGCCCGCTGGTTAAAGTGGGCGATGTGGTCGAGGCCCGCGATATCATCGCTGATGGCCCTTCGACCGAGCTGGGCGAACTGGCGCTGGGCCGCAACAGCCTGGTCGCCTTCATGCCGTGGAATGGCTACAACTATGAGGATTCGATCCTGATTTCGGAGCGGATCGTCAAGGACGACGTCTTCACCTCGATCCACATCGAAGAATTCGAAGTCATGGCCCGCGACACCAAGCTTGGGCCTGAAGACATCACCCGCGACATTCCCAATGTCGGCGAGGAAGCGCTGCGCTGCCTCGACGAAGCGGGCATCGTCTATATCGGTTCCGAAGTGCATCCGGGCGACATTCTGGCGGGCAAGATCACGCCCAAGGGCGAAAGCCCGATGACGCCGGAAGAAAAGCTGCTGCGCGCGATCTTCGGTGAAAAGGCCTCGGATGTGCGCGACACCTCGCTGCGTCTGCCGCCGGGCGTTTCGGGCACAGTCGTCGAAGTGCGCGTGTTCAACCGCCACGGCATCGAGATCGATGACCGTACTCGCGCGATCCAGAACGAGGAAATCGAACGCCTCGCCAAGGACCGTGAGGACGAACGCGGCATCCTCAACCGCGCGACTTATAACCGCCTGCGCGAAATGCTGGTCGGTCAGGTCGCTGCGGCCGCTCCCAAGGGCTTCAAGAAGGGTGAGGAAATCACCACTGACGGTCTGGAAGAAGTCGAAAAGTGGGAATGGTGGAAGTTCGCCGTCGCCGATGATGCCCGTCAGGTGCAGCTGGAAGCGGTGAAAGCCCAGTACGACGAGACGATCAAGACGATCCAGGAGAAGTTCGAGGATCGCAAGGATAAGCTCGAACGCGGTGATGAACTCGCCCCCGGCGTGCTCAAGATGGTCAAGGTCTTCGTCGCGGTGAAGCGCAAGCTGCAGCCGGGCGACAAAATGGCCGGGCGTCATGGCAACAAGGGCGTCATTTCGCGCATCCTGCCGATGGAAGACATGCCGTTCCTCGAAGACGGCACTCCCGTTGACATCGTGCTCAACCCGCTTGGCGTGCCGAGCCGGATGAACGTCGGACAGATCTTCGAGACGCATCTGGGCTGGGCAGCGCGCGGCCTCGGCCAGCAGATCACCGCGCTGCTTGAGGATTGGCGCCACGCCAACCCCGATCCGGAAGCGGCCGCGCCGCCAACCGCTATCATCGAGCGGCTCAAGGATATCTACGGGCCAAACTATCACGCCGACATCGATGGCCGTTCGGACCTTGATATTATCGAAATGGCGGGCCTGTTGAAGAACGGCGTGCCGATGGGCACTCCCGTGTTCGACGGCGCGCGCGAGGCAGACGTGACCGAGATGCTGGTGAAAGCCGGGCTCGACACTTCGGGCCAGGTGACGCTGTTTGATGGCCGCACCGGCGATGCTTTCGACCGCAAGGTGACGGTGGGCTACATCTACATGCTCAAGCTGCATCACCTTGTTGACGACAAGATCCACGCACGCTCGATCGGGCCCTACAGCCTCGTCACCCAGCAGCCGCTGGGCGGCAAGGCGCAGTTCGGTGGTCAGCGCTTCGGTGAAATGGAAGTCTGGGCGCTCCAGGCTTACGGCGCGGCCTATACCTTGCAGGAAATGCTGACGGTGAAGTCCGATGACGTGGTCGGCCGCACCAAGGTATATGAAGCCATCGTCAAGGGTGACGATACCTTCGAGGCCGGCATTCCGGAGAGCTTCAACGTGCTCGTCAAGGAAATGCGCTCACTGGGTCTCAATGTCGAATTGACCTCGGTAATCGACCACGACGATGCCGACGATGAAGCGATCAACGCCCAGGCTGCCGAATAGGGGCTGCTGAATGACAGGCAGGGCGCTGTCACCCG
>JANOBA010000121.1:0-10207 GCA_031411415.1 Novosphingobium sp.
AGAACGCGTGCAGCCAATGCGTGATCGAATTGAGATCGACGGGCGCTGAAGGCGCCCATTGCATCATCACGGCGATTGCCAGCAGCAGGCCCACGGCGAGCACGAGATGCAGATTTCCGAAAAACTTTGCCATTTTTATCCCCTATTCTGGCTTTGTGCCCACCACTCCAGCTTTTGCCAGACTGACCCGAGCCCCGGCGGATCATGCACGGTTACCTGTTTATTGCGCCATTGGCAGCGAATGTCACCCGGTTTTCCGCTTATTCGTGGGGAGGATGGGTAATCACTTCGTCCGCCGTGTCCGCGCCCATGCCGTGGCGCAGCAACATCGGCATATGCGCGAAAGTGAACAGGAACGAGGCGGGCAGAAATACATAGAGCTTGGTCTCCAGCCAGCCGCCGAAGCTGAGGAAATGGCGGAAGCCCTCGTTCATCGCGGCGAGCACCAGGAAAAACACCCCCCAGTTGCGCGAGAGGATCACCCAGCCCGCATCGTCCAGCCCGTCGAAGGCAGCTTGCAGCAGGTATTTGAGCAAAGGCTTGCCGCGCGCGATGCCGCCCAGCAGCGCCAGGCCGAACATCAGGTAGATCGCCGTCGGCTTGATCTGGATCCAGAAGGCGTCGCGCAGGAAGATCGTCATCGTGCCGAAAAAGACGATGAGCCCGGTCGAGAGCCACAGCATCGGCGAGATGTGTTTCAGCTTCCATTTCGACACTGCCAGCGCGATGACCGCGGCGATCATGAAGGTGCCGGTGCCCTTGATCACGGCCAGCACTTCACCGACCATGTCCTGCTTGTCGCTGGGCGAGAAATGGCGGTAAACCAGGAAAAATACCACCACCGGGCCATAATCGACCACAAGATTGAGCCAGCCTGATTTGGGTTTTTTCTCGGCGCCCGACATCACGCAACCCCCGCAATCACGCGCGCGACCAGATCGGGGTCGAAGGGGCGCAAGTCATCAAGCTTTTCGCCCACCCCGATGGCGTGGATCGGCAGGCCGAACTGCTCGGCTGCGGCGACCAGCACGCCGCCGCGCGCGGTGCCGTCCAGCTTGGTCATGACGAGGCCGGTGACCCCGGCGACTTCCTTGAAAATTTCGATCTGCTGCAAGGCATTCTGTCCATTGGTGGCATCGAGCACCAGCACGACATCGTGCGGTGCATCGGGATTGAGGCGGCCGAGCACCCGGCGAATTTTCGCCAGCTCGTCCATCAGCTCGCGCTTGTTCTGGAGGCGCCCGGCGGTGTCAACGATCAACGCATCGGTGCCCTTCTCGGTCGCGGCTTTCACGGCATCGAACACCACCGAAGCCGGATCGCCGCCTTCGGTCCCGCGGATCAGCGGGGCACCGATACGGTCTGCCCAGACCGCCAGCTGCTCGATCGCGGCGGCGCGGAAGGTGTCGCCGGCCGCCAGCATCACCGCATAGTCCTGTTCCTGAAACAGATGCGCCAGCTTGGCGATGGTCGTGGTCTTGCCCGAACCGTTGACGCCGATGACGAGGATCACCTGTGGACGCGGGAAAGCGATGACATCGAGCGGCTTGGCGACGGGGCGCAGGATCGCGGCAATCTCGTGGGCGACCGCTTCCTTGATCGACTGCGCGTCGGCGCCGCGCTCGAAGCGTTCCTCGGCCAGCTTTTCGCGGATGCGCAGCGCGGCGCGGGGGCCGAGGTCGGAGAGGATCAGCGCGTCTTCCAGATCGTCGAGCTGGTCCTCGTCAAGCCGGGTTTTGGTCACTGCCGAGGCGAGGTTGTCGGTGATCCCGGCAAGGTTTTCGGACAGGCGCTCGGAAGTCTTGCGCAGGCCGCCGAACAGGCGTTCGCTCCAGCTTTCAGCGCTCATGCCAGCATGCCTTCGATGATCCGGTTTGGCGTGACCGTCACAAGCGATCCGGCGAAGGTGCCTTCCGGCAGCTGTACCCGCGCGAAATTCGGCGCATGCCCGGTTCCGTCGCGCTCAGTGATGACTTCCAGCTTCTGTCCGAGCAGTGAGGACAACCATGCCTGCCGCTGCCCGGCGACCGCTGCGCGCAGTTCGGCGGCGCGGCGCTTGATTGTCGGCGCATCGACCTGCGGCATGCGCGCGGCGGGCGTTGTGGCGCGCGGCGAATAGGGAAAGATGTGGCCATGCACCACGTTCAACGCGCGGATGATCGAAAGGTTGCCGGCATGTGCGCCCGCGCTTTCAGTCGGGAAGCCGGCGATCAGATCGGCACCAATGGCAATGTCCGGGCGGCGCGCCTTCAGGCCTTCGACCAGCACGATGGCTTGCTCGCGCGAATGGCGGCGCTTCATGCGCTTGAGGATGAGGTCGTCGCCCGATTGCAGTGAAAGATGCACATGCGGCATCACGCGCGGCTCTGAGGCGATCAGGTCGAGCAGCAAGGGGTCAATCTCGATCCCGTCGAGCGATGACAGGCGCAACCGGGGCAGGGCGGGCACGCCGACGAGTATAGCCTCGACCAGTGTGCCGAGCCGGGGGCTGCCGGGCAGGTCTTGCCCCCACGAAGTCAGGTCGACCCCGGTGAGCACCACTTCCTTCACTCCGGCCTCACAGTGCCGGGCAATCTCGCTGACGACCTCTGCCGTCCCGCGCGAACGGCTGGGGCCACGGCCTTGCGGGATGACGCAGAAAGTACAGGCATGATCGCAGCCGTTCTGCACCGCGATGAAAGCGCGGGTGCGCGCCTGCAAGGCGGGCTCGGCGCGGTGGGGCACATTCCATGCGCGCGGCTCCAGCTTCGCGGCATTGGCGATCAGCCCATCCACTTCAGGCATCGCGGCCAGCATGTCGCGCTCCACTTCGGCGGCGCAGCCGGTGACCAGCAGGCGCGCGGTGGGGCGCTCGCGCCGGGCGCGGCGGATTGCCTGACGTGTGTGGCGCACCGCCTCGGCGGTCACCGCGCAGCTGTTGATCACCACCAGATCATCGCCCGCTGGCAACATGGCGCGCAGGCTTTCGCCCTCGGAAAGGTTGAGCCGGCAGCCGAGCGAGACAACGTGCAAGCTCAAGCTGCGACTCCGAAATCAGTCGGATCGAAAGTGCCGCGAAAGCTTTCCGTGGCAGGCCCGGTCATCACGATCCGGCCCAGCTCGTTCCACTCGATCCGTAGCGGCCCGCCGGTCAGCGTGACTGTCACCGCGCGATCCACAAGCCCGCGCCGCATTGCCGCGATGGCAGTGGCGCAGGCGCCGGTGCCGCAAGCGCGGGTCTCGCCAACTCCGCGCTCCCAGACGCGCAAGGTGATCGCATCGCGGGCAGTGACTGTGGCGACATTGACGTTGACGCGCGCCGGAAACAGCGGATCGTGTTCGATTTCAGGGCCGAGCCGTGCGAGATCGACCTTCGTGCAGTCATCGACAAAGAACACCGCGTGGGGGTTGCCAACATTGACGGCGGCGGGGCTTTCAAGGCTATCCCAGCCGACCGGCATCGTCAGCGTATCCATTGCATAGGCCAGCGGAATTTCATCCCAGCCGAAGCGGGGCACGCCCATATCCACGGCAATCCCCGCATCGACCGGATCGGTCGTAAGGATGCCCGCCAGCGTTTCGATCCGCGCCGGGGCGCCGTGGAGCAGGCCGACGGCGCGGGTGGCGTTGCCGCAGGCCTCGACCTCGCCGCCATCGGCGTTGAAAATGCGCATGCGCATGTCGGCGAGACTGGAACTCTCCAGCACGATCAGCTGGTCGCAGCCAATCCCGGTCTTGCGGTCAGCCAGCGCGGCGGCCAGCCGGGCGTCCATCGGCGGCACCGTGTCCACACGCGCGTCGAGCACGACGAAGTCGTTGCCCAGACCGTGCATCTTGATGAAGGGGACGCGCATAGCGCTGCGCATCTATGCGTCTGCCGGCAATTCGTCCAGTGGAACGAGGCAGATCAGGCGGCAGCGTTCGCTTTGCCTGATCCGGCTGAACGCCGGTTCCGCGCCGGTTTGGCCAATTTGCCCTGGCCGTGTCCGGCGAGCAGGTTCAGCCCGGCGAGGCGCTTGGTGGTGTCGCTCGCGGTTTCTGGCTGGCCATAGAGATAGCCCTGACCGCGGAAGTGGCCATAGCCTTGCAGTTTTTCGAGCACGTCCGCGGTCTCGATGCCTTCGGCGACAATCGGCAGGCCAAGCCCTTTGCCCAGCGAGGTGATCATTTCGACAATGGTCGCGTTGTCGGCATTGCTGGCCAGATTGCTGATGAACATGCGGTCGATCTTGATGCAATCGATCGGCAGATCGCTGAGCTGGCCAAGCGAGCTGTAGCCTGTGCCGAAATCGTCGAGACTGATCTTGATGCCCTGGTTCTTCAGGCTGGCGAGCAACGAGCGCACCGCGCCGACATTCTCGTGCAGGCAGCTTTCGGTAATCTCGACTTCCAGCCGCTGCGGCGGGAAATTGGCCTCGACCAACTGCTTGATCAGCTTCTGTGAAAACCACGGATCGCGCAGTTGCACCGGCGAGATGTTGACCGACAGGGTCAGGCTCGCGTCCCATTCCCGGGCATCGCGCAGGGCCTGGGCGATCAGGCTCTGCGACAGCAGGTCGATCATGCCGATTTCCTCCGCAATCGGGATGAAAACCTGGGGGCCGACAAGGCCGAAGATCGGCGAGTTCCAGCGTGCCAGCATTTCGAAGCCGGTCAGCATGCCTGTCGCCAGATCGATCTGCTGTTCATAATAGGGCACAAATTCACCCAGCGGGATGCCGCGCCGGATCCCGGTTTCCAGCTCGCGGCGGATTCGCAGTTCGCTTTCCATCCCCGGCTCATACCAGAAATGGCGGTTCCGCCCTTGGCGCTTGGCCTGATACATCGCCACGTCGGCGGCGTTGAGCAGTTGCTTGACACTCATCGGTGAGCTGCCGGGCGCATAATTGCCATCGCTGCGCGCGATGCCCATCGAAACCGTCACGGCCTCCATCGCTTCGGCTTCGCCTTCGGCGCTGGGTGTGGCGATTGCGCCAATCAGATTGGCGACAATTTCATCGATCCGGCTCGGCTGAGCGGGGTCGAAAGGCACCAGACAGACAAATTCATCGCCGCCGACGCGGGCCAGCAGCGCGCGCGGCGGCAGGATGGCGGCAATCCGCCGCGAGCAGTCCTTCAGAACCTGATCGCCTTCGCCGTGGCCGTAAAAATCGTTGACCTGCTTGAAGCCGTCGAGATCGGCCATGATCAGGGCGATTACCTCGCCGCGCTCGGCGCTCTGCGCGATCAGCGGGCCAGCGGTTTCGCCAAGTCCGCGCCGGTTGAGAAATCCGGTCAGGGCATCATAATGCGCCATTTGCAGCGCCTTGGCCTCGCCCGCCTGCCGGTCGCTCACTTCAACTGAAAGCATGCGGAAGCGGTGCCAGCCGAACAGCAGCAGCGCGATATTGAGCAGCAGCGCGCAAAGCTGGATGGTATCGGGCCCCGGGCCGCGGCCGTTCATCGCGCCGACCACCAGCCCCATCGCCGCGCCGCCGGTGCCGATGAACAGGATGATCGCGGCGATCGATATTCCCAGCGAGACAATATCGCGCTCGCGCGCAACTTCGCCCGGCAGTCCCTGATGCCCGCCACCGATTTCAGCCCTGGATTCACTTGACCTGTTCAAGACAAAAGCCCCCGAATGCCTTGAAGTGGGCTATAGGTAGTGCGGGCAAAGAAATGGTTAAGTTAGGCTGATCCGGAGCCGACCGTTATTGCGTAGTCAGGCCTTCAGGCCGATCTCACGCAGCCGCTCTTGCAGGTATTCGTCCGCCAGGATCGGCTCGGGGTAGCGGTTGGGGCGCTCAGCCGAGATGCATTGCGGCAGGGTGGCAATGGGAAAATCGCCGCGCGGATGCAGGAAATATGGCATCGAAAAGCGGCTGTGCGCGGCGCGCGCTGCGCTGGGGTTGCGCACGCGGTGGGTGGTCGAAGGCAGGACGTGGTTGGTCAGCCGTTGCAGCATGTCGCCGGTGTTGACCACCAGCGCGCCCTCGGGCGGGGAGACAGTGATCCATTCGCCATTGCTGTCCAGCAGTTCGAGCCCGGCCTCTTCCGCGCCAAGCAGCAGGGTGATCAGGTTGATATCCTCGTGTGCGCCGGCGCGGATTGCGCCATCAAGGCCATTGGCCGTGGCCCCGGCAATCGGCGGATAGTGCAGCAGCCGCATCACCGAATTGCCCCCGGCGATGGCTGGCTCGAACCAGTCTTCCGGCAGGCCCAGCCCGATCGCGGTGGCGGCAAGGATGCGGCTGCCGGCATGATCGAAGGCGGCATAGAGGCTGGTGAAAGTCTCACGAAAGCCCGGCAGGCCTTCGGGCCAGACATTGGGCGGCATGGATGGATCGAGCGGCTGGCCTGCGGGCAAATCGCGCCCGACATGCCAGAATTCCTTGAGGTCATGCCGCACGGCGCCCTTGGCGATTTCGGTGCCGAACGGCGTATAGCCGCGTGCACCGGCAAGTCCGGCCAGATGATAACGGCGCTTCTCGGCCTCGGGCAGGGCGAAGAATTCGGCAGTCAGCGCCCAGCCACGGGCGATCAACGCGGGATCGATGCCGTGGTCGCAGACCATCGAAAAACCGAACTGGCGCATCGAGCCGATCAGCCCTGCGGCAAAGTCTGCGCGGCTGTCGTTGAGAGAGAGAACGGGGAGCTTGGTCATTTCGGCTATGGCCCGCTACTAAACTTGGCTCTAACGACCTTGGCCGATTGTCCCTACGGAGTCGAGATATGAACAAGGCCGCAGCTCCCAGACGCTATTGGTTGATGAAGTCGGAGCCCGATGCCTATTCGTGGGATGACCTTGTGGCGGAAGGCGAAGGCACCTGGGACGGGGTGCGCAATTATCGCGCGCGCAACAATCTGGCGGCGATGCAAGTCGGCGACGAGGCGTTTTTCTATCATTCCAATGTTGGCCTAGAGATTGTCGGCATAGCGCAGATCAGCCAGGCGGGGCTGGCCGATCCTACCGATCCAGACGGCAAGTGGGCGGCGGTCAAGGTCAAGCCGGTGCGGAAGCTGAAGCGGGCGGTGTCGCTCAAGCAGATCAAGGCTGATCCGGTGTTGGCGGAGATCGAGCTGACCAAGCTTTCCCGGTTGTCGGTGGCGGTGATCACGCCGGAGGAATGGGACTATATCCTGACGCTGTCGGAAGCTTGAAGCGCTGCGCGGTTAACTCCCGCCAATCACACTGTCCCGCATCGGGATGTCCCGAATTGGGCGTGGTAAGCCAATTGCGGACTTGGTGAATCAAATCCTAACAGGAGGGCATGAGAACCGCCCTGACTATTGCCCCGCGACTTGGCCTGAAAATCGCCCCGCGAATTGGATTACCTCGCCGCAGTCTGGTGCTGACCAGCGAATCGGCCTGTCATCCCTTCCGGGCGAGCTTGCCGCCCGAAGTGTTCGCAGCGGAGCCGCCAGCCCCGCGCGCATGGCGGATGAGCCGGCGCGACTGGCGCGACGTGGCGGGCGCCTATCTCGCGGCTTTCCTGGCCGTTACGATGTTCATCAGCTGATTTTTCCCGCGTCCAGCTCGGCGCGATAGAGCAGGCGCCCCAGCCAGGCGGAAACCAGGCACATTGCCGCGCTGAGCAGCAACTGGTGGATGATCGGGATGCCCGCCGCGCTCATGCCGATTGCCAACACCGATCCGATCACCATCGCGCCCGAATTGACGATGTTGTTCGCCGCAATCGTCCGCGCGGTCTGCGCCTGATCGACGAAGGTGGTGAGGAAGGCATAGAGCGGCACGACGAACATGCCGCCGCCAATCGCAATGCCCAGCAGGGAAAGCAGCAAGGGAACAGCGAGCGGCTGGGCCATGAAATGCGTGGTATCGAGCAGGTGGTGCGAACGATCAGGCGCCCATGCGGCGCAGACGAAAAAGAACAGCACGACGAACAGCCCCATAGCGATCACCGAAGCCGGCGAATAGCGCGCTGAAACCGTGCCTTTCAGCAGCGCGTTGATCGAGACCGAACCGACGGCGATGCCGACCGAAAAAATCACCAGGAACAGGCTGGCGACTTCCTTGCTGGCAAGCAGTACGTTTTTGGCCAGCGGCGGGAACTGGATGAACAGCACCGCACCGATGGTCCAGAAAAAGCTGATCGCCATGATCGCCAGAAACACTCGCCGATCATGCATCGTGTTGCGCACCAGCAAGATGGACGAGCGGATCGGATTGAAATCGAGCGGTTCGGCGGCAATCTGCGGCGGGGCAGGGGGCACCTGCCGCCCGGTCAGATAGCCGGCGATGGCGGTGAGGAACACGCCAATCGCCGCCCATTCCACCGCGATCCAGCCGGCCAGAATGGTGCCGGCCAGAATGGCGATATAAGTGCCCGCTTCGACCAGCCCGGTGCCAGCCAGCACTTCGGACGATTTGAGATGTTGCGGCAGGATCGCGTATTTGATCGGGCCGAAGAATGTCGAATGCACGCCCATGGCGAACAGCGCGAGCAGCATCAGCGGGATCGCCAGGCTCTGGATTGCTTGGCCCTGCCAGGCGAGCACCAGCCCGGCCCCGCCAACCAGCATGATCAGGATTTCGCAGAACTTGATCACCCGGATGATCCGCGCCTTGTCGCGCATATCGGCAAGCTGACCGGCGAGCGCAGAGAGCAGGAAGAACGGCAGGATGAACAGGCCCGAGGCAAGCGCGCTGAAGCGGGCCTCGGCGGCCTCGGAATTATAAACGCTGTAAACCACGAACAGCACCATGGCGTTCTTGAACAGGTTATCGTTGAACGCGCCGAGGATTTGCGTGACGAACAGCGGCAGAAAGCGGCGCTGGCGCAGCAGATGGGTCGTTGTCGTCATAAGCCCTCTGGCAGCCTTTTCCCGTTCATCGACCCTAACCGAAGCATATTCCCCGGCAAGTCTTTTGGCCGCTCTTTTGTACAGCCGTGTTACCAGCTATGCATGGGCGCGATGCTGACTTTGCCCAATCTGCTCACCCTGTCGCGGATCGTCGCGCTGCCAGTTCTGGTGGCGCTGATGTGGTGGCCGACATGGGAGCTAGGCTATGGCCTGGCTTTCGCGCTGTATTGCCTGATGGGCATCACTGACTATTTCGACGGCTATCTTGCCCGTGCGCAAGGGGCGGTTTCGAAGCTGGGCATTTTCCTCGATCCGATTGCCGACAAGATCATGGTTGCAGCGGTGATTCTGGTGCTTGCCGCGCAAGGTATCCTGACCGGGCCATTTGTGGGCGATCTGCATGTCATCGCGGGTCTGGTGATCCTGATTCGCGAAATCGCAGTGTCGGGTCTGCGCGAATTTCTTGGCAGCTTGCGGGTTTCGGTGCCGGTCAGCCGGCTCGCCAAATGGAAGACTACATTCCAGATGGTCGCGCTGGGCGCGCTGATCCTGGGCAAGGCCATGCCGGGCTGGACTTTCGTCATTGCTGGCTTTGAAGCGAATGTGCCGCACACCGTCGGTCTCACGACGTTATGGGCCGCCGCCGCACTGACGCTGATTACCGGGTGGGATTACCTGCGCGTCGGCATCAAGCACATGGATTGAGACCTGCCGGGATTTCGCCCCTGCCTGGCTGCGAACGGCCGCTTCCTGCGCTTCCGGTGCTCACGGCCCAGATGGCCGCTGCGCTCCGGTTCTCGAAAGCAGCCATTCTCGCTCCGGCCTGAGCAAAATCCCCACAGGCCATAACCAGCGGGCGCTTGCGACGAGCCGCGCCGGTTTTGCGATGTCGGGGATAGCTGCCACGCCTTTCACTTGGCGTTCAGGCTCGTGCTGGTTATAGGTCCGCCCATGTTGACCAAATCGCCGCTCAGGCTCGCGCTCCTCGCCACTGCAACCACTGCCCTGCTGCTCACTGCGGGCTGTGGCGGCAAGGGCGCCAAGAACCGTGATACGGCCTATGTCGCCCGCGATGTCGATACGCTTTATCAGGCGGCGAAAGACCGGCTGGATCGCGGCGACATCAAGGAAGCCGCCGCGCTGTTTGACGAGGTGGAGCGCCAGCATCCATATTCGCCCTGGGCCCGCCGCGCCCAGCTGATGAGCTCGTTCAGCTATTATGTCGCACGCGATTATTCCAAGTCGATCCAGTCGGCACAGCGGTTCCTTTCGATCCACCCGGGCAACCGCGACGCGGCCTATGCCTATTATCTGGTGGCGCTCAATTATTACGAGCAGATCAGCGATGTGACCCGCGACCAGAAGGTCACCCAGCAGGCGCAAACTGCACTGAGCGAACTGATCCGCCGCTATCCCAATT
>JANOBA010000122.1:0-11967 GCA_031411415.1 Novosphingobium sp.
CAAGCCGGCCAATCCGGCCCATCCGCTGATGCGCGCCGATGGCTATCATTTCCTCACGCAAAACCTGGGGCAGGCCTTCGATCTTGCGCTGGAAACCAAAGACCCGGCTTTCCCGCAAATCCACTATTTCACCCATCCGAACATGAAACTCGGCGGCGATGTCTGCGATTTCACTTATCGGCAGGCGTGGATTTCGGGCGATCATGCCTACCGGATTACGGGCCGCAAGGGCACCGCGCGCTGGTTCAACCTGACGGTGCAGGGACCAAAGCCCGCAAAAATCCCCGGCACCGACTTCGCGCCGCTGCATGAGCCGTTTGGCGACACGCCCGAATGCAACATTCTGGGAAGCCAGATCGAGGCGGACAGCGACGGCAATTTCGAGCTGTTCATCGGCGGACCGCAGCGCGAAAAGAACTGGCTCCCGACCACACCGGGCAGCCGCAAGCTGTTCATCCGCGAGGCCTTCGATCAGTGGGGCGAAAGGCCCACCAGCCTGACTATCGAGCGCATTGGCATGGACGCCCCGCGTCCGATCCCGACCGCCGAACGCATGGTGGAAGCGATGGAGTGGGCGGGCGATTTCGTTTCCGGCATCATGCGCGACTGGCCGGATCATTCATGGGCAACCTCGGGTGGGGTCTGCGATCCGGGGCAACCCAATATGTTCCCGGCCGACAAGAGCGCCAACAGCGCCGACGATGCCAAGCGCGGGCGCATGGCGGCGAACATGATCTGGGCGCTCGCGCCCGATGAAGCCCTGATTGTCGAGATGGACTGGCACGATGGCTTCTGGCTGTTTGGCATGGGCAGCTTCTTCGTCGAATCGATGGACTTCCTCTATCGCCCGGTCAGCTATTCCCCGGCGCGCACGAAAGTCGATGCCGATGGGGTGGTGCGCTTCGTCATCGCGCATCAGGATCCCGGGGTGCACAACTGGCTCGATACGCAACAATTTCCGACCGGCAATCTGGGCTATCGCAACCTGATGAGCCAGAATCCGGCAACGTTCCGCTCGAAGCTGGTCAGCCATGCCGAAGTGCTGGACCACCTGCCGGCGGATGCGGCCATGGTGACAAGCGAAGAACGCGCCGCCATGCTCATCGAACGCTACCGCGCGATCAAACTGCGCTTTGGCATCTGAGAGGAACCGGCCCATGAGCTACGAAAGCCACGCCGAACCTATCAAGCTGGGCTATCTGTTCGACTTCAAGCTGCCCCCCGGTTTCCCGCGCGACCAGCTTGACGACATGACCGACAGCTTCAACCTCGTGTTCCGCAAGGGCCGCGCGGCGGGACTGATTGACCGCGATGTCGAGATCGTCTTCCGCGAAGTGGAAGGTCTGCCCAAAGGCACGGTCAAGGCGGTGATCGATGCCTATGCGGAGCTCGTCGATGAAGGCTGCCTCGCGGTGTTCGGCCCGGCAATCACTGACAATGCCGTGCCGGTGCGCGAGGAGATCGAGAAGCGCTTCCATGTCCCGGCGATCAGCGTCTGCGGAACTGATGACTGGCTGGGCGAATGGACTTTCGCCTTGCCGCAAGGCTCGATGACGGACGAGCCGGTGGTTTGGGCACACCTCATCGCCAAGCAGGGCCTCAAGACCGTTGGCGTGGTGATTGAGCAATCGCTGATCGGCGAGAGCTATGCGCGCTTTTTCCGCAAGGCCTGCGCGGCGCAAGGCCTGACGATCATTGCCGAACACAAGATCGCGCAGACCGCGCAGGATATGGGTGACGCTATCGGCAAGCTGCACGCGGCTCGGCCAGATGCGCTGGTCCACTGCGGTTTCGGCTTCGGTATCGTCCACGCCAATCCGGCGCTGGCCTCGCTCGGCTGGGATCCGCCGCGCTTCATGGGCACGGCCTTCCAGAACGCCTGGATCAATCAGGCTATGTGGAAAGCCATCGAAGGCTGGACCGGGCTCGACCAGTATGACGAGGGCAACAAGGTCGGCCAGGCCTTCCTCGACGAATTCGCCGAGGCGTTCGGGCGGCGTCCGGAATATTGCGTGCCGGTAGTCAACCGTGATCTTGCGACCGTGCTGCTCCATGCTTTTGCCGATGCCCATCCGCTGACCCCCAAAGGCGTGCGCGATGCGCTGGAGCGGGTGAAGATGCTGCCCGCCGCCTCAGGCTCGCCCGGCACGCGGCTGTCGTTTGGCAAGTGGACCCGGCGCGGCTGGATGGGCGCGGGCTATCTGGTGGCGCGGCGGCTCGATCCGGATGGCAAAACCTCGCACCTTGTCGACCGTTTCGGGGTGGATTGATCACGGTGGCCCGCCCGCTTGGCCTGCACCAGCTGACCGCGATGGATGTCGGCCCGCTCGAGCTGATCGAAATTGCGGCGGCTTGCGGCTATGCGGCGGTCAGCCTGTTCACCAATGCGCCCCACGTGCCGATTGCGGGCCAAGAGGGCAAATTCGTCTTCCCAACCGTGACCCCGGCGATGGAACGCGAAGTGCGCCTTCGGCTGGATGCGCATGGCCTTGTGATGATCAACGCCGAGTTCTTCCTGCTGAAACCCGACCTCGATCTGGCGGACTATGCGGCGGGTCTGGCGTTGGGCCGAGCGTTGGGTGCGCGCCATGCGATCAGCCATGTGTTCGAGCCCGACCCGGCACGCGCAGTCGATCTGATCGGGCGGTTCTGCGATCTGGCCGCGCGCGAGGACATGAACGTCGCGCTTGAATTCTGCCAGATGACGCCGGGCTGCAAGTCGCTTGGGCAGGCTGCGTGGTTTGTGGAACAAGTGGGCGCTGCCAACCTCGGCTTCGGCATCTGCCCGATGCATCTGGTGCGCAGCGGCGGCAGCGCGGCGGACATTGCCTCACTCGATCCCGCGCTGCTGCTCTATGGCCAGCTCAACGATGGCCACGGGCTGCATCTATCAGCGGCCTATTTCAGCGAAGTGCACGACCGGCAATTGCCCGGCCGCGGCGACTTCCCCTTGCGCGAGATTATCGCCGCGCTGCCCGCGCACGCCCCCATCGAAGTCAAATGCCCCAGCGACAGCCGGATGAAGGCCGGAGTCAGCGCGATGGACTATGCCCGCGAGGCCTTCCACTTAGCCGCTGAGTGTTACGCCTAACGCCCGCGCCAGTGCTTTCAGCCGCAGCTCCGCCGCCAGCTTCGATTGCGGCGCATCGAAGGCCATGCCCGAACCATGATAGGCGCCGGGGATGACATGCAGCTCCACCGGCACGCCGGCGCGAGTCAGCCGGCGAGTATATTCAAGGTTTTCTTCCAGAAACAGGTCGAGCGTGCCGATGTGGAGGAAGGCGGGCGGCAGGCCGGAAAGGTCATTGGCGCGTGCCGGGGCGGCAGTCTCGTCGACGCCGTCGCTGCCCGGCTCCTGCCCCAGCAGCGCTTTCCAGCCGAAGTGGTTACGCTCCACCGTCCAGACGAATTCACCGGTATAGGGATGCGGTTCTGGATCGAGGCAGGTGCGATCATCGAGCATCGGAAAATCGAGCAACTGAAAGCAGATCGCCGGGCCACCTAAATTGCGTGCATGGAGCGCCAGCGCCGCCGCGTGGCCGCCGCCCGCGCTGCCGCCTGAAATGGCGATGCGCGCCGGATCGACATTCAACGCGGCGGCATTCTCCGCCAGCCAGCACAGCGCGGCATAGTTATCGTTGCGCGATCCCGGCCAGGCGGTTTCGGGCGCGAGGCGATAGTCGACCGCGACGATGACGCACCCCAGTTGCAACGTCAGCAGCCGGTTGGAGGCATCGCTCATCTCGGCGGCGCCGATGACATAGCCGCCGCCATGGATTTCGATCAGGCCCGGGCGCAGGCCAGCCGCTGCGCCGGGCGGCGTGTAGAGCAGTATGCGCACATCGGGATCACCCGGCGCGCCGGGAATAAAGCGCTCCTCGCATGGCACCGCCGCCAGCGCATCGGGCAGCGGCGGATACTCGCGCCCGGCCATGCCGCTACGATAGGCCGCGATGCCCACGTCCACGAAATCCATCGGCGGAAACAGTTCGAGCGCGCTGGCAAGTTCGGGCGCGATCAGGTGGCGAGTGGATTTCTTGGTCATGCTGGTTCTCCCGGAAGCAACTGATTATTGGCCATCGACAATTGCCTGAACGGTCGCGGCGAACCAGCTGGCTATGCCATCTTGCTGACCGACCGCAAGCTTGGGCAAGGGCAATTGCCGCAAATAGCTGACCAATCCGGTCGCCAGCATAGCAATCTGCAAGGCCCGCGCGCGCCCGTTCTCGCCGCCAAGCCAGTGGGCCAGCGGGGCGATGCTCTGCGTCTCCATTACCCGCGCTGCGATTGTTGCCGCTTCAGGATCGCCCGAAGCCAGCGCGATCATCAACGGCGGGCGGATTGCGTTTCGCGGATCGAGGAGCGCCGCCGCCAGGCTGGCACCGAAGCGCTCGCGCGGGTGCGACAGCACCGAGGCCACGGGCATGGCTTCGGTGAGGGCCGCTTCGAACAGCGCCGCCTTCGAACCGAAATAGCGCAGCAACATGGTCGAACTGGTTCCCGCCAGCTCGGCGATCTCGCGGATGCCGCTTTGCGAATAACCCGATTCGGAAAATGCACGCATGGCGGCTTCAAGCAAGCGGGCCTTGGTCGCGCTGGCATTGCGCCTGTGGGTGGGAACGGGGGCTGTCACGGGGCGGAGCCTAGGATAGCGATTGACATGTTGGCAACTCCCGATAAGTTACCAGTCGATAACTTATCGAAGGAATGACGGATGGCAACTTTTGTTCTCGTTCACGGCGGCGGACACGGCGGTTGGTGCTATCAGAAAGTCGCACGGCTGCTGCAGGCCGAAGGGCATCTGGTCTATGCGCCCTCGCTTCCGGGCATGGGCGAGCACAGCCATCAGCGTCATCCCGGCATCGATCTCGACGCGCATATCGATGATGTGGTCAATCTGCTGTTCTACGAAGACCTGACCGACGCGATCCTGGTCGGCCATTCCTATGGCGGCATGGTGATAACCGGCGCCGCCGACCGCGCGCCCGGCCGGGTCGGCCACCGGGTCTATCTTGATGCCGCCTATCCCGATGACGGCGAATCACTCCACGAGCACGCCTTCGCCTCGATCGATCAGACCCGGCAGGGCATGTGGGTCGAAGATGGGGTGGAGCTGGTGATGAAGCCCGAGCCGTTTTATGCGGGCTTCTTCGGCATCCACGATCCGGCGCTGGCCGACTGGACCAATGCGCGCCTGACGCCGCAACCCTGGGCCTGCTTTGCCCAGAAACTGGTGCTGCGGGGTGAGGCGGCAATGCGGGCGATTCCCGAAAGCCACCTGATCTGTACCGAGACAATCCCGGGGCGCGACATGGCGCGGCTCACCGCCAATTCACAGGGGCGCGTCTGGAACATCGACACCGGCCATGATCTGATGCTGACCGAGCCGGAATGGGTTGCTGGCCATCTCGGCGACGTGGCCAGAACGCTAGTCTAGGCTGTAGAAATGCTAGTCTAAGCTGTAGAATCTGGTCACTTCCGCCCAGGCTTCTTCTGCCGTCTCAACCCAGCTGATCAGTTTCAGGTCTGCGCGGTTGACCACGCCTTCATCGGCCATCGCTTCAAAGTTGATCACCTTGCTCCAGAACTCGCGGCCAAACAGCAGGATCGGCACCGGCTTCATCTTGCCGGTCTGCACCAGGGTGAGCAGCTCGAGGAATTCGTCGAGCGTGCCAAAGCCGCCGGGGAACACCGCGACGGCCTTGGCGCGCAGCAGGAAATGCATCTTGCGCAGCGCGAAATAATGGAACTGGAACGACAGGCCGGGCGTGACATAGGGGTTGGGCGCTTGCTCGTGTGGCAGGACGATGTTGAGCCCAATGGTGTCGGCTCCCGCATCGTTGGCACCGCGATTGGCTGCTTCCATGATCGACGGCCCGCCGCCCGAGCAGACGACGAACTGGCGCATGCCATTCTCGACAATGCCGCAGCTGCTCGCCAGCCGGGCCAGATCTCGCGCCACCTCATAATATTTCGCCTTGGCCGCCAGCCGCTCGGCAATCTTGCGGGCCTCGGGGTCCTTGGCGGCAGCGACCAGCGCCTCGGCCGCTTCAGGCGCGGGAATGCGGGCCGAGCCATAGACCACCAGAGTCGAGCCGATTCCCGCCTCGTCGAGCAGCATTTCGGTCTTGAGCAGCTCAAGCTGGAAGCGCACCGGGCGCAGCTCTTCGCGCAGCAGGAAATCGGTATCGCGGAAGGCCAGCCGATAGGCCGGATCCTGCGTCTGCGGGGTTTCGACCTTGAAGGTCTCGGCAAAGCTTGCTTCTTGTTCCGCCTTGTAGAAGCGGCGGCGCATCAGGCGTTTTTCGGTTTTGTTCATGGTCGCCATGTTGCCTGAACTGGCGGGCAATGCAATCTCGGGCAATCCGGGGCAATCTCGCCCAGACCGGGGCTGCAGGCCGCTCTGTCCGGGAAAGATGGATGCCCCGCGAGGATTCGAACCTCGATAAACGGTATCAGAAACCGGTGTCTTACCGTTAGACGACGGGGCAATTGGCAGAGGCCTCTAGGCATGGCGGCGGAAGGCGTCAAGGCTTCGGGCTTGCCGAAGGGGGGGCATCTGGTTAGAAAAGGCTTCAGGTACGGGGGCCAATGCTCCCTTCGAGAACGATAAAGAGTGCAAGAATCATGGCGGAAGCATTTCCGCCGGCAATGCAGGTCGAAGCGGCACAAGGCGCTGGGGCCGCGCCGGCGCGAGCCGACGGCGTTTCGCAATCTGCGGTTTCGCAGGCAGAGTTTGCACGGCATATGCCGGCAGCGCGGCAGGCCTATGCGGCAATCGATCTGGGCACCAACAACTGCCGGCTTCTGATCGCGCGGCCTTCGGGCGAAAACTTTGCCATTGTTGATGCCTTCAGCCGGGTGGTGCGGCTTGGCGAGGGTCTGGCGCAGACCGGGGTACTGAGCCAGGCGGCGATGGACCGCGCGCTGGGCGCACTGCAGGTCTGCGCCGACAAGCTGCGCCGCCGCAATGTCCATCTCGCGCGTTCGGTCGCCACCGAAGCCTGCCGCCAGGCTGGCAATGGCGATCTCTTCATCGACCGGGTGCGCCGCGAGACCGGAATCTCGCTCGATATCATCAGCACCGAGGAAGAAGCCCGCCTCGCAGTGCTGGGGTGCCATATTCTGCTCGAAGCCGGCAATGGCCCGGCGATGATTTTCGACATCGGCGGCGGCTCGACTGAGCTGGTCCTGATCGAGAGCACCGACACCGTGCCGCGCATTCTCGACTGGCAGAGCGTGCCCTGGGGCGTCGTTTCGCTCACCGAGACATTTGGCGCGGAAGCCGAAGACCGGGACGGGCGCGAGCAACGCTATGCAGCGATGCGCGCGCGCGTGGCCGATAGCTTCGCCGGCTTTGCCCAGCGCACGGCGGCCTCTGGCAAAGCCACCCAGCCCGGCAGCATGCTGCGATTGCTGGGCACCAGCGGCACGGTCACCACGCTTGCCAGCCTGCACCTCGATCTGCCGCAATATGACCGCCGCGCTGTCGATGGCCTGATCGTGCCAGCGGCATCGATGCGGGCGATCAGTGCGCAGCTATCCTCGATGTCGATCACCGAGCGGCAGCAATTGCCGTGCATCGGGCGAGAGCGCGCCGATCTGGTCGTGGCCGGCTGCGCCATTCTGGAAGCTATCCTCGATTTGTGGCCCGCCGACCGGCTGGGGGTTGCGGATCGCGGCATCCGCGAGGGCATTCTGCGCAGCCTTATCGCCGCCAATGGCGAGGGCGAACGCCTGCGCGCCGAAGTAATGCGCGCGCGCCGGGATGGCGCATGAGGAACGAAAAATCATGAGGGGCGAAGGAAAAGGCGGCGGGGCTGGCCAGCGCCTGAAGACAGGCAAAGGCCGGACGGCAAGTTCGACCCGCTGGCTCACGCGCCAGCTCGCCGATCCCTATGTCCGCAAGGCCAAGGCAGAGGGCTATCGCAGCCGCGCGGCCTACAAGCTGGCCGAGCTCGACGACCGCTTCGGCCTGTTGAAGGGCGCAGAACGCGTTATCGACCTCGGCATTGCGCCGGGCGGCTGGAGCCAGATCGTGCGCCAGCGCAACCCCAGAGCGGCGATCGCCGGGATTGACCTGCTGCCCACCGAACCGCTGGAGGGCGTCATCATCTTCGAGATGGACTTCATGGCCGACGAGGCGCCTGCCGCGCTGGAATCAGCGCTGGATGGCCCGCCTGATCTGGTCTTGTCCGACATGGCGGCGAACACTGTCGGCCACAAGCAGACCGACCATCTGCGCACCATGGGACTTGTCGAGGCGGCGGCAGACTTTGCGATTCGCGTGCTGGCGCCAGGCGGGGCCTTTGTTGCAAAAGTGCTTGCCGGCGGCACCGATGCAGAGCTGCTCGGGCTGCTCAAGCGTCATTTCGCTGCGGTCAAGCATGCCAAACCGCCCGCGAGCCGCAAGGGTTCGTCGGAGTGGTATGTGATTGCGCAGGGCTTCAAAGGCCAAGGCACCGCTTGAAAACAGCATAGCAAAAGGGCGGAGCCACGGCCCCGCCCTTGCTTGTCTCGTTTCGCCAGTGGCTTACTTGGCGGCGGGGGCTGCCGGTGCCGCTGCTGCGCCTGCTGCCGGAGCCGCGCCTGCTGCTGCGACAGCCGGGGCCGGGGCGGCGGGCAGCGGCAGGTTGGAACCCTGCGTGTTCAGATAAGCGATCACGTTGGCGCGTTCCTGGCCATCTTCCAGCCCGGCGAAAGTCATCTTGGTGCCCGAGACCATCGCCTTGGGGCTGGTCAGCCATTCGTTGAGCGTCTTGAAGTCCCAGGTGCCGCCCTTGGCCGCCAGATCAGGCGAATAGGCGAAACCTGCGGCGTGCTTGCCAACCGGCTTGCCCACGATGCCGAACAGGTTGGGGCCGATGCCTGCGGCGCCGCCCGAAGCAATCGTATGGCACGATGCGCACTTCTTGAAAGTCATTTCGCCTTTGGCGGGATCAGCGCTGGCCAGCAGCGTCTCGATTGGCACGGCCGCCGCTGCGCCGCCTTCGCTGGAGACCACCCCGGCAATCTTGTAGCCCATCGTCTCAGGGCGATGCGGTTTGTCCGCGCGGAAATGGTGGCCGCTGATGCTAGCCAGGCCAAGCGCGACGATGCCGGAAAACAGCGTCCAGCCGGCGATGGTGTTGAAACGGTCTTCCATCGAAAAAGGCCCCGTGGGTAATGGATCAGGCAGTTGCGCGCCGCTCTAGTGATCGCTCTTGCCGAGTGCAAGGCCCATTGCGGGATTTGCGCATAATCCCTAAGCGGCGGCGCATAATGCACAGTTTCCCCGAACCCGCGATCGCCCTGGTGGCACAAATGCAGGCCGCTGCCGCCGCCGATCCGGCGCGCGCGGTGGCCTTTCAGGGGGCGCCCGGCTGCAATGGCCACCGCGCCGCGCTGGAATATGATCCGCACTGCCTGCCGCTGGCCTGTTTCAGCTTCGAGGATGCGCTCGATGCGGTGAAGGATGGCCTCGCCGCCCGCGCGATCATCCCGATTGAAAACTCGCAGCATGGCCGGGTCGCCGATATTCATTTCCTGCTGCCCGAAAGCGGGCTGAGCATTGTCGGCGAACATTTCATGACAATCCATCACACAGTGATGGGGCTGACAGAAGGGCCCTTTGCCGCCGCCTACAGCCACCCGCAGGCGCTCGGCCAGACCCGCCACTATTTGCGTGCGCGTGGGATCGTGCCGATGGCCTATGCCGATACGGCGGGCGCGGCGGCCTTCGTCAAGGAACAGGGCGATGTGCAGGCCTGCGCGATCGCCCCCAGCATCGCCGCCGAACTCTATGGGTTGAAGATTGTCGCTGAAAATGTCGAAGACGCTGCCGACAACACGACGCGTTTCGTCATGCTCGCCCAGCAGCCACTGGATGCCGCCGCACTGGCCGCAAAGCCGGCGATGACCACGCTGGTGTTCGAGGTGAACAATGTTCCCGCCGCGCTCTACAAAGCGCTTGGCGGCTTTGCCACCAATGGCGTCAACATGACCAAGCTGGAAAGCTACCAGCACGGCAGCAGCTTTGCCGCGACGGCCTTCTTTGCCGACATCGAGGGCGCTCCGGGCGATGCCGCAGTTGACCGCGCGCTTGCCGAATTAGCCTTCCACTGCAAGGAAATCCGCATTCTGGGCACTTATGCGCAGGCCCGCCCCAGAGGGTAGCCGGCGAGGGTGATGGGCGCGCGTGGTTAACGGGCACAGCTTGCACCCGGCACGGCGGCGTGCCACCTAGCGGGCGTGCGCCGGCCATGTCCGGCAATTGCGGGATCGACCATGGCCAACGACAGCCTGCGCGACTGGGAAGCCATGCGGGCCGTCTCCGATATCCAGTACGCCCCCCTGCCCCCGATGCCGCCGCCGCCCAAGACGCCCGACTGGCTGGCGAAGCTCGGCGAATGGCTGCGCGACCTGTTCGAGCCGCTGGGCAAGGCGATCGGCATGTCGTGGCCGGTCCTGGAAAAAGTGCTTTGGGCGCTGCTGTTGCTGGGCGCGGTGTTTCTGCTCTGGCGGCTGGTGGTGCAACCGCTGCTGGAAATCAGGCGCAGGCCCAAACCTCAAGCAGAGCCCGAATGGGCGCCGGTGCGAGCCGAGGCGGTAGCGCTGCTGGCCGATGCCGACCGGCTGGCCGCCGAAGGCCGCTTCGGCGAGGCGGCGCGGCTGCTGCTCCAGCGCTCGGTCCACCATATCGCCGAGGCCCAGCCCAGTTGGTTGCAGCCGGCCACCACCGCACGTGAGATTGCCAGCCTGACTTACCTGCCAGCCCGCGCCCGCGAGGCATTCGGCGTGATCGCCATGCGGGTCGAGCGACCTGTTTGCCTTGCGCGATCTGAATGCTGCCGACTGGCAAGCTGCGCGCGCGGCCTATGCCGATTTCGCGCTGCAGGATATCCGCCTTGGCGAGGCCCCGGCATGAATGAGAACGGCATGAACGAGAGCAGCGCTGGCCCATTCAATCCCCGCGCAGTGCTCGCGCTGCTGGTGCTGGGCGGCGCGCTTTTTGTCGCGCTGCTCTGGCTGATCGGCTCTGGCGCGGGCTCTGGCTCGGCCAACAACGGCGGCGCCCACGCCGGCGGCAAGGGGCTCAATGGCTTTGCCGCTTTCGCCGATCTGCTTGAACGGCGCGGCTATGCTGTCTCGCGCTCGCGCAGCGAGGGGCGGCTTGATGATCCCGGCCTGCTGGTGCTCACCCCGCCGCACTTTAGCGAAGCCAAGGAGATCGAGGCGGTTATCGCCAAGCGCCGGATGATTGGCCCGACACTGTTGGTGCTGCCCAAATGGATGGCAGTTCCCGCGCCGCCCGCGCTCGCCGGCAATGCGGCAAAGAAAGGCTGGGTCTATCTGTCGGATGCCCGGCCGCCAATGTGGGGCGACCTTGTGGCCTCGATCGGCAAGCTGGACCTGCGAGTCGAGCAGCGCCCCGGCGAGGGCTCGCGCTGGGGCGGGCTGGGCCTTGGCGGGCGCCTGCCCGATCCGGGGGCAGTGCAGAGCATGACTTCGGGCGGCCTGGTTGCTCTGGTGCGCGATGGCAATGCCCAGATGCTGGCGGGCTATCTCGACGATACCGGCACTTATCCGGTGCTCGATGATCTGGCCGGGGTGAACCCGGCCAATGCCCAGGACGAAGGCATGTTTCCGCTGGTCATCGTCGCCGAGCCTGATTTGCTCGATAACTATGGCATGGCCGACGCCGCCCGCGCGCGTCTGGCCCTCGGTCTGGTGAGCGCGGCAATGGAGGGCAAGCACCTGCCGGTCACTTTCGACCTCACGTTCAATGGGCTTGGTCGCTCGGCCAATCTGCTGACTCTGGCATTCACCCCGCCGTTCCTTGCGGCCACCTTGTGCTTGCTGATCGCGGCGCTGGCAACCGGCTGGCGAGCCTTGCTGCGCTTCGGGCCGCCGCGCCGGGCAGCGCGCGCAATCGCCTTCGGCAAGGCCTCGCTGATCGCCAATGCCGCCGGGCTGATCCGCCGCACC
>JANOBA010000123.1:0-3530 GCA_031411415.1 Novosphingobium sp.
TTTGCGGGTCGCGCGCGATTGGCGGCCCGGCACGACCTTCCCCACCGCACGGCTGTTCGACAAGGACGGCTTCCTCGGCCTCGACGGCGCCTTCCGCTTCCGCAGCAATGGCGCGATCGAGCGCGCGCTGGAAGTGCGGCAGGTGCGCAGTGGGGGCGTCGATGTGGTCAGCGCAGCCCCGGCGCGGTTTGCGGACTGATCTGCTGTGAACTCGGGGCCTTCGACAAGCTCAGGCTGAGCGGGATTATTATGAGGTTCAAAACCAAACTCCGCTCAGGCTGAGCCTGTCGAAGCCCGCACGCCAAGCTTGGTGCCTGTCGATAACCCAAACCCCCGCTTGCCGCCGTGACTCCGCGCCTTCTATAGCCGCATCATGGCCACAAAACCCGCAGACGACCTGTTCGAAAAACTCCCGTCCTCCGGCGGTGAGGCCTATGACGGCAGCGCCATCGAAGTGCTCGAAGGGCTGGAGCCAGTCCGCCGCCGCCCCGGCATGTATGTCGGCGGCACGGACGAGCGCGCGCTGCACCACCTCGCCGCCGAAGTGCTCGACAATGCGATGGACGAGGCGGTGGCGGGCCACGCCAATCGCATCGAAGTGACGCTGGAGGAAGGCAATCGGCTGACAATCAGCGACAACGGCCGCGGCATTCCAGTCGACGAGCACCCCAAGTATCCCGGCAAGTCCGCGCTTGAGGTGATCCTCACCACGCTCCATTCGGGCGGCAAGTTTTCCGGCAAGGCCTATGCCACCAGCGGCGGTCTCCACGGCGTCGGGGTCAGCGTGGTCAATGCGCTCTCGGTCCACACCCGCATCGAAGTGGCCCGCAACAAGGAGCTGTGGGCGCAGGAATTTTCGCGCGGTCTGCCCACCGGGCCGCTGAAGAGCCTCGGCGGCACCCCAAATCGGCGCGGCACCACCGTGACCTTCATCCCCGATCCCGAAATCTTCGGCGAGGACGCAAAATTCAAGCCCGCGCGGCTGTTCAAACTCGCCCGCTCGAAGGCCTACCTGTTTGCCGGGGTCGAAATCCGCTGGAAGTGCGCGGCTTCGCTGGCCAGCGACGATGTCCCCGCCGAAGCCGTGTTCCAGTTCCCCGGCGGGCTGTCGGATCACCTCACCGAACAGCTCGGCACCCGCGAATGCGTCACCACGCAGTTCTTTTCCGGCAGTCAGGACTTTCCGGGCGAGGAGCAAGGCCGCGCCGAATGGGCAGTCGCCTGGCCGCTGTGGTCCGACGGGGCATACAGCTGGTATTGCAACACCATCCCCACCCCCGATGGCGGCACCCATGAGGCTGGGCTGAGGGCGGCGCTGGTCAAGGGCATCCGCGCATTCGCCGATCTGGTGGGCGTGAAAAAAGCCAAGGACATCACGCCCGAAGACGTGGTGACCGGCAGCGAATCGATGCTCTCGGTGTTCATCCGCGATCCGCAATTCCAGAGCCAGACCAAGGACCGCCTGACCAGCCCCGAGGCCGCGCGCATGGTCGAAAACGCGGTGCGCGATCACTTCGACCACTTCCTGGCGGGCAACATGGAGCGCGGCAAGGCGCTGCTCAGCCATGTTATCGAGCGCATGGATGAACGCCTCGCCCGCAAGGCCGAGCGCGAGATCAAGCGCAAGACTGCCACCAGCGCCCGCAAGCTGCGCCTTCCCGGCAAACTCACCGACTGCACCGGCGAGGGCAAAGGCGAAACCGAACTGTTCATCGTCGAGGGGGACTCGGCCGGCGGCAGCGCCAAACAGGCGCGCGACCGCAAGACCCAGGCGATCCTGCCGATCCGCGGCAAAATCCTCAACGTTGCCAGCGCCACAATGGACAAGATCCGCGCCAACACCGAAATCGCCGACCTCGCGCTCGCCATGGGCTGCGGCATGCGCAAGGACTGCAACCCCGATAACCTGCGCTACGACCGCATCATCATCATGACCGACGCCGACGTCGACGGCGCCCACATCGCCACCCTGCTGATGACCTTCTTCTTCCAGGAAATGCCCGAAGTGGTTCGGCGCGGGCACCTCTATCTCGCCCAGCCTCCGCTCTACCGCCTCACCTGCGGCTCCGTGTCAGCCTACGCGAGAGACGACGCCCACCGCGCCGAGCTGGAGGCGACCCAGTTCAAGGGCAAAAAGGTCGAAGTCGGCCGCTTCAAAGGCCTCGGCGAAATGAACCCCGGCCAACTGCGCGAAACCACCATGAGCCCGGCCACGCGGGGGTTGCTGCGGATCACGCTGCCGCCGGAGTATGAAGGCCGGGCTGCGGTGAAGGACTTGGTCGACCGGCTGATGGGGAGAGACCCGGCGCAGCGGTTCATGTTCATCCAGAACCGGGCGGGGGAGCTTGATCCGGAGATGATTGATGCTTGAGGGTGAGTTCAGTGCCTAAATTGAGCTCAAAAAGGAAGGCGTCCCATGGAAGACGGACCCATTAGCAAGTCTGATTTCTATAGAACAGCGCAACATTGGCGGTCAGATGTCCATCCCGAGCATTGGCCTGCTGAAGTCAATGCAATATCCCAGAAGGGCCTAATGTTGATAGGTCTCGACACGAATGGGAGAATCTACCTCGATGGCCATCGGCTATATACGGAAAAACGATTCAATTGGTTTGAGCGAATTGTCGCGGGAGCGCTTACCTTGTCTGCTCTTTTAGGTGCAGGATTTACAGGAATCTCAGCCTATGCCGACTGGCATCAGGCATTTCATTCGCCGCCAAACAAGGATTCGGTGGATTCGGTGCCAGTATATTTAATCCCCAACCTCACCCCAGCGCCCGCTCAACCGCCTCCGGCTCCCGCTCGATAACCGCCATGTAGGCCAGCAGCGCGCTGTCCGCTTTCGTCCGTCCTTGCTCCAAATCGCGCAGCCGCCCCACGCTGATGCGATAGCGTTTGGCAAAGCCGCCTTGGCTGAGGCCGGTGTGCGCACGGACGCGGCGGATGGTTTGTGCGGCTTCGATGCGCGCGGCTTCCCCTGCCGTCAGCGGGGGATTATCGGCATCCGCCATTGCCGCCGCTGTGATTTCGGCATCGCCCATCGCATCAAGACGCGTGCGCTGTGCCTCGGACAGTGCGGGCGGATCAGCGGGGTCGAGCCTGAACTTCACCATACAACCTTGCCTCCTTGGCATTGCAGCGGCGCGCAGAAATGATCCGGGTCGTGCCCTCCCGCTCGGTGTAAACCACCGCTAAAATGCGCCGCTCGATCGCGCCGATCGCCTTCCTGCGGACTTCGTCGTCTCCCGGGCGGGAAGCGTCGATGTCGATCATTCCGGCATCAAGAAACACCCGGGTCGCATACGGAAAGGGAACCCCGTGCTTGGCGAGATTGCTTGCCGCCTTGCCGTCGTCCCAATCGAAGTCCCGGCTGGATACCATGATTAGGCTATACGGAATATCCGTATTAATGTCCATCGCAAACTGCCGCCCGATGCAATCTCCTTGACAATTTGAACCATATCGGTTATACGCTGCCCCGTTGGAGCAATCCAACAATCAGCGACGGGTGCGGGAGGCGGTGAAGCGCT
>JANOBA010000124.1:0-17430 GCA_031411415.1 Novosphingobium sp.
AGCAGCGGTGCCAGTATCTGTTCGTCTGTGGCATCGGCGATGAAGAATGGCTCATAGACTGCGGCATTGTTGATCAGAACATCAATGTGCGGATGGCTATCGGCGATAACTGCAAAGGCTGATCGCACCGAATCCGGATCGGCGACATCGCATTCGGCCGCCAAGGCTATCGGGCCAAGTTCTTCGGCCAGAGTCTGCAGCTTTGAGAGTGTCCTGCCGAGCAGGATCACCGTCTCCCCGTCACTGGCAAATCGCTGTGCAAGGGACCGGCCCAATCCGGCTCCGGCTCCCGTGATGACGATCGTTTTTGCCATTCAAGCGCTCTGCCGGTTAGGACTGAGTTGCCGCTTGAAAAAGCTCACTATCGTCTGATTGGCATCCGCGCCTTCGGGTGACGTCGCCTCATAGTAAAAGCAGTGCGCAAGGCCGTCGAACACATGCAGCGAGGCATCGACGCCCGCCTGGACAAGAGCACGGTGCGTCGCGATTGCCGGGCTCATGTCGAAGGCGCGGGTGCCGGTGATCAACAAGGTCGGCGGAAACTTCGCGCGAAATTCGATGGGCGCCAGGTTGGGATTGACGAGATAATCTTCGTTACTCGCGCCGGAGAAGTATCCCACTGATCCGTTGGCAACGCGCGACAGGAGGCCGGGCGAGGCAGGCAGTCCCGTGGCATAGGCCGCGAAGTAGTCGCTATCGCCCGCGCCGCCCGTTCCTGCACCGAAAATGCCAATCGCGCCGGGTGCTGGCATGCCTTTGTCCAGAATCCATGCGGTTGCCTGCGCCGCCAGCACGCCGCCTGCCGATCCGCCATAGATGCCGATCTGGCCGGGCGCATAGTCCTTGAGCAGTTCGACATAGACCGCCGCGACATCTTCGCTCGCAGCGGGAAACTTGTGTTCATAGCCCTGTCGGTAATCAACGGAAATGACGCGAAACTTGCCAAGGTTGGCAATCGGGATGGACTCCACCCGGCCAATATAAATTGCTCCGGCATAAAATGCGCCGCCGTGCAGGTTGATCAACACGCGGTCCTCGTCAATTGCGTCCAGCGGGGTGAATTCTTCCACCGGCACGCCGCCGATTGTGCTTTGCTTGATCGTCACCGGGAATTGCTCGAGCAACCTGTCCGACATCGCCTTGCCGTGACCGTTGTCCATGGCCTCGCGGAAGCCGTCGACCATGACTTTGAACTCAGCCTCGGTGGCAAATTCATACGGGCCGGGGATGGCTGTCCTTGGCGCGCGGCTCAGCGCTGCGGCCATATAGGCGCGCGACTGTTCACTCAGCGCCGCTGATAGCGGCAACTTGTGGGCGGGGACATGAACCGTGCCGTCCGCATCAACCTGAATTGGCATTTTCTTCTCCACGCAGCCGCAACTATGATCCTACTCCATCGCAACAAAGGGTTTGGCCTCCGGCGTTTTCAAGCCGGAGTTGGGCAGCCTCATTTCAGATTGTCGCGGAAGAAATTGGTGATCACCTGATAGGCATCCTGCGATTCCGGGAACATCGGCAGGTATATGTAGCAATGGCCCTGTCCTTCAGCGACGATCAGCGTGGAGCGCACACCGGCCTTGAGCAGCGCCGAATTGGTGACAATCGCCGGGCTCATGTCCGGAGCCCGTGTGCCGGTGATCAGCAGGGTCGGCGGGAATTTTGCCATGACAGCCGGGTGCAGCGCGGGCGAGACGATCGGGTCTGTCATATCAACATTGGCGAAATAGCCGCGATCCATCGCAGGCTGCGCCTTATCGCCAGGCCGCGGCGGCGGCGGGAACCCGCCATCGGCATAGCCTGCGAAATAGGCCGAATCGCCTGCGCCGAATCGTACCGCGCCGGCGCCAAAGATGCCGATTGCGCCGGGCTGTGGCAGGCCGTGAGCCGGGAACCAGGCAGCTGCCTGTCCGGTCAGCGCACCGCCGGCCGAGCAGCCATAAATCCCTATGTTCTTCGGCTTGTAGCTCTTGAGCAGTTCGCGATAGACCGCCGCCACATCCTCAACCCCGGCAGGGTGAGCAGCCTCAGGAGCCATACGGTAGTTCACCGATACCACCTTGTAGCCCCCGACCGAGGCGATTGGAGTCGATTCGAGCACCGAGCAGCCTTCCCAGCAGAGGGAGAATGCGCCACCATGCAGATTGATCAGCACGCGCTGGCGATCAAACGGTTTGCCCTTCGGTGTGAATACGCGGGTTGGCACGCCGCCAATGGTCTGCTCGACCATATCGACCGGGTACTTCGCGCGCATCATCGCCATGATCGGTGCCAGCTGCCGGTCATTTCCGGCGCGGGCAGTGGCGATATCGTCGCTCGGCGAGGGCACAGCGCCATGCATCATCGCGCGCATCTTCAGGATGTCGGTGCTTTCCTTGCTCATGAACGCCGATGGCGGCAGATCGAAGGCGGGAACATGGGTGACGCCATCGGGCGTGATGGTGGGCCGCGGCGGCCCGCCTTCCGCGTGGGCGCTGATTGTGGCTGCGGTTGTGGCTGCAAGGGCGAGTCCGGCAATTGCCGACATGCGGGTCCGGCGCGTCATAATATCCTCATCCCCTTATGGCCAAGCCTCACGAGTGCAGGCACTGGCATAATTTTAGCAAGTGATAAAATTGTCAAGCCGTATTATGTCGCAGGGCTTTCCGTCGGCACGCGGAAAGCGCGAAGCACCCACGACAGCATCGAATAGCTGCCGATGAGAAACAACAGTTCCATCATCTGGCGGGCATCGAAATGGCTGGCCAAAGCGCTCCAAGTCTCGTCATCGATGTCGTGGTTCAAACACAGCTGATCGGCCGCGCGCAAGCAGAGCCGCTGCACGTCAGACCAGAGGGTCGCATCGGGGCCTTCTATGACGGCGTCGAAATGCTCGGTCCCCAGCCCGATTGCTCCGGCGATCAGGACATGCTGATCCCACTCGTATTCGGAACTGTAGCGGTGGGCGACGCGAAGGATGACAATTTCGCGCAAGGCTGGTGGGAAATCGCCCCTGACCAGCGCGTGATTATATTTGAGCCACCCTTGCGCCAGCGGCGGATGGTTGGCGAACCAGTGCATGAAATTGTATTTGGAGCCGTTCTCCCAGGCCTGCGGGCCTTCGTAGATCGCGAAAACATCGCGCACTTCGTCGGTCCAGTCTTCGCGGCGGACAGAAGGTATACGCTGAGCGGATTCGGTCATCGTGTTGCTTTGCTTTCTAATTCTGTCCGGCCACCCGGAGCTGCTGAATCGAGCGTGCCGTAGGCGGCGGCGCGCAAGACGCAGCCTGCGGTTGGATCGGGCGGCGATGCGGGCGCTAATGGCAAAGCCTGTCCCCGGCGCGTGAGCTCGTCTGCCAACCGCTGGTCGAACAGGGGTATCTCCTGTTGGCGCCCGGCCTGGTCGTCGACCGTGGGCAGGACTGGCAGTGCGCGTTCGACCCGAAGGATCATCTCGTCGCCGTGCCGCCGGGCTTCGCCGATGAATATCTCTTTGCCGACAAATGAAAGCGTTGCCGTGCCTTCCCGCCAAGGAGCTCCGCGCGGCACGAGAAGGGCAAAGCCATCGGCATGTTTGCGGTAATGCTTCACACGGATGGGGATCGGAAAGCCCTCAGTGTCCAGCAGCGTCAGATGCGCAGGCAGGCCCTGAGCCAAGGCGGTTGCAGCCATGTCCTGCCAACTGCGCTGCTGCCACCGTGGCGGCGCGCTGGGCTTGCCCGCTGGGGCAGGATCTGAAGCCGGAAACACGGTATCCGCAGCCGCGTGCCATTCCGTCGGGGCCTCGTCCATTGACGCGCGGTTTGGCCACCAGCGGATGTGCGCCGGCGTTATACAGACGATCACTCGCGTCAGGTAATAGAGGCGGCTGCGCGTCGTCTCCCACGGAACCAGCCCGGGATGGATGTTGGGCGAAAGAATGGTTTCGGCGAGATAGCGCTCAAGGTTCGTTTGCAAATCAGCATCGCGAACCGCCGCTATTCCGGCAATCGAGATCACCGGATCGTCCTCCCCACCTTCAATCAGCATTCCGACTTTCGGATTGCGCCGGGCACGCTCGGCTTTGGCCGGATAGGCAAGTCCGGTGCCTATATCGAGCGATGTCAGGTCTGCGCTGGGAAAGTAATATGTCGGCGTATCAATCGGCACGCCTGCCGCACTGACAGTGGCATATTCCGCAATTGTGCTGCGCTTGATCAGTTCGACCAGCCTGGCGGGCAGGGCATCGATAAATCCCGTCATGAATTTACCCGATGCGCGATCCCGAACAGCGCCACGCCGGGATCGCTGCTGTCGCGGCGACCCTGTTTCATGCCTCGGGTGGCCTGCTGGTCTTCCTCGATTTTCAGGGTGATCGAAGTGTCGCGCACCACGGTGCGATGCTTGATCTTCCACTGGCCGTCCCGGCGCTCTAGCCGGTCAACGAAGCGGCCGGCGAGCTGGCTTAGCCGCGCGGTGGCATCGGCATCCGGCACCTGGAACAAGGCAAGGAAGAACGTCTCTGCCGCCGCCGCATCGCCGTCGACCTTGACGAGGGACTGGCCGAGAATATGCGAAATTGCCTCGGTGCGCTCGTTGATGATTCCGGCCATGATCCGGGCGTATTCCGGCCCCGGAGCCTGCACCGTCCCGTGGTCATCGAAGCTGTCATCGCCGGTATAAACGCTCGCCATCAACGCAGCATCGCCCCGGTCGCAGCCATGGCAATATTCGGTGAGCAGTTTGCGGATCTCGTAGTGATCGAGCATTTCCTGCAGGCGCGGGTCCATAATCTTACTGCCCCCTTGCGGAATGGTTGTCGCGGATCGCAGCCGCAATCAAGGCGCCAAATGCCTGCGCTTCCGAGCGCTCAATGCTATCCGCCACCGCAGAGACACTGATAGCCAGCTGAGACAGTTCCCGGTGCGGCGCTATCGCCATGCCAACCCCAATGACGCCAAGCGCTACGGTTCCGCAGCTGACGGAATAGCCCCTTTGCCGGGTAAGTTCGACGCGCTTCAGGATCTGCTCTACCTTGGCAGAACTTCCTGGGAACAGGTCGCGCCGCGCACCTTGGGCGGCTATCACATGGTGAACATCGTCGTCGTCCAGCGTGGCCAGAATGGCAAGGCTGCCTGCCCCGATGCCCAGCGGCAGGCGCTGTCCGACTTCCATCGGCATGGCGCGCAGTGCTGTCGAGCCTTGCACGCAGACCAGACACACCGCCTCGTTGCCCGAGCGCGCCATAAGATAGGTCGTCAGCCGGGTCTCGCGGGCAATGCGCTCAACGGTATCGCGCCAGCCTGTCCGCACGTCGCCCTCTGCTGCCAGCCCCAGTTCGAAGGCGAGCGGGCCGACATGATAGCACTTCCCGATGTCATCATAGCGCAGCAGCCGCTCTTCAGTCAGCGAGCGAAGGATCCGGTGTGAGGTCGAAATGCTGAGACCGGAGGCGAGCGCGACGCGGGTCAGACTCGCGCCCGACCTTTGGATCTGGGCAACTGTACGCACGACTTCGACAGCGCGGCGGATGGCCTGTGCGCCGCCAGTTGCAGCCGGATCGATATTGATTTGACTTCTCATATCGGCCCGAATCTCAGATTTCCACATTATGACAATATGTCTAGTAACTGCTTGACCATGAGGTGGCATTGGTTTTGGCTATGAGCAAGCGCCCAAGGGCTTTATTGCCACAATATGGAAATATATTCGGATGGAATTTGGTTGGACTGAAGAGCAGGAGGCGGTTCGCGGCAAGGTGGATTCTTTCCTGCAAGCGAACTTGCCTGCCGATTGGGAGGAGATGGCAGCGCTGAGCCCAGGCTCTCAGGCGGTTACCGATTTTTCAAAAGTGTTCTGCCCAAAGCTCGATGAAGCGGGGCTGCTGGTGCCGCATTGGCCAGCCGAATTTGGCGGCAACGATGCCTCGACCTGGGAGCATTTCATCATTGGCGAACAGATGTGGCAGGCGGGCGAGCCGCGCGGGCCGCAGTATTACAACGTCAACTGGATCGGCCCGACGATCATGAAATACGGCAATCCAGAGCAGAAGGCTTACCACCTGGAACGCATGCGCCAGGGCGACGTGATCTGGAGCCAGGGATTCTCCGAACCGTCCGGCGGGTCAGACCTTGCCGCAATGCGCACCAAAGCCGAGCGCAAGGGCGATAAGTACGTCATCAACGGCTCCAAGATCTGGACGTCCTACGCCAGGCTCTCGGAATTCTGTTTCCTGCTCGCCCGCACCAGCCCTGGCAAGCGCGCTATATCGGTGTTCCTTCTGCCAATGGACCGGCCCGGCATCACCGTCCGCCCGATTTCCAGCGTGGTCGGCGACGGCGACTTCCATGAGGTGTTTTTCGATGATGTCGAGGCGCTGGAGAGCGAGCTGCTCGGCCCGCAGGACAAGGGCTGGGAGGTTGTCCGCTTCGCGCTCAACTTCGAGCGGATTGGCATCCCCCGTTATGCACTGGCGCTGCGCACACTTCACCGGGCAGTGGATGCGCTGATCGCCGATGACGACTTTGGTGCACTCGCACAGTCTGCGGCGGCTTCGGCCTATGCGGCATGCGAAGCGGCCAAGTTGATCGTCTATGAAGTCGTCGATCACCGTTCGAAGAACAGCCCTTCGACCGGGACGACAAGCATCGCGCGGATTGCGACGGTCAATGCCGAACGCACGGTAGCCGATTTCGTGCTCGACTGGACACCGCACCTCTTCGCTTCGGACCAGGACAAAATGGTTGCGACACATCACAAGCGGGCAATCGCCGCCGGAATCGCAGTGGGCGCGGCGGAGGTCCAGCTGAACCTGATCGCCCGCGATGTGCTGGGGCTGGGAGTTTAGCATGGACTTCGATCTTTCAGCCGATCAGAAATTGCTGATGACCGCGCTTGACGGTCTGCTGACTCCGTTCCGCAGTGCGCCGACCGGTGCGCATGGCTATGTCGAATACAGTGCTGCCTTGCAGGCAGAGCTGGGCGACGGCGGCTTTCTGGAGATCGCCAGCCAGCCGGGTTTCGGCCCCCTCGATGCAGCACTGATGATCGAGGAGATCGCCAGCTGTCCGGTCGGAGCCGAAGTGGCAGCCACCACTCTGATCGGACCGCTGACGGGCCGCTGCGATGCGCCGATGGCGTTCGCCTGGGGGCTGGGCAAGCCGGCGCGCTACCTTGACCGGGCCAAATCGGTTTGCCTGTTTCAGAATGGTGGCGTGCTGGTCGGGTCGCCGTCGCCTGATGACTTCGATGTAATCGAGAGCGTTGTTGCCTATCCCCTCGCTGCATTGTGGACTGTCCCTGCAGGGGCTGTTCACTATACGGGGAACGGGGCCGCCGCGATCCGGCGCAGGGCCTTGATCGGCATTGCCGCCGAGGCCGCCGGGCTGATGCGCGGGGCGCTCGACCAGACTGTGCAATACGTCAAGGATCGCCAGCAGTTCGGACAGCCGCTCGGCCACTTTCAGGCGATCCAGCACCGGCTCGCCGATGACGCCCAGATCGTTCATGCCTGCCGCAATCTGGCCTTCCGTGCGGCCTTTGCTGACGATGACCGAAGCGCCGCCGTCGCCTGCCTCTATGCGCAGGAAGCGATCCGCAAGATCATCTATGATTGCCACCAGTTTTCCGGCGCGATGGGCCTGACGCTGGAATATCCGCTGCATCTTTGGACCTACCGCCTGAAATTCCTCCAGGGCGAGGCGGGCGGCAAGGGAGCACAGGCACAAGCACTGGCCGCTGCAGTCTGGCCGCAATCACAAGCAGCATAATCCAAGGAGAAGACAATGCCTGAGATGATTTCGCAAGGAAACGGCGTTCCCACGCTGACACCGCAGCACCATGCCAACGCCGATGTAAAAACCGCCTTTGTCGATTTGCTGTTCAAGAGTGATTGGGATGCGATGGCGCCATTGGTTCATCCCGAATTCGAACTGCGCGAGCCTGATCTGCTCGCCTATGGCGGCGTTCACAAGGGCCTCGATGGTTTCAAGAAATGCTGGGAGCTGATCCCACAGACCGGCCACAAGACCGATTATCTCACTACGCTTGGCTGCTACTTTTCCGAAGACCCCAATTCTATGATCGTCGAGCTCGATGTCAAAGGACACAACAGCAAAACCGGCGTCAAATTTGCCAGCAAAGTTATGGAGCAGTTCGATTTCAAGGACGGCAAGATTGTCGCGATCTCGCTGTACTGGTTCAATCTTCCGGGCTGATGGACGCGCAAGCAGAGGTGCTGGTATGACGACTATCAAGGTAAGGCCGCTGTCGGATGAGCTGTCGTTCGGCGCCAGGATAACCGGCGTCAATCTGACCAATGCGGCGGATGCCAGGGTCCGGCAGCAGATCAACGATGTGTTCAACGATCGCGGGATGATCGTGTTCGAAGATATGGAGCCGAGCAACGCGATGCAGGTCGCGCTCAGCGAAGTGTTCGGCCCGCTGGAAGGCCACGCCCTCGATGTGCCGGTCGCCGATGGCGATGTGCCCGGCATGGTCGATTTCACTTACGAGGACATTTTCGAAGTCGACGGTCGGCAGCTGTCAGGCTTCGTCCCGTGGCATTTCGACGCCAGCTATACCGACAAGCTCAACCGGGGCGGTGTTCTGCGTTCGCTGGTGATTTCGCCCGAAGGAGGGCTGACCGGATTTGCCGACGGCATCCAGCTTTATCAGGCGATAGATCCCGATCTGCGTCGCCGGTTCGAGCAACTCAACATTGTCTATCATTCGCATCTTATGTTTATGAATTTGCGGTTCGGGCGGCCAGCTTCATTCAAAGCGATACAAATGCGGCAGGTAATTACCGACTTGCTCGAAGCGACCAAAGATGCCCCACGTTCGGTTCATCCGGCCATCTGGCAGCGTGAGACTGGGGAAAAAGTGCTGCACGCCGCGCCCTGGCAGGCTGCCGGGATTGAGGGCATGGAGACACCTGAAGGCGACGCCCTGCTCGCGGCGTTGTTCGCGGAAATGGAGGCAAAGATGACGCCCTATTTCCATAGCTGGAAGCCAACCGACATGGCGATCTGGGACAATTGGCGCTTCATTCACAAAGCTGCCGGCTACCCGCCGCAATTTGCGCGCCGGGTGCAGCGCACGACGATCAAGGGCGACTATGGCCTTGGGCGGCTCGAGGTTGGAAGCGAAGGCAAGGTTCCCCTCGGAATCATGGTGTAGAATCCTGGAAGGCAGCAAAATGGATGACATGCGGTTTGACGACCGGGTCGCGGTGATAACCGGCGGGGGCCGGGGGCTGGGGCGGGCACACGCCCTTCTGCTTGCATCGCGCGGGGCTAAGATCGTGGTCAATGATCCCGGCGGCAGTCTCCGCGGCGAGAGTGATGGCATTGGTCCGGCCGAAGAGGTGGTGCGGGAGATTAAGGCAGCGGGCGGAGAAGCCGTCGCCTGCACCGAATCCGTCGCCACGGCCGAAGGCGGCAAGGCGATCATTCAGGCGGCGCTGGACAGCTTTGGCCGGATCGACATCCTGATACACAGCGCCGGAATCGTCCGGCGTTCGCCGCTTGCCGAGATGAGCTATGAGGATTTCGACGGACTGCTTGATGTGCATCTGCGCGGCGCGTTTCACGTTGTCCGCCCGGCCTTCGCGCTGATGTGCGCGGCTGGCTATGGCCGGATTGTCCTGACCGGTTCGGTCGTCGGGCTTTATGGCAACAGCGGTGCTGCGAATTATGCCACGGCCAAAGGCGGCACGCATGGCCTCGCCTGCGTCGCTGCGCTCGAAGGCACCGCGCACAACGTCAAATGCAACGTCATCCTGCCTGTGGCCGAAACCCGCATGTCCGAAGGCCTCGACACCAGCAGCTTCCCCGATATGCCGCCGGAATGGGTGTCGCCCGCAGTGGGCTGGCTGGCGCATGAGAGCTGCCCGATGACCGGCGAGATGCTGATCTCGGCGGCGGGCCGGGTGGCGCGGGCCTATGTCGTCGAGACGCCGGGGGTGTTCAGCACCAACTGGACGATCGAGGATATTGCCGCGCAGGCCGATGCCATTCGCCATTCGGATGTTCCGCTGGAAATTACCGCTGCCCCGGCGGGGTTCCTTGAGCATCTCAAATATAGCTTCGCCATGGCCAAGGCAGACTAGGCCTTCAGCATCCGATCGAGGCTCGCCCCGAAATCCTGGCTCTGCCACAGGCCGAGAAAGTTGGTGTAGATCTGCAGGAAGTTGCGGGCCTGCGCGCTCTTCTGAAACACCGGATCGAGCGGCCCGGATGCGTGAATGGCTTCGGGCAGGCGAAACAGGATGCGCTCGGGCGCAACGCTGGCGGTCGCCAGCCCCATCACTGCCACATAGAGATCGAGGTGGAGCCGGAGTTTGCCAATTTGCAGCCTTGGCCCTCCGCCGGCATGAATCTCATCGGTGAACAGGGTCAGCAATTCATCGAGGTGAACGTCCCAGATGTATTGCGGTGCGCGCAACATGCAGCCCCAGATCGCATAGGCAAGATTGAGCTGGCGGACGCGGCCCCAGTCCAGCAGGCCGCATTGCAGCACGCCCGCCGCATCGCGCCAGAACCACGCGTTGTCGATGTTGGCGTTCCAGTGGCACAGCGCGATGTAATCGGGATCGGCATGGAGGAAGCGCTTGATCGCGGCTTCGTGGGCCAGGAACCGCACAGCTTCATCCGACACTCGAGCGATAAATTCCGGCGCGATGATAGAGGCTGGAAAGAGTTGCGGGGCCTGCGCAGCCAGTGCGGCAAAGCCGGCAAACTTCGCGCGCAACTGGGCCTCGTCGTAGGGGATGCGGTCTTCGGATAAGGAGGCCTCAGCGTCGAAGGGAAAGGTCTGTTCCACCTCCGGTGACAGGCGACCTGATTTGTGCGCGGCAACGATCCGGGCGATGGCGGTTATGACTGCGCGGTAATATTCCAGCGGATCGCCCGCATCGAGGTCCATGCATTTGGACTGCTGCGGCTCGACAGCGCCTTCACCGTAGCGCACCCGGCTGGTGATCAGAAGGCCAGTTCCCGATTGGCCGTGGAAGTCGCCGAAATAGGTGGTGGGGACGGTGATCGGAAACGCAGGGTGCCGGGACAGTGCGCCGAGGCGCACTTCTGATTGCATCTCATGCCGCTGGAGGTCCCGGATCGGATCGATGAAGTCGCGTGAGAATTTGACGAACAGTTCGGTCTCCAGCGCCGCGTCTGCCACTTCGTATTCGACCGACAGAAGCAGCTTCTGTCCGGTGCTTCCACCGGCACAAGGTTCAAAGCGCGTAATCCGGGCGACCTGATTGTCACGGCCGAGTGAGCCGAAAGCGCAGAAGGCCAGTGTAAGGAATTCAGCCCCGGCCGTGCGGAGCGCTTCAACATGGGTCGGGATATCAAGGCCGGTCGCATCGCCGCGCACAAAATCCAGCAATTGCGTCATTCCGCCAAGGCCGCCCCCTTCAGCACCAGTCCTTCCAGATTGCCCGTGTCGCGCCAGTCGATCAGCAGCTTCTCGAAAGCATAATAGCCCGGCCCATAGATCTCGCCGAGATAGGAGCGGAACTTCTTGTCCCCGGTCTCCGTCACCACCTGCTCGTCCTCATTGTTGAAATAGCCGGGGGTGCATTCGGCAACCCAGGCGGTATTATCCATCGCGGTTGCCCTGATGTGATCGACATAGGCGTTCTGGGCTTCGAGGCTGGGTTCGACGACCTCGGCACCGCGCGCCAGAGCTTGGCTGATAATATAGGCGATATGCTGGCTCTGCTGGTTGAAGTTCTCGGTGATTGATCCGTTGACGCCGCCCTGAATCAGCCCGGTGAAGAACTGGTTTGGGAATCCGTGGGTCATCACCCCGTGCAAGGTGCGGAACTCGGTTGCCCAGTGATCATAGATCGACACGCCACCCCGGCCTTCGATGACATCAATCCCCCACCGGCGATCAAGGTCGCTGGTAACTTCGAAGCCGCTGGCGAAGATCATGCAGTCGATTTCATACTCGACCCCGCCCGCGACGAAGCCCTTCTCGGTCATCGCCTCGACGCCCCGCGTTGCAGAGACATCGAACAGCTTGACGTTGGGCCGGTTGAACGTGGGGTAATAGTCATCGTTGGAAGCCGGGCGTTTGCACAGGTAGCGGTAGTAGGGCTTGAGGATTTCCGCCGTGTCATGATCTTCGACAATTGCCTCGATGCGCGCGCGAAGGCGCTCCATGATGCGGTAATCCATGACCTCGCGCCGGGCGACGTATTCCTCGATGGACTGGGGATAGCCGATCACCTCGGATTCCGCATTGAGGTTGCGGTTCACCTCGGTCCAGATATCGCAGATCAGGTCGGTCGTTCCCGGGGGCATCGTCTCCATCGAAGCCTGATTGAAATTGATCTGCCGTTCCCGCTGCCAGCCGGACTGGAGGCCCGCAACCCACTCAGGATCGGTGGACGGATTACGGCGCTCGTCGACTGTCGATGCGGTGCGTTGCAGCACGTAGAGTTGTTTGGCATGTGCGCCGAGGTAGGGGATCGCCTGAACCGCCGTCGCGCCTGTGCCAACAATAGCCACGCGCTTGTCCGCCAGCCCCGTCAGCTCCGGGTATTTCTGGTCGCCGCCGGTATAGTCATAGTCCCAGCGCGCGGTGTGGAAGGTCTTGCCCTTGAAGTCATGGATGCCGGGAATGCCCGGCAGCTTTGGGATGTTGAGCAGCCCGTTGGCCATGATGACGAAACGGGCGCGGATATCGTCGCCGCGGTCGGTGCCGACCCGCCAGCGCGATATTGCTTCGTCCCAGCGCAGCGCGGTGATCGTGGTGTGGAACAGCGCCCGCTCGTTCAGGCCATGCTTGCGCGCAATGCCTTGCGCATGTTCACGGATCTCATGCCCAAAGGCGAATTTCTTCGAGGGCATGAAACCCATTTCTTCGAGCAACGGCAGGTAGCAAAAGGCGTCGTTGTCACATTGCAAACCGGGATAACGGTTCCAGTACCATACGCCGCCGAAGTCGCCGGAATGGTCGATGTTGCGGAAGCTGGTGACGCCGGCATTGCTCAGATGATAACCGGCCAGAATCCCCGACCAGCCGCCGCCGAGTATGGCCACGTCGATGTCTTCTGAAAGCGGCTCGCGCGGTACATAGGGCGTATAGGGATCGGCTTCATAGACCGCCGCGAAATCATCGACTGGCTGGACATACTGCTTCTGGCCATTCTGCTGGAGCCGTTTGTCGCGCTCTTGCCGGTATTTCTCCCGCAGCGCCGGGATATCGACGTTCTCGAGCGCCGGGACATTGGACGGCTGGCAAGTCATGGCCTCTCCTGCGCATCCGCGATGGGCGCACTATTCTGCCGGTTGCTATCAACCCGGCATGGCCGCAGTCAAGAAAAATTGAGCGATTGCTAAATCAGTCATCGCCATTGCGCGGAATACTGGCGAGGAATTCCCGGCCTTCAGGCCCGAGGCAGACGAATTCCGAAAAATGGCCGAGCTGCGCCGTGGTGTCGGCGTAGAAATAGTCAAAAATATCGCCGAATTTCATCACCACCGGCAAGGCGATGCCCACCTCGCCGAAATGCACCTGGGCAGCCCGCCATTGCGCCTCGCTGTCCATCATATAGGCTATGTGATTGAGCCTCGCGCCGTCCTCGGACTCTGGCAGCCAGCCAGCGTGGATCGACATGAGCTCCTGGCCTGGATCCACCTCGACCAGCTCGATCATGGTTCCCCGAACATAAGCCATTGCGATGGAGCAAGCCGGCGATCCGGCGGGCAGAGGCAAAACCTTCCAGTTCGCTACACCAAAGTCACGGCGCATGTTCGCCATGACCTTTTCGGCATTGATGACGACATAGCCGGCATGAAAATGCTTGCCGAACAACGGTAATGAAGCACTCATCGGCCCGCCTCCCAAGCGATGTGGTATCAGTAGCCACTGCCTGATGACGAGTCCGAAGATTGTGCCGTGGCCGCCGCCGCAGAATTGCCGATGACGCCGAGGTTGTCTCCCACTTCGCCAAACCATGTGCGGAACTCGCTGAAGCCGGGCACGTCGGTGATGATGCTGTTGGCAACCGGATCGACCGAAACATGGATCAGAGCCGGTTTGCCCGATGCCAGCGCCCGCGCGATGGCCGGGGCGATGTCTTCCGCCCGCTCGACATATTCGCCATGCGCACCGAAGCTCTCGGCGGTCTTGTCCAGCCGGACCGCGTCGCCCCACTTGGCTTCCGGGGTCTGTGTTTCGGCACCAAAGTTTGCCTTGTAGGACGCGACTTCCAGCCCCCAGGCATGGTCGACCGCGACGATGCAGATCACCGGCAAGTTCTTGCGCACCGCCGTCTCGAGCTCGGCAATGTGGAACATCATCGCGGAATCGCCGGTAATCAACACGACGCGGCGTTCGTCGCCCACTGCGAGCTGTGCGCCAATCGCGTTGGGCAGGCCGGGGCCGATGGCGCCGTAGTTTGAATTCCACAGGGCATCGCGTGGTGCGATCTGCATCAGCGCCGAAGCATACATGCTGGTCGCACCGCCATCGCGGATGACCACGGCATCTTTGGGCAGGGCACGGGTTGCCTCAATGGCAAACTGGCCGGGGTGGATCATGGCGGTAGCCTTCGGAATGGAATCCATCAGCGCCTGTTTTTCGGCGGCATAGGCATTGGTCCAGTCGGTAAGCTCTGGCGATGCCTTGCGTTGGAGCGAGCCCAGCGCCTGGGTCAGTTGGGGCACGACATCGCGCAGATCGCCGACCAATGGCACATCGATTGGCCGGTTGACGCCAATGGCAGTGGGGTCGCGCTCGACATAGATCCATTTACGCGCCGCATCACCCGAAGCCCAGTGATGGCCCCGGCCATAGTGCAGCGTCTCGCCGATCTCGGTGCCGATGGCGAGCACCACATCGGCCTTGGCGACTGCTGCCGAGGCGGTCTGCGAGCCATAAGGGAAAGTGCATGGCTCCAACCCTTCGAGAACGGCTTCGGCGGCCTGCGTCTGGATGATCGGGCAGGCGAGCTTGCGAGCAAGCTGCGCCACTGCGTCATGCGCGCGCGACACGAAAGCGCCCTGGCCGAGCAGAATGACCGGGTAGCTGGCCGCAGTCAGTAAATCCGCCGCCTGGATCGCGCCCAGATCATCGGCGCGCTGGCGGACTAGCCGATAGCGGCTTGGCAGCGGGGCGGGCGGCAGGTCGAGCTGCGCCTGCATAACGCTCAGCGGCAATTCGACATAGGTTGGCCCCGGCACACCGCTTAGCGCGCGGCGGAAGGCCTCATGGAAGATCTCGTCCAGCTGCTCGGGATATTCGACCACGCCGATATATTTCATCGCGCCGGCAAACAGCGGCGGCTGGCTGAGATACTGCATCTTGCCGCGCCGCACGCGGTGTTCGTAGATGCGCTGGCGTTGGGCCATGATGAACACGGCGGGCACGTTTTCCTTGGCGAGATAGGCTGCGCCTGCGGCGATATTGGCTACGCCTGGCCCCTTGTTGCAGCCGAGGACGGCAGGCTTCCCGCTGAGGCGGAAATAGCCATCGGCCATCAACGCGCCGCCCTGTTCATGATGAGGGGCGACCACGCGCATGCCTTGCTGTTCGGCGGTGAGGAACATGCCGAAGAAGCTGGGATCGGGTATACCGAAGATTGTGTCGACGCCCTCTGCGCGCAGCAGATCAACGATGCGTTCGTAAATTTTGAACGATGCCATGGTCTCGGGAATCCTCTCGGCGGGCCTGCGGGTTCAGGCAGCGCTTTGGGCTGATGGTTACGGGAGAAGTTGGTTCTGGGCCAATCAGAAAGCGGCGAGACCGTGATGGGTCCCGCCGCCTGAGATTGCTGCAATCAGCCCTTGCGGCGCTGGGGTCAGTTGCCGCCGAAGCTGTATTTCATCCGGACGCCGAAGAAGCGCGGCTGGTTGAGCAGCACTTCGGCCACACCCGAACCGGTCCACGCTCCCGAGTTGGCAACGTTGAAGGTTTCCTTGGTGAGGTTGGCCACGAACAGGGACACATCGACCGGCGAGCCGCCAACACCACGCCAATCGATATTTGCGTTGACCAGATTGGTGGCGGGGGTGAAGCCGAGCCCGAGACCGTTGACAAATTGCGGCACCGAACCGTCATTGATATAGCCGGACTGCGCCACCCAGGTCACGCCGACTGACAGCCTGCCAAGACTTTCATCAAGCGGCAGCGTGTAACCGCCAGTCACCGTCAGCTTGTCTTTCGGTGAATTGACGAACGATGAGCCCGCCTGGACGTTCGGAGCGACTGAACCATACGGCGTCCCGATCATCAGGGTGCCCAGTCGGCTGCCATCACCCACCACGGCCGGTGCATCGACCGAATTCACCTTGGTATCGATATGGGCATAAGAGGCATCGATGCGGAAACCGCCACCGAACAGCAACGATGCATCGGCTTCAAAACCAATGATGCGTGATTTGCCGACATTGATGACGCCGCCACTGCCGCGGATGCCGAGCGCAGCGGATGCATTCGTCGGCTGAAACGCGGCGAAGACCTGCTGGTCAGACAGTTTGTTGTAGAAGGCGGCAATATTGAAATTGCCGCTCACCGCGCCGTTGAAGCTGGCTTTGGCGCCCACTTCGAAGCTGTCCGTCTTTTCCGGCTTCCAGGTTTCAATCCCGACAGTCGTGAAGTTCATGCCGCCCTGGCGATAGCCGCGCGAATATTTGCCATAAATCAGCAGATCGTCAGTCGGCTTGAAATCAAGGCCGATCAGCCAGGTCGGCGCGGATGACTTGTTCTCAAGCTGCGTTATGCACGAGCTGGTGTCGAGACCGGGCAATCCACCCAAAGCCACACTGTGACGGACACTGTCGGAGCAAGTGCGCACAGCGAGCACACCGGATACCGGATCGTTGAATGCCCGTGCAGTCCCAGCCGCAACTATCGACAGGCTCGTTGATTGGCCGGTGCCCGCGATTTTGTCGAACGTGTAGCGTATGCCCCCGGTCAGGGCCAATTTGTCGGTGAAATTGTAGGTTGCCTGCGCGAAGATGCCATGATTGTCGAAGGCCAGCCTGGTGTTCGATTCCGAAATCGAGCCAATGCGAAGTGGGTTAGTGCAATTGAGATCCTGCGGCCTGACGCACTGGATGAAAGAACCGGTGCGCTGCTGGTTGTTGCCAATCGGGCGTGCAAATTCAAGATAGCCGCCAACCACATAGATCAGCTTGCCGTCGGCAGATTTACCCTGCAGCTGCAATTCTTCGGTGAAGGACGATTCAGCCGCTGTGTTGGTGCCCGGGCCGGCGGAATCGAGAATGATCCGCTGGTAAGGCGTTCCGGCCGCAGCAAGCAGCGCAAAACCGCCCGGTGCTCCGCCCGTTGTCGTCAACCTTGGGTCGATCCGATTGAGGGCAAAACCATTGCCGAAAATGGGTGACGTATCAGTGTTTGGCACGACAAAATTGCTGCTGCCAAGGTCGAAACTGGAATTTTCACGGAACTGGCCATAGCTCATGATGTTTTTGACGGTCAGCGTGTCGCTGGC
>JANOBA010000125.1:0-5103 GCA_031411415.1 Novosphingobium sp.
TCGCGAGGACTGACGCCGGAGTTGGCCAAGCAGCTGATGCTGCAGGCGTTCGTTGCCGAGGCTTTTGCCGGGGCGGCGGATGAAGAGCGCTTGCTGGCGTTGGCACTGGCGCGGTTGGGGGAGCTGGTGTGAATACTGCCGTTCTCTCACCTGCCGCGATCAAAGCCGAATTCCCCGGTCTGGCGAACAATTGGCACTATCTCGACACCGCCGCGACCGCGCAGAAGCCGCAAGCGGTGATCGACGCGACCGTCAACGCCATGGGCCGCGACTATGCCACGGTGCATCGCGGCGTCTATGCCCGCTCGGCGGAAATGACACTGGCTTTCGAGGCTGCGCGCAGCAAGGTTGCCGCATTCATCGGCGGCGCGGAAAGCGAGATCGTCTTCACTCGCGGCGCAACCGAGGCGATCAATCTGGTTGCGCAGACGTGGCCAGAAACTTTGAACGCCAAAAAGCGCGTGCTGCTGTCGATGCTGGAGCATCATTCGAACATTGTGCCCTGGCAGCTCGCCGGTTTCAAAATCGATGTCTGCCCGCTGACCGCAGATGGCCGGATTGATCTGGATGCCGCCGAAGCGATGCTGACGCCGGAGCATGGACTGGTCGCTTTCGCCCATGTCTCGAATGTGCTGGGCTCGGTGCTCGATGCGAAGCGCGCGGCTGATCTTGCCCACTCTGTCGGCGCGAAACTGTTGCTCGATGGCTGCCAGGCAGTGCCGCGTCTGGCCGTCGATGTCGCGGCGCTGGGCTGTGATTTCTATGTTTTCTCGGCGCACAAGCTCTATGGCCCGACCGGGATCGGCGCGCTATGGGCGCGGGCCGAATTGCTCGATGTCATGCCCCCCTGGCAGGGCGGCGGTGCGATGATTGACCGGGTGACTTTCGAGCGGACGACCTTTGCCCAGCCGCCGCAGCGCTTCGAAGCCGGAACCCCGGCGATTGTCGAGGTGATCGGGCTTGCGGCGGCGGTGGGCTATGTCGAGGCAATCGGCATCAATGTGATCGGTGCCCATGAGGATGCGCTGGTGCGCCAGTTGCGCGATGAACTGCGCAAACTCAATTCAGTCACGCTGTTCGGGCCGGAAGAAAGCGCCGGAATTGTCAGTTTTGCGCTTGAGGGGGTGCATCCGCATGACCTCGGCACCATATTGGACGAAGAGAATGTGGCGATCAGGGCCGGGCATCACTGCGCGCAGCCGCTGATGGAGCACCTCGGCGTGCCGGCGACCGCGCGGGCAAGTTTCGGATTGTATAGCGATGAAAGCGATATCGCCGCGCTGCTGCGCGGGATCGAGCGGACCAAAAGGATTTTCGGATGAGTGGCGAAGCACCAAAATTTGAGGTCGAAGAGGTGGAAAGCGTGCCTGTTCCGCCGCGCGCACGGGTTGATGTTGAAGAAACACCGGCTGAAAAGCTGACCCGCAAGCGCGACTATCTGGAGGGCTTCCTCGCCGAAACGCCCGAAGGCCAGGCGTCCGGCGCGCCGGGCGGCGACATCTATGAAGGCGTGGTCGCGGCGCTGAAGGAAATCTTCGATCCCGAAATTCCGGTCAACATCTATGAGCTGGGGTTGATCTATGGCGTCGATGTTTCGGACGAAGGCTCGGTAACGGTAAGCATGACGCTCACCACCCCGAATTGCCCGGTCGCCGAATCGATGCCGGGTGAAGTGGAGCTGCGCGTTTCGGCGGTGCCCGGGGTGCGCGATGCTGAGGTTAATCTGGTCTGGGACCCACCGTGGGACATGACCAAGATGACGGATGAGGCCCGGCTCGAACTGGGCATGCTGTGATGGCCACCACCACCCGCCAACGGCCCGCCGCCGTCCTGCTTACCCCGGCCGCCGAAGCGCGGGTTGCCGATCTGATGGCCAAGGCGCCCGAAGGGGCCATCGGCGTCAAGCTTTCCACCCCGCGCCGGGGCTGCTCGGGGCTGGCCTATTCGGTCGACTATGTCACCGAAGCACAGGCTTTTGACGAGCGCATCGAGACGCCGGGCGGCGTGTTTTTCATTGATGGTGCCAGCGTGCTCTATCTGGTGGGCAGCACGATGGACTGGCAGGAAGATGATTTCACCGCCGGGTTCGTCTTTGCCAATCCCAACGCCAAAGGCGCTTGTGGCTGCGGCGAGAGCTTTACGGTTTAGGGTTCTTCCTCGGCAAGGAAGTCCAGCAGCGCCTGATCGTAGGCATCGATCTGGCCATTGGCATCGATCTGCCCTTGCAGCCAGGCATCCTCGATTGACGTGACTTCGTGCGCCGCCGTGGCGGCATCATCAAGGTCTGCGGCTTCAGGCTCGCAGCCCAGCAAGTTGGAAAAGCCGGACAGCGGATTGGACCGCACCATTCGGGCGAAGAAGCCGCCGATGCTGGCAGCGGAATTGTTCATGAAGCTTTCGAGCTCGGCTGCGCGTTCGCGGCTCAGCGCTTCGCCGCCGCCGAAGCCTTGCAAATAGTTGCCAACCCCCTGAACGAACAGCTGCTGCCATTCGGGTGCATTGTCGGCGTTCAGGCATGCGTCCTTCAGGTGGAACAGCATTTCGGCCTCGCTGCGGCTGACGGACGCAGGGCGGTCGCTGCCAGACGCGAAGATCAGCCGGCGCAGCAAGCTGGCTTCGGTCGCATTGACATTGCCGGCTTCGAGTGTGCTGCCGCCGCGCGTCGGGCCTTCGCCGGTCAGCACGGCCTGTTCAATCTGCACCAGCGCGTAGTCTTTCAGCGCTTGCGGCGCGCCCAGCGCCTTTTCGAGCACCCTGACCAGCAATTCCAGCTCGGTCATGCTGTCAAGCCGGCCATTGTTGTCGATCCGCTCGATCAGCCAGTCGGCCTGGCCGTCATCGACATAGCCGCGCGGCATGACCCCGTTGACGACATATTCGCTGATTGCCTCAATGAAGAAGTCGGCCCAATCGGACGAGTGATCGGCGAGATTATCGTTGAGCACGAACAGTGCTTCGGCCTCGTCGGCATCAATCGCGCTGTTCGACCAGCCCTCGCGGCGCAGCTCGAGAATCTCGTCTGAGCCAATTGCACCGTCGGCCAGAGCCTGTTCGGCAAGTTCACGAAAATGCATCGACATCGAATGAGGCCCCCCGTGTTAAAGGCCCGCTTATCGGCGGATATGTTTAATCCCGGGTTACCCGCCTGCCGGCGCAACTGGTGCCCCGCCGCGCTGGCGCATGGCGCCGATGCAGCTGGCCCGGTCGACGTCCTTGCCATCGCTGGTGCGGCGGGCATCGACGTAAGTCGCCTGCGGCTCGCGGCCGGGGCTGCCGGGATAGAGATAGATATCGAGCACGCAGGCCGTGCCGGCATATTGCAGCTTGCGCGCATCGCCTTCCCAGACATCGAGCCGCGCAGGGCCAAACTGGCGGATGATATCGCCCCGCGTCGCGCCGATCACGCCTTCAAGGCCCGGCGCGGCGAGACGTTGCGGGGCGGGCGGCGCGGCGCGCACCGGGGCGCGCACGGCGGGCAGGCGCGAATGGCGGGGCTGCGCACTGCTGGCGGCGGGCGCAGCGCTGGCGCTCTGCACTTTGCCGCCGCCCGATCCGCAAGCGGCGAGCAGCGGAGCGATCAGCCCGGCGGCAAGAATGATCCTGTGCATCGCGCGGCCATGCCACGCCGCCCGCGCCTGTCAACGCCAAGCGCCCTTGCTCCGCCGCGAAGCGCCCGCTAGGCGCGCCGATTGACAAAGCAACAGTCCAAGGATGCCGCATGAACAAGCCCCAGTATGACGTCGTTGCGATCGGCAACGCCATTGTCGATGTCATGGCACCCTGCGGCGATGCGCTGATCGACGAACTCGGCATGACGCGCGGCGGCATGACGCTGATCGATACCGAGGGCGCCCGCGCGCTGTATGAAGCGATGGGCCCGGCGCGCGAAATTTCCGGCGGCTCGGCGGCAAACACGCTGGCGGGCCTCGCCGCGCTGGGGTCGAAATGCGGCTTCATCGGCCAGGTGGCGGCTGATCAGCTTGGCGAGGTCTTCGCCCATGATATCCGCGCCGCCGGGATCGATTTTGCCACGGCGGCGCGCGCGGGTGATCCGCCGACCGCGCGCTGCCTGATTTTCGTCACCCCCGATGGCCAGCGGACGATGAACACCTATCTGGGCGCCTCGCAGTTTCTGCCCGCCGCGGCGCTTGACGAGGCGCTGATCGCCGATGCGGCGGTGCTCTATCTTGAAGGCTATCTGTGGGATCCCGAAGAGCCGCGCGCGGCCATGCGCCGGGCAATCGCGGCGGCGAAAACGGCAGGGCGCAAGGTTGCCTTCACGCTGTCGGACGCATTCGTCATTGATCGGCATGGCGACGATTTCCGCGCGCTGATTGCAGCGGGCGAGATTGATATACTGTTTGCCAACGAGCTTGAGCTGGCGGCGCTGACCGGCGAGACGGAATTCGAGACGGGCCTCGCGGCGCTCGCCGGCAAAGTCGCGGTTCTGGTGGTCACGCGCGGCGCCGATGGCGCGGTGGCGATTGCGGACGGCGCGCGGGCCGAAGTCGCCGCAGAGCTGGTGGCCAAAGTGGTCGACACCACCGGCGCGGGCGATCTGTTCGCCGCCGGGTTCCTGCATGGCCATGTGCGCGGGGCCAGCCTTGGCGAAAGCCTGCGGCTCGGCGCGATCTGCGCGGCGGAGGTGATCTCGCACTACGGCGCGCGGCCTGAGGCGGATTTGCAGGCGCTGGTTGGGTGAATTGAGGGGGTAAGAGGGTTTCGCGCAGAGACCGCAAAGAGCGCAGAGATGTTGTGCTTGCGGCGAAGCCGCCTTCTGCATCAGGCCGGGGAGCCTTGGTGCTCAAAGCCTGCGGCGCTCACGCCCCCTCTGCGCTCTCCGCGTCTCCGCGCAAACACATCCATCCGGCGGCGAGCCCGGACCTACCCTTCGACAGGCTCAGGGTGAGCGGGCCGGAAAACGCGAACGGGCTGGTGGCCGGCGCGGGGGTGCCTGACGCGACAGGCTTGGCTGACAAATCCTTGGTTGCGAATGGCCGGGAAAGCGGATTCTTGCAGGGGGACTTTCCGGCTCGGCCCTGGGTCACGAAGCGGCGACGGTCAGGGCTCGCAAGTGCCCGTCAGCCAGCAGGGCATACCCTG
>JANOBA010000126.1:0-7643 GCA_031411415.1 Novosphingobium sp.
ATCAGGATGTGGCCAACATCTCGCTGGGCGTGACCTATCAGCATCAGATCAACGCGGTGTCATCGCTCGACCTGTCGATGAGCCTGTTTGACACCGGCAGCGGCGGCAGTTCCGGCGTCGACAAGGCCTTGCGCCAGACCCTGACCACCAGCTATTCGCATGATCTGACACCGGATTGGCAGATGACCGCGGGCTATCAGTTCCGCAGCCTAGATCAGCCCAGCACGGGCACCGCCCAGTCCAATTCCGTATTCCTGACGCTGAGCCGCAAATTCACGCTTCGGCCCTGAGCCCAAGGTTGAGGAAGGCCCCGATGCCGTTATCACGGCTGCCCTTGGCGCTCTGGACCCTGCTGGGGCTGTGCGTGCTGCCCGAACTGCTTATGCAGGGGGCGGATCTGGGTCTGTGGGGGACGGCATCTTGGCGCAGCCTGGCCTATGCATGGTTCGGCTTCTGGCCGGGCCTGCTGCATGACTGGCACCCGAACTACCCCGGCCAGCCCTGGGCGATGTTCGTGACCTACGGCTTTTTGCATGGCGGCCTGGTGCATCTGGTGGTGAACATGATCACGCTGGTGTCCCTCGGCCGCGCCGTGATCGACCGGGTGGGCCAGCGATCCTTCCTGCTGATCTACACCGCGTCCCTGCTGGGCGGCGGCATAGGCTTCAGCCTCTTGACCAACACGACCATCCCCATGGTCGGCGCCTCGGGCGCCCTGTTCGGCCTGGTCGGCGCCGTGATCACTTGGGCTATCCGCGACCGCCTGAGCGAGGCGCTACCGCTGTGGCCCGTGGCGCGGTCGGTGATCTGGCTGGTGGCGCTGAACGCGGTCCTGTGGTTCGCCACAGGCGGCCAACTGGCCTGGCAAACCCATCTCGGCGGCTTTGCGGCGGGAGCGGTGCTGGGGATGGTGATGGAGTGACGTGCTATGAGAGCAGGTTGTTAAGGGGTTCAAAAGCAAACATGGCAGCCAAATGGCTGCCATGTTGAATCCTATACAAAGACAATCAGGCTGCCCGACGACGCCGACGCAGAGCGCCCAAGAGCGCAAGACCACCGATCAGCAAGGGCGCACCCGCCGGAACCGGGACCACAGTCTGAATGCCCACATTGTCCAAAGCCGGGCCATATGGTGTATGCGTCAGAGAGGCAAACTTTAGAACAGCCGACGTGCTGGATGCAACAAAACTGAAGATATTGTGCTCCCAATACATATTCGCGTGGGTTGCAGGCATGGCACCACCAACAAAGAAGTCGTAACTTGTCGCCATGCCTATGCTGGGGGTCATCGACACTTCCAAGGTTTTCGGGTCTGGGCCGCCATCGGGATTGCCTGCCAAGTCAAAGAATATTTCGTACAACTGACCAATCATAAGACCGGACACTGTCTGCGAAATGGAACCTGCGTCGCCTCCGCTCATGTCGAGGCTCTGATTGCTCCCGTTGGCTGCCTGCCAGTAGCTGCCAATATGATCAATACTGCCGCCGATGCTCCAACCCGTCAGGTCAGTGCTGAGCAACCCAAACGTATCCCCAAGAGTATCAAAGCCCCCGGGATTTGTAACCGTCCCCTGCTCAAAATCGCCGTTCACAATCGTGGCGGCGCTTGCCGATTGGACGAAGGGCAAAGCAGCCAAGCTGGCCGCCAGAATATAAGCTTTCATTCATCACACTCCACGAGATGTACAGACTATAAACAAGGATTTACCACAAGATCGCCGCAAGTGCGAGTGCGATATCTCGCCTGCAAGCGTCAAGCCGTTCTGGATTTGGAAACGATCGCATTCCAAATCAGCAACAATCGGCGAAACTCTCGCGGAGGCTGTGCTCACCCCTTCCTTACGTCCCGATCCGTCTCAGCGTTTCGAATCGTGCACAGCGCATTGCATTCTGTGGACGTCGCCGAGTTTGGCTTGGAACGGCGCCGCAGGGTCGCGCTGCTGGGTGATGTCGTGGGCGTTTTCCACCTCAGGATCACCGCTCGGCGTGGGTCAACCGACGGATCCTTGCCGGAAATGCGATTGGTAAAAGCAAAGAGGCAGTCGTTGGCTGCCCCTCGAAATCAGATCAAACCCTATCAGACCGCGCGACGCCGCCGACGCAAGGCGCCCAAAGCCGCGATTCCCCCCAACAATAACGGTGCACCGGCCGGGACCGGAACGGCTGCAAGAAAGTGTACGTTATCCAATGCCGGCCCATAGGGCGTGGTGGTCTTGGAAGCGAAGGTCAGAAGAGCGCTTTTGCTGGTCGCAACAAAGGAAAAAACCTTGGTCACCCAGTTCATATTGCTCCGGGTTCCGGTGGTGGAATACGTGTAGGTGAATGCGGTGCCTGTGCTGGGGCTCATCGACACTTGAAGTTTCTTCTGCGACCGCAACCCGCCATCCGGGTTTCCCGAAAGGTCGAACATGATCTGATAGAGTTGGCCAACCACAAGACCCGAAACTATCTGGGAAATCGAGCCGGCACCGGTGCCGCTCATATCGAGGCTCTTGGCCCCTTGGCTCGCCTGCCAGTAGGATCCAATGTGATCAATCGAACCAGCGATGTTCCATCCCGGTAGGCCGGAACTCCCTGTTCCCAGCGTCGTAAACGCTCCGGAAACGGTACCTTGTTCGAAGCTGCCGTTAACAATCGTGGCAGCCACTGCCGCCTGCGAAAATGACGCCGCAACGAACGCTGCCGCCAAAATAGTTTTGCTCAACATCATACCCACCCACTCTCCGACAATCGAAAGAGCCATCTTTTTGTCATGATTTGCAGGGTCTGACAAGGTTGCAGGGCTTCGCGCGTGCACATCACAATCATAGGGTGAGTATTGTTGTCTTTTTGTAAACAATCATCAAGATTTTCCGATGCTTTGCCTAGAATCAGACCATTCTCAGTTTCGGAAACTCATGCGCCGCCGCGAATCCGATACTTCTCTGGCCATATTTGGCACTCCTGCTGCGTTCGGTTCGGAGTGATTCGCTGGTGCGGGAGGGGTTTAGGGACCTAGCGTCAGCCGGTGCCTGCAGGTCGTAGCCCCTGGCTCCTACGCCCGTGAAACCCGCGTCAGCCGCACCTGGGATAATCCCTAATTTCGGGTTAACAGAAAAATTCATCGATTTGATAATAAATAAAAATATCAAGGATCCTGACTTCGGACATGTTCCAAGATCAAGCTGCTCAGATCAAACCACCTCGCGGGCATCCACCAGACTGCGGAAGGTGGGGTTGTCGCGGTAAAGGTCGTCATAGCGCCCAAGGCCAACCATCCGGCCACGCTCCATCACTAGGATCTGGTCGCAATCACGCACTGTGCTCATTCTGTGGGCGATCATCAGGATGGTCTTGGTGCCGCTGAGATCATTGATGGCCCGGACGACTTCTTGCTCGGTCATGTTATCCAGTGCACTGGTGGCCTCGTCAAAAACGATGATGCCGGGGTTGTTATAGAGGGCCCGGGCGATGCCGATCCGCTGCCGCTGCCCACCAGAAAGCCGTACACCCCGTTCGCCCACACGGGTCGCGAAACCTTGGGGCATCTGCGTCTCGACAAACTCCAGGATCTGCGCCATGCCCGCGGCATCGCGGACCTTTGTGTGGTCGATATCCTCGGGTTTCCGACCGATGGCTATGTTTTCGGCGACCGATGCGTCAACTAGAAAGATGTCCTGCGGCACATAGCCCAAGTCGGCCTGCCAGGAGCGGACGTTGTGGGCGGTGACCAGCGTGCCATCGACACGGATCTCGCCGGTGCTTGGGGTGAGAAGGCCGAGGAACAGATCCACCAGCGTTGTCTTGCCAGCACCGGTAGCTCCGACGATGCCAAGGGTGGATCCGGCTGGCAGGGTCAAGGTGATGTCATGCAGTGAGACGGAATCGCTGGCGGGATATTGAAAGCCCAGAGCCTCCAGTTCGACCCGGTCCTGAAAGGGCAGAGGGGGGGGCGGGGCTTCGGGCAGGACGGGCAACAGGTTACGCCCGGCCAGATCGGCCGCGATCCCTTCGACCGAGGCGACACCGGCACGCAATTGGGTGGTGGCCTGATAGACCCCCTGCACCGCGGGCAATATCCGGTAGCCGGCAAAGGCATAAAACCCCAAAAGCGGCAGGACCGACGCCAGCGACCCGGCCGGATCATCCTGATGCTGCGCAATGAGGCCTAGTGCCAAAAGGATCACTCCGCCAAACGCAATCGCCTCGATCGCAAAACGCGGTACGGTGGCGATGGTGATTGTGTCCGCCTGCAGCAGGGCGATGCGATGCGTGACTCGGTCGAATTCATCGCGGTAATAGGTCTCGCGGCCGTGCAGTTTCAGGGCCTTGATGCCGCCCAAGGCCTCGGTTGTCAGGCGGTGGCGCTGGGTATAGAGCAGCACCCGCTCCTCTCCAGCTCGGCCCATATAGCGGCGGACGATGACATAGATGAGGCCATAGCAGCCGCCCAAAACCACGGCGCCGATCAGGGCAGCACTGGGGTTGACTACAACCAGCAAGGTCAGCAGGACCACGAGCAAGACCGTCTGCGCGATCAGTTGGGATATGGGTTGGTAAACCTGACCCACCAGAATCGCGACTTCTGACACCAATTGCTTGGACATGTCCCCGGTATGACGGTCCAAGTAATATGCATAGGGCTGGCGCAGATAGCTGTCCATCAGGCGCGAGCCGATGGTAAATCCACGCATCATGGCAAAACGGTTGACAATAAAGTTTCCATAGCCACGCGTCGCTGCGGAGAGAACCAGCAGTGAGAACGAGCCACACCCGAGAAGAAACAGAAATGTCTGTGGTTTAACCCCGCCCAGAAGAACATTGACCCACGCCAGCGTCGCATTGGACTCGATCATGCCGGGATTGGCCAGAACTGCCAAAAATGGCATGATCGACACGGCGCCCAAGGTGTCAAACAAGGCCATCACCGTCACCAGCACGACAATCAGCCAAGTTTGCCTGCGCTCTTTTGCATCGAGTAGGGCATAGGCCTTCAACAGATGTCTCAATCCAACCTCTAATTCTGGCAGTCGTCAGGGAATGCCTTGTTCCGCTGAGCGTGAAAGCCCTATGGTCTAATCACAGAATGTTCGGATCAGAAAGACGGAGTCTTGCGCAAACCCGCTCCGATTTCATCAAGATCAGTGCGATGTGAACCAGGGTGCCGTCGTGGCGTTCAGATCCATCAGCAGGTCAGCGCGGGGGTTGTGGTCGCCGAGGGCGGACAGCAGACCCCAAGCGCCGTATTTGCTGGCGGCGGCGACGTCGCCGAACTGCATGAAGGGCCCGTCACTGACCGCGGCCCAGCCGGTCCAGAGTTCGTGATACAGTTCCGCCATCGCCTGCGAGCGCACAAAGCCGGTCAGGAATGTGGTCAGCGTCGCCAGATCCTCCGCCGTCAGCCCCGCCACGGCAAAGCTGTGCAGCACATGCTGGCCGCCCTCATAGGCCACCAGATCCAGCCCATACCGATCGGCAACAGCCTTGTTCGCGGCCCAATAAGCTACAGCCTGCGGGATTGATTCGGCATAGTCCGGGTCCATCAACTTGGCCGCAAGCCAAGCCGTGGCATCGACGCCGGGCGTCTTCAGCACCGCTAGAAACTCGTTCCGCAGGTCGGCGTCGCTGATCGTCTTCCCGCCGAAATAGGTAGCAATAGCAAGAGAATCAAACACCGATGATGGCGCGACATATCCCTGTGGATCGAACACCTGCCATAGGGGGGCTGCCAGCAGGCGGTTTGCGATCCACACATTGTCGGTCTGCGAACCCAGCACATTGTCCACCCGGACATTCGCATCGGCCCCGAAAACCTCATCCCAGATCAGCGCCGACTTGGTCGCAAGCATCGCTGCATAGTCAAGCCAAGCCCCTCCATCCGTCGAACCCCAGACTGTATTGGCCTGAACTTTTAACCATTGCGTCTGCGCAAAACCCCAGTTCCAAGTCTCATTGCTGTATTCGACATGAGCCTCCAGCCCGGGGTCCAGATGGTCCCGCACATAGGTCGCGAAGTTGCGGATATAGGCCTCATCTGCACCAGCGGGCATGTTAAACCAGGGCTCGGTGCCGGTCTGATTAGCCAGTTCCACCATGACCTCAACCGGAACCCCCCCAGCCCAGGAGACATCACCGACCTGAGGCCGATCCCCCCAAGAGGCATGGGTGGCACCATTGGTTCCCATCCAGTCCATGAAGCGCAACTCGCGTGCATCCTGCACGATCGCAAGCCAGTCAGGATTAAAGATCTCGCCCGCGTCATGCAGCGCTTCGTATTCCTGCGGCACCAGCGAGATATTGTGGATGTAGTTGCCGGTGTGGTTGGGATCCGTCGCTGTGATGTTCAGCATCATCGTGGCGCCAGTCAGGTTCTGCACCACTATCCGACCAGGCCCCGAACTCAGAATGGTAGCTCCCTGGATCTGCACCGTACCCTGACCTTCATAGGTCAGGACATACATCCCCGCCCGCGAGGCGGCAGCATTCGCATCTACCGCACTACTGCCCCAGTCCCAAATCGTCCCGATCGAGGTCAACCCATCCGGTATCCGCGTTGGCCAGCCATTCGTATCCAGATAACCGCCAGACATAAGCTGATCCGTCGTCATCGCACCCCAGGCCGTGCTGGAATGTCCGATCAATGGGCGCGCGGTCTTCATCAGATCCAGAAACGGCATCTGCGTCGACCAGTCAGATACGCCGGTAAGACCAAACGACAATGTACGGTGGGCGGGTTCGGCCCGCGCCGGGGTGCCTATAAGGGGCAGGAACAGGCTCAGCACCAGCGCCAGCCGCCGCAGGGCGGGGCGGGGCCGTGGTCTTGCGACCGCCTCGGGCAGAGGGTGGGGAACAGCCGGGCCGAACCGGCAACGGCCCACTAACGCCCCAGCAATCAGCCAGGTCAGAGGGGTCAGGGTCCCATTCGGGATCAGATCGACCAGATTTGCCGCTAGGACTAGGCACAGCCCGGCGGTCGTCTGGGTGACGCCAAGCCGACCCTGACGCACCGCCAAAAGAAGGACAGGCATGGCTAGAAGACCGAAAGTGCCCAGATAGCCCAGCCAGCCTGAAGTTCCCATGATGATTACCCAGGCCCCATCCGTCACGCTGATGTCGCGCCCGCTGTCCGGGTCGTAGACCCGGCTGCGATTATAGCCGCCCCAGCCACCCAGCGGCCTTTCATTGGCCCGCGCCAGCAGGATGTCCTCATTGTACAGCCGGTACCTGAGCGAGGCCGCTCGCTCTTCGCTGAGCATGCCGGCCAGCGAAGAGACGGCGCTGGTCGGAACCAGACCCGCCCCACGCAGAATCGGATAGGTCATAATCACCCCGGCCAGGAGGGCTGCCACCAGCATCTGCCCCCGCAGCGGGACCAGCAGGGCAATCGGCGCCAGAAGCAGCAGAATGGCAAAGGCGCCAAGGGATTTGCTGAGGTACAAGACCCCCGTCAACCACAGCGCCGCCCCAAGGCCCAAGGCCCAGCCCCCCGCCCTTTGCCGCCACAGCGCCAGTCCTGCCAAGGCCCCCATCGCCATGAACAGGGCTAGCCACAGTCCGTGCTGCAGGAATACCACCGGTCGGAAGCCGCCGTTGCGCATGGCTTGATCAAAAGATTGCGCCAGAAAACCATAGGTCCATCGCGCCAGTTGCGGGCTCATGCGGAC
>JANOBA010000127.1:0-8713 GCA_031411415.1 Novosphingobium sp.
CAGACCGAACGGACCAACCAACGCGCCGACAAGGATGAAGCCGATCACGGGGCTGATACGAAACCGAGCGAACGCCGGAATGACGATCCCCGCGGCGCCTAGAATGACGAGCGCGTCGGAAAAGCCGGTGGATTGAAGCGAGATCGCCATGTTAGCCTCTTAGGCGGCGACAAAGCCGCTTGTCAGCCGAAAGGAGAGGGCAGTGGCGGATCATGATGTCCTGATCGTCGGCGGCGGCCCAGCCGGCATGATGGCTGGACTGTTGTTTGCCCGTGCCGGCATTTCGGTGCTGGTGCTGGAAAAGCACGCCGACTTCCTACGCGATTTTCGCGGCGACACGGTGCACCCCTCGACCATGGAAGTGCTGAGCGAGCTGGGCATGCTGGAGCGCTTCCTGGCGCGGCCGCACCACCGGATCACTGGCGCCGAGGTTGTTTTCAACGGCCGCCTGCTGACCATCGGCGATCTCAGCCATCTGGCCATGCCCGCGCCGTTCATCGCCATGATGCCGCAGTGGCACTTCCTCGATTTTCTGAACGATGAGGCGGCGGCCTATCCCGGATTCGCCTTGCGCATGGCGGCGGAAGTCAGCGGATTGATCGAGGCTGGCGGACGCATCACCGGCGTCCGGCTGGCGGGCGGTGATGCGATACCTGCGCGGCGGCTGGTGCTGATGTGCGATGGGCGCACTTCGCTGGCGCGGGCGATATTTCCGCTGGAAGACCTTGGCGCGCCGATCGACGTGTTCTGGTTTGCCGTGCCCAAACACACGATGACCGACCGGCTGCGCGGCGTAGTGCATGGCTCGCGCCTGCTCGTGCTGATCGACCGAGGGGACTACTTCCAATGCGCCTTCGTCATCGCCAAGGGCTGTGCGGAGGAAATCCGGGCGCGCGGGATTGCCGCCTTCCGCGATGAAGTTCGCGCCGCCGCGCCCGATCTTCCCGCGCTGGAGGCGGTACTGCCCGATTGGGATGGGGTGCGGCTGCTCACCGTCTCGCTTGACCGGCTGACCCGCTGGTCAAAGCCGGGCCTGCTGGCCATCGGCGATGCGGCCCATGCGATGAGCCCGGTGGGCGGGATCGGCATCAATCTGGCGATTGCCGATGCAGTGGCCACGGCGAACATCCTCGCCGCCGCGATGGTGCGCGGGGAGGATACCGATGCCTTGCTGGGCAAAGTGCAGCAGCGGCGCCTGCTGCCCGCCCGGCTGATCCAGTCCGCCCAGCGCGCCGCGCACGAACGGCTGCTCGCGCCGCTGATTGCGGGCCGCATGGGCGGCGGCGACAAACCACCGCTGCTGCTGCGCCTGCTCAACCGGTTCCCGTTGTTGCGCCGCATTCCGGGCCGCTTCATCGGGCGCGGGGTGCGCCAGGAGCATGTGCGCTCGCCGCTGGCGCAAAGTGGTTGACGTCTGCGTTAGAATTCCAGCGAAATATCCACCACGTCGCCCTCGATAATCCCCTCGGCCTTGCGCACCGCAGCCTTGACCGGCAGCATCCAGCCTTCTTCGCTTGAGGGGAAGACCGAGGTCTGCCAGCTGCTCTCACCGATAGTGGCGACGACCTTGAGCGAGCCAAACCCGCGCCCGCCGCCTTCCAGCCGGCGCATCAGCGCGGTGGCCGAAAGCGCCTCGCCCGCTGCGCCAGCGATAGTGATAAAGTGCCAGGCGGCGGGGGCTTTGGGGCTGGTCCAGCGCCACAGCGCCGCCGAGCAGGCGATGCGTTCGTTCATGCCCCACTCGCTCATGCCGAACCTTCCAAAGCGGCGATGTCGGCGTCGGTCAGCCCGAAATGGTGGCCAACTTCGTGAATCAGCACATGCGCCACCAGATGCTCCAGCGTCTCGTCGCCGCGCGCGATCCATTCGTCGAGGATGGGTGCGCGGAACAGGCGGATGCAATCCGGCATCGCGCCGCTCTCGGCTAGGCTCTTCTCGCCCAGCGGCACGCCTTCATAAAGCCCGGTCAGATCGAACGGATCATCGATGCCCAGCGCGGCTAGCGTCTCCGCATCGGCAAATTCCTCAACCCTGAGCAAAACATCGCCCAGATGCGTGCGAAACTGTCCCGGCAACCTCGCCAGCGCTGCGCGCGCCAGCGCTTCAATTTCGCCCGCATCGGGGGCAGGGCCGTATATGCGTTCCATGAGTTTGCGATAAGCGCTTTTGCCATCAAGCGCCAACGCTTGCGCTCCGCCTCGCCCGAGGCTAGGGCGCATCCCTTCCAGAGCATGCGGAGCGGTGGCCGAGTGGTCGAAGGCGCTCGCCTGGAAAGTGAGTATACGCCAAAAGCGTATCCAGGGTTCGAATCCCTGCCGCTCCGCCACGCATAAGTCATTGATATAGAAGTTATTGTCTCCCTCCGGAATGTGGCGCAGTTCCGCGCCACTTGCGGTAGGGGTCCGGACCTCGGAGGGCGCATTGGCACCCGGGGCGGGCACGATTCCGGGCTCTTTCTCTGCGGGCTTTGCGCGAGGTCCGGAATCTTTTTGCAGTGGTGGCAGTCCAACAAACTGGACTTTGGGATAAGCAGGCGCCTTCGGTGTATTTTTTCCAATTTTCCGTGTTTTTCGGGCGATAACACGGAAAACTCCCAGGAGACTGGTTCGCAGCTGACTGCTTCCACCGCCACATACTTGATCTTGGACGTTCCTAATAGTCCATTAAAGCATTGAAAATAGGACAAATTATCCTACTTTTTCCTGCCTGCTCGTTCCTTTCAATTCCCCTGCAGCCGCGCTATGATGTGGGTAAATATGTGGGAATTATGATTTGGGAAAGCTGACGGCATTTGGTGTGAAGGGGGCTACACAGGCTGGCCGCTACGGCGATGGCGAGGGCCTATACCTCGTCGTCGGGAAATCGGGCGGCAAGAGTTGGATTGTTCGAGTCCAGAAAAATGGCAGGCGTCGGGACATTGGTCTGGGCAGTGCGTCGAAAGTGCCACTCAAACTTGCCCGCGAGCGGGCGACCCAAATCCGCTCGCAAGTGGAAGTCGGAATCGACCCTGTCAGCGAGCGCCGCAAGGCCGCAGAAATCCCCACATTCAAGGGAGCGGCCGAATTGGTTCACGCTGAGCACAAGCGTTGATGGAAAAATGGGAAGCACCAGGCGCAGTGGATTTCAACGCTTGAAGCCTACGCCTCTCCTTACTTTGCCCGCACTGCCATTTCCGAACTCGATACCTCCACAGTACGCGATGCCTTGGCAGCGATCTGGTTGTCCAAGCCTGAAACTGCGAGGCGGCTGCGTCAGCGCATCAACACAGTGGTCGATTGGGCAGTTGCGATGGGCTACCGCGAACACGGCTTGGCCATGGCTGTCATCGATAAAGCACTTCCAAAGCAGAGAACACGTACCAAGCATTTTGAGGCCATGGCCTACGCGGAGCTACCGCCCTTTCTGCAAACGGTGCGATCTCGTGAGAGCATAGGGAGGCTGGCCCTTGAAGACGTCATTTTGACAGCCGCACGATCTGGAGAGATCAGGATGGCAAGCTGGGACGAGATCAATCTGGCGAACCGACTTTGGACGATACCTGCTGACAGGATGAAAGCCGGCAGGGAGCACGTGGTTCCGCTGTCTGATGCAGCCGTGGCGGTGTTGGATCGCGCTATGAAGTTCAAGCGCGGGCCTGATGGCTTGGTGTTTCCCGGAATGTTGAGGAACAAGCCTTTGAGCGACATGACGCTGACGAAGATCATGCGGGATCTCGGCAGAAGCGAAACCGTTCATGGATTCCGGTCAAGCTTTCGTGACTCGGTTGCGGAGCGGACGGCCTTTCAGCCCGCGATTGCTTAAGTTGCTTTGGCACATGTGAATTCGAACAAGACGGAGGCCGCCTATCTGCGTTCCGATCAACGTGAGAGACGGCGCGAGCTAATGCAGGCCTGGGCTGATTTCTGCAATTCTTCAGAAGCAAGTCATTGAGGCCGGCTGGCCCACCTAACAGTGGAAAGCGTTCCGACTGCGGTTTCTCGGCAGCTATGTTGGACAGTCCGGAAGGGCTGCTTTCAATCCCGCAATTGCAGTAAGCTGCCGCTAGAGCGAGATGTGGCTTCTATCAGCTTCGCGCCCTCATTTCGGACATTCAGCCGAAGCATGTTGGCGCCCGATGCCTGATATTCCTTCTGCTTGATCTTCACGGCTGCGGAGGTCAATGGAGCATAGCTAAAGCCCGCATTAAGCGTTGCGACGCTGGATTGTCAGAACAACAAACGCATTGCCACGCCAGGCAATCCAGCCGACCGCAACTCCGGCCAGGGGTCAGGCTCGCAACTCGAGTGCGATGCGTACGGCACAACCTTGCCCCTGCGGTTTGTACATGCCAAACTGGACTTCCGCTGAAGGTTTGGATGGGACAATCGAATTCTCGATTGCTCTCACAATCATGCCTTTCGTGCGATGACGGGAGTTCGAGTGGTGTTTGCTGCAGCCATTCGTGCCTTTCTTGCGTTCACACTGTTTGCTGGTCTGGCGACGGATGCGGCAATCGCGGCCGGGCGCTATGAAGGTGTCGCCAGCTGTGCTGGCTCGACCTGCCACGGGCGGGCCGAGGGCAATGGCAAGGTTGTGCGCCAGGATGAGCTGAGACTGTGGCAGGAGCCATCGTCGCGCTCGGGCTCACATAGCCGAGCCTATGCAGTACTGAACGGCGCGCGCGGACAGCGCATTGCGGCCGTGCTGGGTCTGGGCGCGGCGGGTTCCGCATCAGCCTGCCTGGGCTGTCACACTATACCGGCAGGGCAGCGCGGTGATCGCTTTCAGATCAGCGATGGGGTTAGCTGTGAAGCCTGCCACGGAGCGGCCTCAGGCTGGATTGCCAGCCATTACGCGGTCGGGGCCAGCCATGCCTCCAACATTGCCGGGGGGATGACAGCGCTCGATAGTCCGGCCCAGCGCGCCGGGGTCTGCCTCGACTGTCACCTGGGCAGCGGCAAGGCTGGCCAGTTTGTCACCCACGCGATGATGGCGGCGGGGCATCCGCGCCTGGCATTCGAGCTCGACCTGTTCTCCTCGCTTCAACAGCACTGGGATGTCGATGCCGACTACACTGCACGCAAGCCGCGCGCTGACAGCCTGCGGCTGTGGGCGGTCGGTCAGGTGCTTGCGGTGCAGCGTTCGCTCAGCCTGTTTGCGCGCGGGGATCTCGCCAGCAACGGCATCTTCCCCGAATTCACCTTTTACGATTGCCATTCATGCCATCGCCCGATCGACGACAATCCGGATCGACAGCGGACTTTCGAGACCAATCCGGGGCGCCCGATCCCCTTCGCGCAGCCGCCCTACAACGATGAGAACATCATCATGCTGTCGGCCGTCGCGCAAGTGCTCGCACCCGGCGAGACGCGGCGGTTCGATGCTGCTGCCCGCGCATTCCACGCGGCGATGGGCAGTAGCCGGGCCGAAGCAGTGGCGGCCGGAGCGCGGCTCAATGTGGCCGCAGGTGCGCTTGGCAATGCCATGTCCAGCGGCCCGGGGGGCAGCGACACGGCATTCCGGGTGATTGCGGCAATCGGCGGCCAGGCCATATCGCCGAGATTCACCGACTATACCGGCTCCGCACAGGCCGTGATGACCATCGACACCCTGCTAAATGCACTCGTGCGCGAAGGGCGGATTACCGTCGGCGCAGCGGCAGGTATTCGGGCTGAAATCAACCGCGCCTATGGTGCCGTGAAAAGCCCGACGAGCTACAACCCCGGTCTTTTTCGATCGGCACTCGGGCAGGTGGTGCGAAGCATCGGATCGCTAAGATGACACGGCTGACAGGGCAAAGCGCAGCCCGGCTGCTGGTGGGAGCGGCGCTGCTGCAATTGGCGGCCTGCGGCGGGGGTGGAAGCAGCGGCGGCGGTTCGGGCGGCGGCGGAGTCTTGCCCACACCCACTCCGACGCCAGTGGCAACCGCGTCGCCCCTGCCCGGCTTGTTCTACGCCGTGCCAGCTGCCGAATCGCTCTCAGTCGCGGACGTGCAGAAAGTCCTCGCACAAGCGGCTGCGCAGGCACGGCAGGCCGGAAGTCCGGCGACGATCGCGGTGACTGACCGGGTCGGCAATGTCCTGGCTGTGCTGCGGATGTCGGGTTCGCCCGGCACGGCGAGCATCCCCAAGTCCGCGGACGGATCGCAGCAGGATATCCAGGGCGCAAGCGTGCCGGCCGAGGCGGCGGCCATCGCAAAGGCCATCACCGGGGCCTATCTTTCGAGCAGCGGGAATGCCTTTTCGACCCGGACTGCCAGCATGATCGTGCAGCAACATTTTCCGCCCGCGCCGTCGACCGTCGGGCTGGAAAGCGGGCCGCTGTTCGGCGTGCAGTTCAGCCAGCTACCCTGTTCCGATCTTTCAGCGCGGCTCGCTCCGGGGCCCGCCTCGCAGATCGGGCCCAAGCGTTCCCCACTGGGCCTGTCGGCGGATCCCGGCGGGTTCCCGCTCTACAGGAACGGCGTAGTGGTCGGCGGCGTGGGCGTGCTGGCCGACGGAGCCTATGGCTTCGATGCCAATGTGCTTGATGTCGACAGCGATGTTGATGAACGGATCGCGCTTGCCGGCACGGTTGGTTTTGAGGCCCCTCTCGAGGTGCGAGCCAACCGGATTTCGCTCGACGGAACCCTGCTGCGCTACACCGATGCCGACTACGCGAACCTCGCCGATGTTTCAGGGGCAAGCTACAGCGCGACCGTTCCCGCGCTTGGCGCGCTCGTGACCGTGGCCGGTTATTTCACCCCTGCCGCAGTTCAGCCAGGCGCCGCCTATGGCAGCGAGGCTTCCGGAATCCGGCGCGCTAGTGCTGCCGAGTTCAGCAACAGCGATGCCTACCTGCTGACCGACGGGTCCGGGGCAAACCGCTTTCCGCTGCGTGCTGGCACGGATGCAGCCGAGGTCGGAACGCCGCTTAATGCAACCGAGGCGCAGCGCATTCTCGAAAATGCCTTCACGGTGATGGCGCAGGCGCGCGCAGCCATCCGCCAGCCGCGTGACAGCCGCGCACAGATGACGATTACGCTGGTCGATACCCGTGGCGTGCCGCTCGGGCTGGTGCGCTCTCCTGATGCCCCGGTGTTCGGGATCGACGTTTCGCTGCAAAAGGCGCGGACGGCCGCCTTCTTCAGCAATGCCAATGCCGCCGCGCAGTTGCTGGCCGATCCCAGCGCGGATGTCCGCGCATTCGTGCCCGCGTTCCGGACATTCTTTGCAGATCCTGCCGCGCTCACCGGACGCACTGCATTTTCCGACCGCGCCGTGGGCAACCTGGCGCGTCCGTACTTCCCCGATGGCGAGGTTGCCCAGCCGAATGGGCCGCTCTCGCGACCAATTGCGAAGTGGAGCCCATTCTCAACGGGGCTGCAATCAGCGCTTGTGCTGACCAACCTGCAGCAGCACCTCACTTTTGTGACCGGTGGCAGCCTGACGGATACGCCAGCGCGGTGCAGCCTCATTCCCGATGCCGCGGCCGGGCAGAACCGGCTGCAGAACGGCATCCAGATTTTCGCCGGAGCAGTGCCGATCTACAAGGGAAACACGCTTGTCGGCGCGATCGGGGTTTCGGGCGACGGGATTGACCAGGACGACATGGTCGCGTTCCTCGGCCTCGCCAGGGCGGCGAGTGCGCTGGGCACGATCGCCAATGCGCCCGCCGCGATGCGGGCCGATACCGTCACTTTCGATCTCGGCGGCGGGCGCAACACCCGCTTGCGCTACGTCAATTGTCCCGTCGCGCCGTTCGTGGGCAGCGATGAGCAAAACGTCTGCCTGGGCCTGTGATGGCCCCGGCTGCGCTCCTCCTGCTGTTGGCGCAACCGGCTGGCGAAGCGCCGCCTGAAGCCGACCCCGAAGAGGTGGTCCCGCCCGAAATCGACGCCGGGGTGATCGAGGGGCGCCGCCGCCCGGGATTTCAGACGACCCTGCCCGACGCCACCCGCCAGGACAATCCCGGCGCGGTGCGCGCCCCGCCGCCCGAGGCCTTTCCCGAGGGCCAGTTTCCCGTGCCCGATCGCTGGCGGATCCTGACCGGCCTGTGCCCTGCCAAGGACGCTGACCGGTCGATCGTGGACCTGTACCCCAATCTTGCCCACGTCTGCCATTCGCACCGCGATCCGTTTCACCAGAACCTGCTCAAGGGCGACCTGCCGCTGCCTGCCGGCAAACGCCCGGGTTTCCTCAAGGGCGACGACTGGTTCTTCTCGCTCAATCTGGTGTCGGATACGGTGCTGGAGCCGCGCACTTTCCCGATCCCGGTGGGGGTGCAGGCAACTGAACGGCCGGCGAGCCTCGACGTCTTCGGCAACTCCGCGAGTTTTGTCTTTTCGCAGACCTTCATTGCCAGCGCAGCGCTGACCAAGGGCAACACTGCGTTCAAACCGCCGGAAATCGAGTACCGCGTCGCGCTGGCTTTCAATTTCAATTATGTCGATGTGCCCGAGAGGCGGGTGTTGCATGTCGAGCCCTCGAAGCCCAGCCGCCGCGCCGACCAGTTCCTCGGCGTGCAGGAGTTCTTCGTCGACTATCACCTGCGCAACGTTTCGGAGCGCTATGATTTCGATTCGGTGAGGGTCGGAATCCAGCCGTTCCAGGCCGATTTCCGGGGGTTCCTGTTCAACGATAACCAGCTGGGCGTGCGCCTGTTCGGCAACCGCGACGGCAATCGCTGGCAATACAACCTGGCGGCATTCTGGCGGCTGGAGAAGGACACCAATTCCGGGCTCAATTCTGTGGTG
>JANOBA010000128.1:0-4184 GCA_031411415.1 Novosphingobium sp.
ATAGTGGGAAATACGGGGCAATCCGGCGCATCTGCGCCTCGCTCAGCATAAACAGGTCATCCACAAGCAGCACCTCCCTGGTGCCGCCATTGAATCAACCATCAGTGCATCATGCAAGCAATTTAATAGGTCCTGACCCTAAATCGATTCCCGGAAGCCCGCGCCGATGATTGCGCGCGGCTGTTCCATTTCAGCGGATGATACCGGATAGGCGCTGTAGTCTGCGGCATAGAAGCCGGTCGGCCGGTGGTTGCCTGAAAGGCCGATGCCGCCGAATGGCGCACCGGGCGGGGTGCCGATTGTCGGGCGGTTCCAGTTGATGATACCGGCGCGGATGTTGGCCCAGAAGCGGTTGTATTCCTGCGGATTGCCGCCGATCAGCGCGGCGCACAGGCCAAAGCGGGTGCTGTTGGCCTCGGCAATCGCCGCATCGAAATCATCGACCTTGATCACTTGTAGGATCGGCCCGAACAGCTCGACATCAGGGCGCTCTGCCATGCCGGTGGTGTCGATGATGCCGGGGGTCAGGAAGGGCAGCGATTCATTCGGTCGCTTCAGGTGCTTGATCGCCTTGCCGCCGTGAGTCAGCATATAGAGGAAACTGTCAGTCAGTCCGACGGCGGCGGCATTGTCGATCACTGGGCCCATGAACGGTGGTGGCTCGTCAAACGGCGAGCCGACGATAATGCGGTCAGCCAGGTTCTTCACTTCCGAGATCAGCGCATCGTACATCGTGTCCTTGACGATCAGACGGCGCGCGGCGCTGCAGCGCTGTCCGGCGCTGGTGAAGGCGGACTGGATGATCAGCACAGCGGCATCGCTGATTTTTGGCGTGTCCCAGACGACGATCGGATTGTTGCCGCCCATTTCCAGCGCGACGATCTTGTCAGGCCGGGCAGAAAGCTTGCGATTGATCGCGATGCCGACGTGGGCCGATCCGGTGAATAGCACCCCGTCCACGCCATCGCTTGTGGCCAGCGCCATGCCTTCTGCCGGACCACCGAACAGCACTTGCACCACGGCGGCGGAAACCCCCGCCTTGTGGAAGCACTGGGCGAGCAATTGTGCGGTCGCCGGTGCTTTCTCGCTCGGTTTGAACACAACGGCATTGCCGGCGATCAACGCAGGCACCGCATGCGAGGTGAGCAGATGCGCGGGAAAATTGAACGGGCCGATCACTGCCATCACGCCATGCGGCTTGTGGCGCAGCGCGCTGGTGCCCTGGATTGCGTTGTCGAGCTTGCGCTGGGCAGTGCGCTCGGCATAGGCGCGGATCGAAACTTCGACCTTGGCCACGACCATTTCCACTTCCGAGCGCGCTTCCCACATTGGCTTGCCAGTTTCGCTGGCTATGGTTTCCGCCATCGCGTCGCTCGCCTTGCGCACTTCGTTGGCAAACCGGCGCATCAGTTCCATGCGAGTGGAGAGCGGCTGCGCGGCCCAGGCCGGCCAGGCCCGGCGCGCGCGTGATACCGTTTCTTCAACATTCCCGACGGGCGCGCGGAAAAACTCCTCACCGGTCGATGGATTGATCGACACGACTTCGCCGGGTTTCATGCGCGTAGGAGCTTCGACGTAAGACATGCGGTGGTTCTTGTTTAACCTCAATGCACCAAGGATGCCGTGCTCTATGGCATGAATATGATTACCGAATCCCTTCGACGTTAACCTTTTTTATCCGGATTTAGCCCGGTGGTTCGCCAAGAGCATCTCCGAGCCGACGGATGTGGGCGACGGTTGCGTGCAGAAGGTTCCAGTCGTCGTCGTGGTCGATGGCGGCCCAGATGCGCTCGACTTCCTCGATCACCAGGCTGGGCGGCGCTGCTTCGGACCATAATGGGTGGGGCTGATCTTCGGCATCATAACTGGCCAGCAGGCCGGAAAACTCCGCATCAAACTGCATCTGTCCGCTGCGCAGGCCGAAGAAAAACGCGTCCGGCGAAACTCCGGCGGCGTGCATCGCGCGTTCGCCCACTTCGACCAGCGCGGCATCACTGGCATTCTCTTGCGGCTTTCGCCCCATCCGCCACAGGAAGCGGCGGACCATGGCCTGCTGAAACAGGCCGGAGAAGCGCTCCAGCGCGAAGATCAGCGGCTCGCTCTCGGCCAGCATACGCAAGGCGATTGCCAGTTGCCCGCAATTCCAGTGGATCGCTTCGGGCTGGCGGCCGAAACTATAGAGCCCGCTGTGGTCGAAATAGGCGGCAGTGAAGGCCGGATCCCAGCTAGGCAGCCAGCGCCAGGGGCCATAGTCAAAGCTTTCGCCCGAAATGTTCATATTGTCAGTATTGAGCACGCCGTGGACGAAGCCGGCGACCATATAGGAAGCGGCAAGATCGGCCATACGTTCGACGACTTGATGCAGCAGGATCACCGCTGGTTCGTCGCGTCCGGGGGCGTCCAAGGGCGGGGGCGGGCCAGGATAGGTCTCCAGGCAATAGGCGACAAGTGCTTCCAGTTCTTCGTGCAGATTGAGCGCGTGCAGCCGCTGGAAGCTGCCGATGCGGATATGGCCGTGGCTGAGCCGCACCATGACTGCGGAGCGGGTTGGTGAAGGCTCGTCGCCGCGCGTCAGTTCTTCGCCGGTTTCGATCACCGAGAAGGTCTTGCTGGTATTCACTCCCAGCGCCTCGAGCATTTCCGTCGCGAGAATCTCGCGGACTGCGCCCTTGAGCGTCAACCGGCCATCGCCGGCGCGGCTCCACGGGGTCTGGCCTGAGCCTTTGGTACCGAGATCAAGCAGTCGGCCTGAACTGTCGCGCAGCTGGGCGAACAGAAAACCGCGCCCATCGCCAAGGTCCGCGTTGTAGTGGCGGAACTGGTGGCCATGATAGCGCAGCGCCAGCGGCTGGGGCAGATTGCCGTCCAGCGGGGTGAACCGGCCGAAATGATCGGTCCAGGCCGCATCGCTCAATTCGCCGAGGCCCACCGTGCGGTCCCAGCGGGTGTTGCGGAAGCGCAAGGTGTGGCGCGGGAACGCCGCAGGCGCGACTTTGTCGCCCAGCCAGTCGGCAATCTGGAGGATGCGCGGGTCGCCGCGATAGTCTGCTGCTTGCGGTTCGGCGCGCATCGGGCGATAGTGGGGGCAAGCAGCCCGCCATGCAAGCCGGGCATCAAGAACACCGGGGCGCAAATGGCGAGTTTTGCCGATTGTTATTGGAGCAGCAGCGACGGGCTGAAGCTGCATTATCGCGATTATTCGGCACGCGGGGCCTCCGGCGGCGCTGATCGCCCACCAGTGATCTGCCTGCCGGGGCTGACCCGCAATGCCCGCGATTTTGAAGGTCTGGCCGAGCATCTCTCGGAAAACTGGCGCGTCTTGTGCCCGGAAATGCGCGGGCGCGGCGACAGCGACTATGCCAAGGATGCCGCGACCTACAATCCGATGCAATATGTTCAGGATATTGCCGCGCTCGTCGAACAGGAACAGATCGCCCGCTTTGTGGCAATCGGCACGTCACTGGGCGGGCTGATGACGATGGTCATGGCGCTGACCATGGGCCAGCACCTCGCAGGCGCAGTGCTCAACGACATCGGCCCGGTGCTTGAACCGGAAGGGCTGGAGCGGATTCGCGGCTATGTCGGCCAAGGCCGCAGCTTCGCCACCTGGATGCATGCCGCCCGCGCGATCGAGGAAATGCAGAAGGCGGCCTTTCCAGGTTTTGACATTGCCGATTGGCTGGTGGTCGCCAAGCGGGTGATGGTGCTGGGCAGCAACGGCCGGGTGGTTTTCGACTATGACATGAAAATTGCCGAACCGTTTGCCAGCGCCGAAGGTGCGGGGCAGGTCGATATGTGGCCGGCGCTTGCGGCGCTGGCGGGCAAGCCGGTGCTGCTGCTGCGCGGCGAACTGTCCGATGTGCTCTCGGTTAAAACGCTGGAAGGAATGGCTGAGCGACTGCCCCAGGCCGAGTTGCTTACCATTGCGAACGTCGGCCATGCACCCACGCTTGATGAGCCCGAAGCCCGCGCGGCGATCGATCGCCTGCTGGCCCGTGTCGGATAGCCACTGGCAGTCCTGATATGCGATTTCTCCATCTCCAGTCCAGCTTCCACGCCGGCGGCAAGGAACTGCGCACCGCGCAGCTGATCAACGCGTTCGGCAAAGGCATTTCGCACAGCATCGTTTCGGCCCAGCCGGGCGCGCTGGGTGCCGCATCGGCGATCGCGCCGGGCATGGCGGT
>JANOBA010000129.1:0-9118 GCA_031411415.1 Novosphingobium sp.
TGGTGCGCGCGGCGACGCGCGGGGATGGGCAGGTGGGTGAGGACGTGACCGCGAATGTCGCGCATGTGGCTGATGTGCCGCAGCAATTGCCCGGCGAGGTGCCCGCAGTGTTCGAAATTCGCGGCGAAGTTTACATGAGCAAACAGGATTTTGCTGCACTATGCTGCGCAGCATGAAGCGGGCGGCAATCCGGCCAACTGCTGGGGAATATCGGCGATGTGCGCCACATTCGCCGTCACATCCTCGCCCACTTGCCCGTCGCCGCGCGTCGCCGCGCGCACCAGCCTGCCACCCTCATAGCGCAGCGAACACGACAGCCCGTCGATTTTGTCCTCCGCCGTCATCGCCACTTCAGCGTCTTCGGGCAGATTGAGGAACCGCCGCACCCGCGCGACGAACTCCGCCACTTCCTCGTCGGAAAAGGCATTGTCGAGGCTCATCATCCGCACTTCATGCGCCACCTTTGAGAGCGGCGAAGCAGCGACTTCGTGGCCGACTTTGTGGGCAGGCGAATCGGCGCGGATCAGTTGCGGAAACGCCGCTTCCAGCTCCGCATTGCGCCGCACCAGCGCGTCGTATTCGGCATCCGGAATCTCGGGCGCGTCTTCGGCGTGATAAAGCTTGTCGGCCCGCGCGATAGCCCGCGCAAGCCGCATCAGCTCGTTGGCAGCATCGGCCTCTGAAGGGATTGGCGCAGTCATCGTCAGGCCAGCGGCACCGTTTCTGTCCGGTGCTCGATCCCCGCCAGCAGCGGTGCCAGCTTTGCGCCCCAGTCGCCGGTTTTCGGCATGGCAAGGCAGGCGTCATAGGCCGCCTTGCTCTCCCAGACCTCGTTGATCCAGAAGGCGTCCGCATTGTCCTGCTCCAGCTGGATCAGATAGAGCAGCTTGCCCGGCACATCGGCTGAGCTTTCCTTGAGCGCGGCGATCAGCGCATCGCGCTGGCCGGGCTTCGCCGTCATGCGGCCGAGCAGGCCCCACTGGCCTGAATTCACTGTCATGTCCCTCTCCTCATCAATCAATCTCGACCCGCTGCGGCGGCACGATCTTGTCGAATGCCTCCCCACCATAAGCCCCGCCGCGCGTTATCCAGTGCAGGAACAGGTGCGCCGACCAGCGATTGGGATTGGGTGTAGTGCGGCCGTGGTGGTGATGCACGCCTTGATAGAGCACCGCGCCGCCCGGCATCATGGCGACGCCTTCGGACTTCTCTTCGGGCGCAAAATTATCGTCCGAACGCTGCCGGGGATGCTCATCGCGCACAGTGGCAACTTCCAGCGCCCAGGGCAGGTCATCGGCATAGGCCAGCGTCAGTGACAATGAATGTTCGCAGGCATAGCGGTCGCAGTGGACCCGACAGATGTCGCCCTGCCGATAGAGCCGGAAATAGGCGTATGTCGGCAGCAGGTCCTCGCCGGTGAGCCGGGCAATCGCCGGGGTCATGCCCCAGAGGAAACCAGTCAGCGGCGCATACTGGTTGCTGGTCACTTCGGCAGCGGGCGCGCGCAGCAGATGGCTGGGCTGCAACAGCTGCGAAAGGGCAATATGCTGCCGGTCCAGCTCGCCCTTCATGCGCGAAAGAAAGCCCATTGCCACTTCGCGCGGAATGAAACCGGGAAGCGCCGCATAGCCCTTGGCGCGGTAGGTCACACGCCCTCCAGCAGCCGGTCGGCCTGCGCGCGGGCTTCGGCAGTAATTTCGGCGCCGGAGAGCATCCGGGCGATTTCCTCCTGCCGGCCGGCGGCATCCAGCAGATGCACCGAGGTGCGCGTCACCGTGCCTTCGCTGCTCTTGGCGATGACATAGTGCACATCCCCGCGCGCCGCGACTTGCGGGCTGTGGGTCACGGCCAGCAGCTGCCCTGCGCTGGCCAAGCGCGCCAGCCGTTCGCCGATGGCAGAGGCGACTGCCCCGCCCACGCCCCGGTCGATCTCGTCAAAAATGATCGTCGCCGCGCCGCCTTCTTCGGCCAGCGCGACTTTCAGCGCGAGGATGAAGCGCGACAATTCGCCGCCGCTGGCGATTTTGCCGAGCGGTGCAAAATCGGCGCCGGGGTTGGTGCTGATGAGGAATTCGGCAGCGTCGAAGCCGTGTGCGCCCCAGCGCTCTTCAGGCAACCGGGTGAGCGCGGTGCGGAAGCGCGCGGTATCGAGTTTCAGCGGGGCAAGCTCGGCGGCAACTGCGGCATCCAGCCGCAGTGCTGCCTCGGCGCGGCGGGCGGACAGGGCCTCGGCCAGCGCACGGAATTCCGCGCCGGTCTGCGTTGCGGCTTGCTCCAGAACGGCAATTTCTGTCTCGCCGCCCTCGATGGCATCGAGCGCGGCGCGCATGGCGAGCATCCGCTCGGGCAGCTGATCGACCGTGCAGTGATGCTTCCTTGCGGCCGCGCGCAAATCGAACAGCCGGGTTTCGAACCGGTCGAGCGCGGCGGGATCGTGGGTCAGCGCCTCGGCGGCTCGGGCGAGTTTGTCTTCCGCCTCGCCCGCTTCGATCAACGCGCGGTCAAGCGAGGCCAGCGCTTCGGCGAGCAGAGGATGCTCATTGGCAATCCGGTCAAGCCGCCGCGCTGCGCTGCGCAGGCCCGCCAGTGCCGAATCGGAGCCAGCCCACAGATGTTGCAATTCGGCGAGATCGCCCGACAGACGCTCGCCCTTCTGCATGGTCGCGCGCGCTGCGGCGAGCTCTTCCTCCTCGCCGACCTCGGGAACCAATGTGGTCAGTTCGGCAAGATGCGCGAGCAGCAGATCGCGGTCCTCGCCCGCCTGCGCCAGCCGCGCACGCGCCGCCGCCAGCGCATCGCGCGCGCCGCGCCAGCTGCGCCAGATTGCTTCCACCCCAGCAGCATCCGCCCCGGCATAGCGATCCAGCAAGGCCCGGTGCCCGCGCGGATTGACCAGGCCGCGATCATCGTGCTGGCCGTGAAGCTCAACCAGATAGCCCGCCAGATCACGCAGCAATGCCACGCCGACCGGCTGATCGTTGACGAAAGCCTTGCTGCCGCCATCTGCTTTAAGCTGGCGCCGCAAGATCAGCGGCTCGCCCGGATCTATCTCGACCCCAGCCTCGGCCAGCAAGGCAGGCGCGCCACCGGCCAGCTCGAACACGGCAGTGACCGAAGCACTGTCCTCGCCCGCGCGCACCAGCCCGCTGTCCGCACGGTCGCCCAGCACCAGCCCTAGCGCATCAAGCAGGATCGACTTGCCCGCCCCGGTCTCACCTGTGAGCACGCCAAGGCCGCCGGAGAATTCCAGATCAAGCGCTGCGATCAGCACCACATTGCGGATGGCCAGTCTAGTTAGCATATCGGGTGAGCATGTTCGCTGCACGTTCTAGCGAACGACAACGCCCGCGTCACCCGGTTCCATACTTTGCCGCTGGTTAAAACGAGAACTTGATTGTCCCGCCAAAAGTGCGTGCATCGCCCGGTTGGCCGGCAATCAGGCCGACATTGCCCGGCGCGACTTGCAGCAGCTCGATGTATTGCTTGTCGAAAGCGTTACGCACCCAGGCGAAGATGTCGAAGCCCTCGCCCCGGAAGCCGGCACGGAAGTTGGTCAGCGCATAGCCCTGAACCTCGGTGTAGATCGACGGCGAGGCGTTCGACTGGAATTTCGTCCGGTAGTTGCCATCGACGCCGAAATAGACCTGACCTTCCTTGGCCAGCAAGGTCACCGGCGCGTTGACTTCCGCACCATACGAGAAGGCAAACTTCGATACGCCGGGCAGCACCTGACCCGAGATGTCGCAGGCGCGGGGGCTGAGTGCGCCCGGAACGCCAGCCGCGCCGGGTGCCTGACTGCCGTCAGCGGCGACGAACGTGCCTCCTGAAAGTTCAGGCGGGCAAGGCGCATTGGTGAACTTGACGTATTTTGCGTCCGTGTATGCGGCATTGGCATAGGCGGTGAACCGGTCGCTGGTGCGCACCTTGAAGTCGGCCTCGATGCCAGCTGAGCGCACTTTCTCGGCATTGGCCAGATAGCCGCGCACCGTGCCGAACTGGCCGCCATTCACCGTGGCCTGGAAGTCCTTGATCTCGGTGTGGAAGGCCGTGAGATTGAACGTCGCCTTGCGGTCCCAGAACTGGGTCTTGATGCCCACCTCGAAGTGATTGACCGATTCCGGCTTGACCGTGCTGGCGGAGAGGTCGGGCAGGTTCTGGGTCGTCAGTGGCAGGCCGTTCTGGTTGATGCCCACGGTCTTGAAGCTCTTGGCATAGGTCGCATAGACGAGCACATCCCGCGCAACCTTGTAATTGACGTTGAAATCATAGCTGAAGTTCCAGTCGCTCACCGAAGGCGATGTGCTTTGCGGCTGATAGACGCCGCACTGCGCCGCCAGCACCGAGCCTGTAGCCGGAGCCGGGTTGCAGACGACCAGTTGCCTCTGACCGTTGGTCACTATGCGCTCGTAAAAGCCCTCTTTCTTGTCATAGTTGAGCCGCAGACCCGGCTGGATGGTCAGCGCGTCGGTCAGCTTGTAGCTGGCCTGGCCGTAAAGCGCGGCGCTGGTGCTCTTGAGGAACTGGGTGTTGGTCGCGGTCAGCCCGTTCAGGATGCTGGGATCGTTCGCCTGCGCGCCGGTGAGGCTCCACTTGCTGGCGTTGGCGCCCTGCTGTTCGGTGCCTTGCGTGTCGATCCGCTGTTTGAAGCCGAACAGGCCGACGACGAAGTCCAGCTTGTCGCTTTCGTAGTTATAGCGGAACTCCTGGCTGTATTGGTTTTGCTGCGAGGGGTTCTGCGACTTCGAGACGATCGACAGGCCGGTAAAATCACGGTCGTTTTCGGGCTTCCAGTCCCAGAAGCGCCATGCGCTGATCGAGGTCAGGCTGCCTGCGCCAAGATCCCACTTCACCCGCAGCGAGGCACCGCCGATCTTGTTGCCGGCATTGAGGTTGGAATCGAGGTCGGTCAGGCGATCATAGGGATTGCGGCTGACGACGGTGTAATTCTGCAAGGCGGCCAGCGCATCATACTGGCGGGCAAGCGCGCGCTGGGTGAGGCCGGTGCGCACGAAGACCGTGCCGAAGCCTTCGGGATCCTGCGTGCTGTAATCGCCCGACAGGGTCACGCTGAGATCGGCATTGGGCTTGAACAACAGCTGGGCGCGCAGGCCGATGTTGTCCTGCTCGTTGATCCAACGCTTGCTGGTGAGGTTGTAGATCGAGCCCCGGCGACTGGTCGAGGCGATGGCAAGGCGCGCGGCGACAGTGTCTGACAGTGGGCCAGACACAGCTGCCTTGGCCTGCTTGTAGCCCAGATTGCCCAGTGTCAGCTCGGCCCGGCCTTCGAAATCGAACGTCGGCTGGTTGGTTGTGATGTTGATCGCGCCGGCGGTGGTGTTCTTGCCATAGAGCGAACCTTGCGGCCCGCGCAGCACTTCGACCTGCTCGACATCGAGGAAGTCAAACGTCGCGGCGGCAACGCGGCTGTTATATACGTCGTCCACATAGATGCCGACGCCCTGTTCGAAGCCGTCGCTGGTCAGGCCGAATGGCACGCCAAGGCCCCGGATGTTGACCGAGGTGTTGCGCGGGTTCGAGGTATAGACCTGCAAGGTCGGGGCGAGCTGCTGCAACTTGACGATGTTGAAATTGCCGGTGGATTCGATGGAATCGCCCCGGATCACCGAGATCGCCAGCGGCACGGCCTGCGCGGTTTCCTGGCGGCGGCGCGCGGTGACGATGATCACGTCGCCGCGGCTGGGATCATCATCACCGGTTTTGGCTTCACCAGCAGCAGCTGAATCAACAGCATTTCCGGCGAGCGCAGAAGTTGCCGCAGCTGCGCCAGTTTCGGTGGCGAATGCGGGGGCGGCAGGAAGCGCGGCAAGCGCTGCACCCGCCAGAAGAATGGCACGGGAGTTCATCGGTAATCCTTTGTTGTCAGGGTCACGATGCCTCCGGTGGTCCGGTTGGCTTGTGGGTGTATTGGCTGGAATTTTAACGGAAACAGAGGGATCAGTTCGGCTTGAACCGCTTCTTCTCCGTCACATCAAGCTGGACGATGCGGCCTTCATGGATGGTCAAAAGGACCGTGCCAAACTTGAGATCGAGCAGCGCCTCGCGGGTAAGCGCGAGCCCTTCTTCGAGCAGGCGTTCAGCCTCCGGGGTTAGCGGCAGCGGGTCGGCGTTGACGGACATCATTTGGCTCCCTGTTGGCCCTGACGCTATATACTCAAGTTAAATAATAGACATTAAAATAGTTCTGTTCCGTGGCCAAGCTAAGCTTCGTCGGCATCAGCTTGGCTTAGGGCCGTCAGCCCGGAACGGCAGACGAAGCCTCCCGCCGATGCGCACGACGGAAGGCTTCGCCCGGTTCTCCGGCAGGCCCGCGCGCTGCTTCGCGGGGCTGCCGGATTGGCTGGGCAAGTTGCCTCAGCAGGAACTGGCCAAAGGGCCAGTCGCCAAGGTTCGAATCGGCGTTGATGTGTCCCGTCTCGCCGGCATCGGCGAACTGGCTGCCCCATAACCGGGCGAGCCGCCGCGCGGACCGCATGCCGATGTAGCGATCGTTCCGGCTGGCAACGAGGATCGATGGAAACGGCAAAGCAAGCGCGGGTGTCGGCGCAAAGCCTTCCAGCCGCTCATCGGCGGGGAAGAAATCAACTTCGGGCGGCGCGACAAGCAGCGCGCCGACAACGCTGTGGCCGGGCTGTGGCTGCTCAAGCTGCGCCCACCAGGCAACGGCAAGGCAGCCAAGGCTGTGCGCCACCAGCACCACCGGCCGTCCAGCATCGCGGATCGCCAGGTTGAGCTTGTTGACCCAGGTGTTGCGATGCGGATTGGCCCACATGCCAAGCTCTACGCGCTGGCAATCGCCGCGCTGCTCTACCCAAAGCGTCTGCCAATGTGCTGGGCCGCTGTTGTTCAGACCCGGAATGATGAGAACGAGCGGCTCAGGCTGTGATGAATGGTTGCGCGAAACGGCCATCGGATATCTCCTGCTTAGGACAGGCCGGTCGACTCGGATCACGTCCCGACGCCCCAGAAGATAACTCAACTTAGTTGGTAGACAATGCCAGTTTCGCTTGGTTGCGGCGAAGCGAAACTTTTGAGCGCCGTACTGTCAGGCCGGCCCCGTCTGGTCCAGCGGCGCATCGGCGAACGGCCCCTCCAGGACGATCGGGTCGGCCAGCGTCATGCGGTCAAGCATGGTTGCCATTTCATCGCGCAGCAGCAGCATCAGCCCGCGCAGGCGGCATTCGGCCTCGGGCAGGCAATTGTTGCAGTGTTCGTGCGCATTGCGCGCGGCGCAAGGCACCAGCGCCAGACTGCCGCGCGTCAGCCGGATGATGTCGCCATAGCGGATGTCGACCGGCGGCAGCGCCAGTTCATAGCCGCCGTCGCGCCCCCGGTGAGAGATCACCAGACCTTCGCGCACCATTTCGCTGAGGATCACGGTGAGGAATTTGCGCGGGATATTCTGTTCGGTCGCTATCGCATCGAGCCGCACCGGGCCCTGCCGCCAGGTGTCGGCAAGGTGCTGCAAGGCACGGATACAATAGCGGGTTTTCTGGCTGAGCATGGCGCGCGCAATGAGCGCCTATGCGGCCCTAAAGTCAACCGGCGCGCTAGAGAGACTAGTTTGCCGTTGCCCCCGGCGCATGCCGCTGCATCAGCGCAAACGCGCGAGCATACCACTCGTCGCCCGGATAGTTCGCCCCGAGCACGGCAGCGGCTTTCTGCGCTTCGGCGGGTATGCCAAGCGAAAGATAGCTTTCCACCAGCCGGAAGAGCGCCTCGGGCGTGTGGCTGGTGGTCTGGTAGGTATCGATCACGGTGCGGAAGCGCACGGTCGATGCCAGCCACTTGCCCGAACGCTGATAAGAGCGGCCGATGGTCATTTCCTTGCCGGCAAGGTGATCGTTGACCAGATCGAGCTTGAGCCGCGCATCGGAGGCAAAGCGTGAATTGGGATAGCGGCGGATCAGTTCGCTCAGTGCAGTCTGCGCCTGCTGGGTGACCTTCTGGTCGCGAGTCACATCGCTGATCTGTTCGTAATAAGACAGCGCAATCAGATAATAGGCATATGGCGCATCTTTATTGCCGGGGTGAATCGACAGGAATCGGCGTGAAGCCTGAATCGATTCATTGTATTTTTGCGCCATATAATAGCTGAACGAGCTCATCAGCTGTGCGCGGCGGGCCCAAGGCGAATAGGGATGCTGACGTTCGACTTCATCGAACAATGCGGCCGCAACTTCATAATCTTTTTTGTCGAGCTTTTCTTTCGCTGCGGCATAAAGCGTGTTGACGTCGCGCGCGACATAGCGGGTGTTGCTGCCGGGCTTTGCGCCGCCGCCGCCAAGGCCAAGTGCGGCGCATCCGGAAAGCAGTGATGTAGCGGCAAGAAGGCCCGAGGCCACAAGCAATTTTCTGTTCATGGAAGTTCCCTAGATAATCTTGGCCCCGCCGCCAAGGGTTTTGCGCAAGTTAGTGCGAGATGCTGTATCGGCGATGAACTGCACGGGCGACCGGCAAACAAAAGCCGCTCACCCCTCCCCATGATCATGCCGCGTTTTCAGCACCGACAGCCGTCGTAAAATCTCCTTGTTCATCTGTTCGCGGCTCAGTTCGGAATTGCGATTGCGCCCCCATCCGTGAATGCCCCGACGCTGCGCCCAATAGCGGAACGCACTGTTCTTGTTCATATGCAGCAGCGACAGGCACTGCAACGGCGTCATCGGCTCGATCGGCAAGGCCGGCTTCCAATCTTCAATATGGTCATAGGCATTGGGGTCGAGCGAGATCGTCGCATTTTCGACCATCGCGTCCTGCAACCGCCAGTAACCCTGCTCTAGCGCAGCATCCCAGCAATCGGAGAATTCCGGCCAGCGATGGCGGTGCGCATTGGCCGAGTTCACCGACAAACCCACCTCGCGACAGGCAAGGCGCACATTGCATGTCGCCGAAAGCACCGAGAGGAACTTCACTTCCTCGTGCACCGTCCACTGCTTCAACCGCGCCCGCGACAGCTGCGCCTGCCGCCCGCGCGAGCCGCGCACGACCAGCGCCTCGCCGTTGATATTCGCCCATTTCCCCGAAGAATTGACCGCCGCCGCCCCCGAAAGCCGCACCCGCGCTTCGGCGATGCAGGACTCCATCCGCGCCTTGAACGCCG
>JANOBA010000130.1:0-12928 GCA_031411415.1 Novosphingobium sp.
GCCCGGGCGAAGGGCTTTTTGCAGGTTGCCGCCAGCCCGCTGACTCGCTCGAGCTATCACGCGGGCGAAGACTTCGCCCAGATGCGCGCGGCCCGCGAGGCGAAGCTGGCACAAGGCCGCAGCTGATGCCCTCGATCCGCGAACAGCGCATCATGCCATACAGCGCCGAACAGATGTTCGACCTCGTCGCTGATGTCGCGCGCTACGCAGAGTTCCTGCCCTGGGTCGCGGCCACGCGCGTGCGCTCGGATGACGGAAGCGAAATGATCGCCGACATGCTTGTTGGCTTCAAGTCATTGCGCGAGAAGTTCACTTCGAAAGTCGACAAAGTCCGGCCTGAGGAAATCCGGGTGCACTATCTCGATGGGCCAATGCGCGATCTCGACAATGTCTGGCGGTTCCGCGCCGTCGATGAGCAGAGCTGCGAGGTCGATTTCTCGGTGAGCTTCAGCTTCCGCAATCCGCTGTTTGAAAAGCTGGCCGGGCAATATGTCGACAAAGCCTTCCGCAAGATGGTCGCAGCCTTCGAGGAACGCGCTGCCGCGCTCTATGGCAGCAGCAATTCGAGCGCGACCAGCGCCGCCTGATGGCGCACAGCGCCTCGGCTTAAGCCATCAAGCAGGCGCTCTTCGGCCAGAATGTCTTCTTCCTCGCCGCGCAAGGCCCGGGCGAAGACCACGGTGCCGACCGGCTTTTTCGACCCACCATCCGGCCCTGCAATCCCGCTGATCGCGACCGCAACATCGGCATTGCTGTGCTTCAGCGCGCCATGCGCCATGGCCCAGACGGTCGCGATGGAGACGGCCCCGAAAGTGTCGAGGATTTCCTCCGACACGCCCAGCATTTGATGCTTGGCCTCGTTGGAATAGGTAACAAAGCCCCGATCGAGTACGGCAGAAGAACCCGCCACTTCGGTCAGCGCGGCACAGACCAGACCGCCGGTGCAGCTTTCGGCAAGCGCGATCGTGCGCCCTGCCGCCGCATTTTCAGCAATGACGCGGGTCGCCAGGGCAACGATATCGTCCGGGAGCAAATGACCACTCATCAGGCGGGACATACGCTGAAGCTGCCGACCTTGGCGCGCCCGGCACTCGTGCCAATCCCGACGAGGACGGCGATCAGTTCAGCGGTATTTCCCGGCGGCAGAGGCGAAAGAATCCGCACAAGCTGATCAACCATGCCGCACCGTTCGGTCGGCAATTTCTGCCCGATCATCCCGGAAATCACCCCGTCGAACAAGGGTTGCAGCGAGGAGTCGGGCAGCGATTTCAGCAGATTGGCGGCCTCGGCATTTGTCGAGTTGCCTCCCATCTTGATGAAGGCGGCCTTGGCACCGGGCCATGCCGCAGGTTTTGCCACGGCATAGCGTTCGGCAAGCCCAGCGCCATTGTGCGGCAGCCATGCCGAGCTAGGCAGCGCAGCGTTGCAGCGCTCGGTCGCGCCGGTGATGATGCTGGGCAAGGCATAACTTGCGAGTGCAGAGAACTCCGCCGAAGTCAGGCACGGCGGCTCGGCTGCCTGCGCTGCGATGGGCATAGCAATGAGACTGGCAGTGGCGAGGTGAGCAAGGACACGCATGGACTAGACTCCGTCAAGAATCAAAAGGCGAAAATCAGGATACGAAGATCAGGGAGGCGGCGGCTTGGGCAGCAATACCTTCGCCGCGCCCGGTAAAACCAAGCTTTTCGGTTGTGGTTGCCTTGACGCTTACCAGAGACCGGTCAACCCCCGCAATCTCCGCCAGCCGGTCGCGCATGACTTCGCGGTGCGGGCCAATTTTGGGCGCTTCGCAGATGATCGTCACATCGAGGTTGCCGATCCGGTAGCCAGCCTCGGCGACGAGCCCGGCCGCATGTTCGAGGAATCGCGCGGAAGTCGCCCCGCGCCACTGCGGATCGCTGGGCGGAAAATGCTGGCCAATATCGCCCGCGCCGATTGCGCCGAGTAGGGCATCGACCAGAGCATGAATTGCCACATCGGCATCACTGTGCCCGGCCAGACCTTGCGTGTGCTCGATCCGCACGCCGCACAGCCAAAGCTCCTCGCCGTCTTCCAGCCGGTGCACATCATAGCCGGTGCCGACCCTGAAGGCTGGCTGAGAAGCTGCAAAATCGTGGGCATAAGTCAGTTTCTGCAACGCTTCGTCTCCGACAACATGGACAACTGGCAACCCATGGGCTTGCGCGACTTGAGCGTCATCACCGGCGCTGGCCGGGCCGGGCCATGCTCGGTGCGCGGCGAGGATTTCAGGATAGCGGAAGGCCTGCGGGGTCTGCACCCGGCGCAGCTTATCGCGGTCTGCCGCGCCGTGCATCATGCCATCGCGCTCCTCGGCCAGACTATCGGCCACAGGCAGAACCGGGATGGCCGCAGGCTGGTGCCCAAGCGCCGTGATCAGGCGCTGGGTGACTTCACGCGGCAGGATGGGCCGCGCGGCGTCATGGATCAGCACCAGATCGGGCGCGTCCGCCGCCAATGCCTCAAGCCCGAGCCGCACAGACTGCTGGCGCGTCTCGCCGCCGGTGATCAGCCGCACTCCGGCAATGCCCGCCAGCGCTGCCCCGGCGATCTCCTCGGCGCCTTGCGGAATGGCGACGACAATCGGCGCAATTCCCGCTGCAGCCAGCCTTTCGACCGAATGACGCACCACGGGCTTGCCGCGCCACGTCGCAAACTGCTTGGGCAAGGGCTGGCCCGCGCGCAGACCTTGCCCGGCAGCCACGACCACGGCGGCAACGGAGTGTATGGGGGGGGAAGGGGGACTCATCGTGCGTTTGCGGGTAACGGCTTGCCGACCTTGCGGCAATTGCCTATGTGCTGCCCAAATTTTAGGCACCATTATGAATCCGCTCCCATCACCACCTTCGATTCTGCCGATTGCCATCGGGCCGGTGATAATCGACTGCCCGGTTATCCTCGCGCCGATGACCGGCGTGACCGACATGCCGTTCCGCAAGCTGGTGCGCCGCTATGGCTCGGGGCTCAATGTCACAGAGATGATCGCCAGCCCGGCGATGATCCGCGAGACGCGCCAGTCGTTGCAAAAAGCAGCGTGGCATGAGGTGGAAGAGCCGGTATCGCTCCAGTTGGCGGGTTGCGTGCCGGCTGAAATGGCCGAAGCGGCCAAGCTCAATGCCGGGCGCGGCGCGGCGATCATCGATATCAACATGGGCTGCCCGGTCAAAAAGGTCGTCAACGGTGATGCGGGATCAGCGCTGATGCGTGATCTGCCGCTCGCCGCCAGGCTGATCGAGGCGACGGTCAAGGCGGTCGACGTGCCGGTGACGGTCAAGATGCGCATGGGCTGGTGCCATGACAGCCTTAACGCGCCCGAGCTTGCCCGCATTGCCGAGGATCTCGGTGCGAAGATGATCACCGTCCACGGCCGCACCCGCAACCAGATGTACAAAGGCGAGGCCGACTGGGCATTCGTGCAGCGGGTGAAGGAAGCGGTGTCCCTGCCGGTGATCGTCAACGGCGACATCTGCACGATAGCCGACATGGCGCGCGCATTGGAGCTTTCCGGCGCAGACGGCGCGATGATCGGGCGCGGGGCCTATGGCAAGCCGTGGCTGCTGGGCCAGGCGATGCACTGGCTGCGCACTGGCGCCGAGTTGCCTGATCCGTCGCTGGCCGAACAGTTCCAGGTTATGCTCGAGCACTACGACGCCATGCTGTCGCACTATGGCAGCGAGACCGGGGTCAAGATGGCACGCAAGCACCTAGGTTGGTACACCAAGGGACTGCCGGGGTCGGCCGATTTCCGCAACAAGGTCAATTTCATCGACGATGCCGGGGCAGTGGTGAAGGCACTGGGCGAATTCTATGCCCCGCTGCTCGCCGGGCAGGTGAGCCGGCGCCACGCGGCATGAACACACCCCCCGAGGCCCAGCGACAACTTGCCAGCCTGCCGTTGGCAATCGTGCTGCTGGCACCGGGGCAAAGGATCGCCTCGGCCAATCCGGCTGCCGAACAGTTGCTCGGGCAGAGTGCGCGGCGACTGGCCGGGCGGCCGCTGCTCGATGTCCTGAGGTTCGATGAGCCGCGCATGGCCCAGCGCCTGGCGGACAGCGAAAGCCCGGTTTCCGCCCGCGAGATAGGCGTTTCGGCGCCCGGTATGGGCACCCGCCGGCTTGATGTGACCGTCGCCCCGGTGGTCGATGCACCGGGCTGGCAGATGCTTACCCTCCACGATTCGAGCGCCGCAGAGGCGATGGGCGAGGATTCGGGCGGGGCTGACGATGCCCTGCTGCGCGCGCCCGAAGTTCTGGCGCACGAGATCAAGAACCCGCTGGCCGGCATCCGCGGCGCGGCGCAGCTGCTGGGCCGCAAGCTGGATGAGAAAGACCGCGCGCTGACCCGGCTGATCGCCGACGAGGTGGACCGCATCGCCAAGCTGATCGACCAGATGCAAACCCTTAGCCGCCGCACCACCGCTGTGCTGGAGCCATGCAACCTCCACGAATCAGTGCGTCGGGCGATCGCCGTACTGGGAGCCGCAGGCGGGACCTCAGCACGCATCGAGGAGGAATTCGATCCCTCGTTGCCGCCGGTGATGGGCAATGGCGACGTGCTGGTGCAAGTGGTGATCAACCTCATCGCCAACGCGCGCGAAGCTTGCGAGGGCGCCTCCAAGCCCCGCGTGGTTGTGCGCACGCGCTTTGCCAGCGGGCTGCAACTGCATTCGACTGTCGGCGGCCAACCCGTGCGTCTGCCAATCGAACTGCGCGTCAGCGATAACGGCCCCGGCGTCGATCCGGCGATGCGCGATCGTATTTTCGATCCTTTCGTCACCACCAAGAAGACCGGGCAGGGGCTCGGCCTTGCCCTGGTGCGCAAGCTGGTCGGCGAAATGAACGGGCGGATCAGCCATGAGCGCGACGATGCTGGCGGGTGGACCCATTTCCGCCTGCACATGCCGCTCGCCCGCGAGGAAGGCCGCAGAGGCGCAAAGGGAGCCCGCGCAGCATGACTATCCTGCTTGTCGAGGACGACGAATCGATCGCCATTGTCATCACCGCTGCGCTCGAAGCCGAGGGCTTTGACGTGGTGCGCTGTGACAGCATCGCCAGCCGCGACCGCGCCTTGCGCGACCAGCGCTTCGGCGCGATGGTCAGCGACGTCATCCTGCCCGATGGCGACGGCATCGCCACACTCGATGCGGTGCGAAGCTTCGATCCCGATCTACCGGTGGTTATCGTCTCGGCGCAGAACACTCTCGATACCGCCGTGCGCGCCAGCGGAACGGGCGCTTTCGAATACTTTCCCAAGCCCTTCGATATCGACGAACTTGCGCGGACTGTGCGCCAGGCTGTCGGTCAGCGCTCGACTGGGCGCGCAACTGCCGAAGAGGAGGACGCCGGGCAGGCCCTGCCGTTGGTCGGCCGCAGTCCGCCGATGCAGGCGGTTTTCCGCATGATAACCCGCGTGCTGCGCAATGATCTGACCGTGCTGATCCTGGGCGAATCGGGCACCGGCAAGGAACTGGTGGCTGAGGCAATCCACCAGCTGGGCCACCGCGCTGCCGGGCCGTTCGTTGCGGTCAACACTGCTGCAATTCCGGGAGAACTGATCGAGAGCGAGCTGTTCGGCCATGAAAAGGGCGCTTTCACTGGCGCCGTCGCGCGCCATATCGGCAAGTTCGAACAGGCGATGGGCGGCACGCTGTTCCTCGACGAGATTGGCGACATGCCGATGCAGGCGCAGACCCGGCTGCTGCGCGCGCTGCAATCGGGCTCTATCCGCCGAGTGGGCGGGCGCGAGGAAGTGCGCATTGATGCCCGTATTGTCGCCGCAACCAACCGCGATCTCGAACCGATGATCGCCGCTGGGCAGTTTCGCGAAGACCTTTATTATCGCATCAATGTCGTGCCCATATCGCTTCCGCCCTTGCGCGAGCGGCCAGACGACATCGAAGCGCTGGCCCGCCACTTCCTCCAGATCGCGGCGAACGAAGGCCTGCCGCGCCACCGGCTGGCCGACGATGCGGCAACATTGCTCGCCCGCCAGCAATGGCGCGGCAATGTGCGCGAACTGAAAAACTTCGTCATGCGGCTCGCGCTGCTGGCCCGCGAAGAGCTGATTGATGCGGCGACAGTCACCAGCCTGCTCGAGCAGACCCGGCCCGGCGAATTGGCGGGTGAGGGCAACGGCGCAGGTGACCCGCTCGATCTGGCCGAGGCAGTTACACGCTGGCTTGGCGAGCACCACCCGGCAGTGGGGCAGGTTTATGACCGCGCCCTGGCCGCTTTCGAGCGCCCGCTGTTCGCTGCGATTCTGCGCGAGACCGGGGGCAACCAGCTGCGCGCGGCGCAAATGCTGGGGATCAATCGCAACACCTTGCGCAAGCGGCTCAGCGACCTGGGCATGGACCCCGAGCTCTTTGCGCCACGCTGAACCTAGGCAAAAAATCCTTGCAGCACGGCAACAGTAGTGTTGTAATGCAGCAACTATGATCGCCGAAACCCCTTCGCGCAAACGGCGCTGGCCGCGCTGGTGGCGGCGCGTGCAGATCGGCGCGCGCCGGGCGAATTTCTTTGCCCTGGTCGAGGCCGCCGCGATCATCGCTTTCGCGCTGATGACGGCGATTGCCTGGCGCACCCTGTCGGTTCAGGCCGAAAAGGGCGAGTTACTCCCTTCCGAGCTGACCGCGACGCTGCTGATCGGCATGTTGGTGCCGGCTATGACCATTCTCGTTATGCTGGGGCGCAGGCTTGCCCTGCGCCGGGCGGCCGAGACAGTTGGCGGATCGGGGCGGATGCACGTCCAGCTGGTGTTCCTGTTCTCGATGATCTCGGCGATCCCGACGCTGCTGGTGGTGATTTTCGCCTCGTGGCTGTTCCAGTCCGGCGTTGAATTCTGGTTCTCGGATAGCTCGCGCGGTTTGCTGGAGAATGCCAACAAGCTGGCGCGCGGCTATTACGAGCAAACCCAGTACGATGTCAGCCGCGAAACCGTGACCATGGCGGAAGATTTGCGCGGTTTCCTCAGCGAGGAATCGATCGCTAGCCCAAAGTTCGCCGAGTTTTATTCGTATCAGGTAGTCTACCGCAAACTCAACGAGTCGGCGATTGTCCAGAAGGGCACCGACGGCCAGTTGCGCACTGCGGCCATCGTCGATCCTGAAAGCGACACTGACCGCCAGCGCATCTCGCCGCAAGTTCTGCGTCGGGTGGATGGCGGCGAATCGATTGTCGTCCTCGCCAATGCCAACAAGATCGAGGCGGTCACCCCGATTGATCGCCGCTCTGGCGTCTATCTCTACACCGCGCGCACGTCTGATTTGCTGGCACTCAGCCAGGGGCAGCGCGCGCAGAACATCGTCACCGCCTATGAAGTGCTGACCCAGCGCGCGCGGGTGCTCCAGCTGCGCTTTAACGTCGCCCTGTTCGTGCTCAGCCTTGCGCTGGTCGGCTTCTTTGTCTGGCTGGCGCTGCGTTTTGCCGACCGGCAGGTGAAGCCGCTGGCCAATCTGGTCGACGCCGCGCGCCGGGTCGGCAGCGGCAATTTCGCCATGCGGGTGGAAGGCCCCAGCGGCGCCGATGAAATTGGCCTACTCAACCGCGCCTTCAATCGTATGACCGCGCAGCTCGATAAGCAGACTCAGGCGCTGCTCAGCGCCAACCAGCAATTGCACGACCGGCGCGCGCTGATCGAAGCGGTGATTGAATCGGTCTCGGCCGGGATTGTTTCGACCAATGGGGAAGGGCAGATCCTGTTGATGAACAGCTCGGCTCAGCGCCTGTTGTTTGATCGCGCGGGGCCGGGGCCGTTGGGTACCAGGCTCGCCGCTGTCGCGCCGCAAATTGCCGCGCTCGCCGAATCCGGGGTTTCGAGCGGCATCGTCCAGTATGCTAAAGGCACCGAACTTCTGACGCTGGCCGTCAAGGTAGGAATGAGCGGCGCGGGCTGCGTTATCACTTTTGAGGACATCACCCGGCAATTGCTCGATCAGCGCCAGGCGGCATGGTCAGATGTGGCGCGGCGCATCGCGCACGAAATCAAGAACCCGCTGACCCCGATTCAGCTCGCCACCGAGCGGCTCAGCCGGCGCTATGGCAAGCAGATCACCGACAATCCCGAACTGTTCGCCGAGTTGACCGCGACAATCATCCGGCAAGTGGGTGACTTGCGCAAAATGGTCGACGAGTTTTCGTCTTTTGCGCGCCTGCCCAAGCCGGCCTTCCGCAGCGAAGACCCGATCGATCTCGCACGACAGGCGCTTTTTCTACAGGAAGTCGCCCGGCCCGACATTGCTTTCTCCTTCAGTGCCAAGGGCAAGGTTCCCGCAATTGCCTGCGATCGTCACCAGTTCGGCCAGGCGATGACCAATGTGCTCAAGAACGCCATCGAGGCCATCGACGCGCGCGGCAAGGGCGCCGCTGGCCCGGTTTCCGGGCGCATCTCGGTGGCGATGCGCCAGGACGTTGAAACGATTCTGGTGTCGATCGAGGACAACGGCATTGGCCTGCCCAAAGACGGCGAGCGCATCGTCGAGCCATACGTCACCACGCGCGAGAAGGGGACTGGCCTCGGCCTCGCCATCGTCAACAAGATCGTCGAGGAACACGGCGGCGAGATGACTTTCGCCACGGCAAAAGGCGGCGGCGCGCGGGTAACCATGCGCTTCGCCCGCGATCCGCTGGCGGGCAAACGTACTGCTGAGGCTGCCGAATAATGCATATTGCCGCGAAGGACACCTGATGGCGCTCGACATTCTGATCGTTGATGACGAACGCGACATTCGCGAGTTGGTGGCCGGCGTGCTCAGCGATGAGGGCTACGAATGCCGCACGGCGGGCGACAGTGCCTCGGCGCTGGCGGCGGTTGACGCACGCCGCCCCTCGTTGGTGCTGCTCGATGTCTGGCTGCACGGCAGCCCGATGGACGGGCTCGAAGTGCTCGATGCGATCAAGCAGCGCGAGCCGGATCTGCCGGTCATCGTCTTTTCAGGCCATGGCAACATCGATACCGCCGTCGCGGCCATCGGGCACGGCGCGGTCGATTTCATCGAGAAGCCCTTCGAGGCCGAAAAGCTGCTCCACCTCGTTGCCCGCGCGACCGAGACCGAACAGTTGCGCCGCGAGAACGCCCAGCTGCGCCAGGGCTTTGCCACAGCCGATGAATTCACCGGCAACAGCCCGCTGATCAACCAGGTGCGTGCCACGTTGAAGCGCGTCGCCAACACCGGCAGCCGCCTGCTGATCTCGGGGCCTGCGGGTTCCGGCAAGGAAGTCGCCGCCCGGCTGCTGCATGCCTGGAGCAACCGCATGACAAGGCCTTCGTCAGCGTCAATTCCGCCCGCATCACGCCTGAACGGTTCGAGGCCGAGCTGTTCGGCGAGGAAGCAGACGGCAGCCTGCTGCGCCCGGGCCTGTTGGAGACCGCCGACGGCGGCACACTTTATCTCGACGAAGTGGCAGACATGCCGCTTTCCACGCAGGCTCGCATCCTGCGGGTACTCACCGATCAGGCATTCGTGCGGGTGGGCGGCAACCGCCAGATCCGCGTCGATGTGCGGGTTGTTTCGTCGACATCGCGTAATCTTGAGGAGGAGATCGCTGCCGGGCGGTTCCGCGAAGACCTGTTCTATCGGCTCAACGTCGTTCCCATTCTGGTGCCGCCACTTGCGGACCGACGCGACGACATTCCGGCACTCGCCGGGCATTTCTTCGCCCGCTATGCCCGCGATCAGGGCATTCCGCCGCCCGAAGTGGGCAATGACGCAATGGCCGCGTTGCAGGCCTACGAATGGCCGGGTAATGTGCGCCAGCTGCGCAATGTCATCGAACGCACGATTATCCTCGCCCCGCGTGACCGGCTGGCAGTGATCCAGGTTGACATGCTGCCAGCCGAGATTCTGAGTGAGCGCATCCAGAGCGATTCGCGCCTCTCTGCGCTGATGGCCGTGCCACTGCGCGAGGCGCGTGAGAACTTTGAGCGAGAATATCTCAAAGTGCAGATTCGCCGCTTTTCAGGCAACATTTCCAAGACCGCCGGCTTCATCGGCATGGAACGCTCGGCACTGCTCCGCAAACTCAAGCTGCTCGGCATGGGCGAACGGCGCGATGACGAGGACGAGGAATAATCGCGCTGACAGCGCTTTCACGTTTACCGGCAGTCGATTCCACGATAAACACGATATGTCTTCGGCCTGACTGTTCACAGTCCAGCCAGATTGCGGACCGCATAAGCGGCCGCCAAAAACAACGGAGTACATAATGACTGATACCGAAACCAAGCCCAAGCCACGCCCGCGACTGAAGGTCGCCGAGCCGCCTGAGGCCGAGCTGGCCGAAGCCGGATCCACCAAGGGCCAGAGCCTTCAGGACCAGTTTCTAAACTATCTTCGCAAGCACAAGACCCCGGTGACCATGTTCCTGGTCAAGGGCGTCAAGCTGCAGGGCATCGTCACCTGGTTCGACAATTTCTCGATCCTGCTGCGCCGCGATGGCCAATCACAGTTGGTTTACAAGCACGCCGTATCGACCATCATGCCTTCGATGCCGATTGATGCGCGCCAGTTCAATTCGGGCGGGGAAGGGGGCAAGAAACTCCGTCTGCTGCAGGACATTTTCCTCTCTTCCACCCGCAAGGCAGGCGTTCAGGTGACGATGTTCCTGGTCAACGGCGTCATGCTGCAAGGCCGCATTGCGTCATACGATCTGTTCTGCATGTTGCTTGAGCGCGAGGGCTATGTCCAGTTGGCCTACAAGCACGCCGTCTCCACAGTGCAGCCACTAACCCCGGTCGATCTGGCCGCCGATCTGGATGATCCAGAGGACGCAGCAGACTGAGCAATTCAGACGAACTGATCGGAGAAGTCACGCGCGGCGGGCGGGCCCTGGTGGTCTGCCCGCAGCTGCGCGGTCGTGCCAGCGGCGATCCGGAGGCGCGTGCCGAGGAGGCGCGTGGGCTTGCCTTGGCGATCGGCCTGGTCATCGCCGACACGCTGACAATTCCGATCCGCACTCCGCGCGCCTCTACCTTGTTTGGCGAAGGCCAGCTGCGCAATATCGCGGCTGCCTGCGAAATGGGCGAGGCGGAGCTGGTGGTGGTCGACGGCGCGCTCACCGCGATCCAGCAGCGCAACCTTGAAGAAGAACTCAAGCGCAAGGTAATCGACCGCACCGGGCTTATTCTCGAAATCTTTGGCGAACGCGCGGCGACCGCCGAGGGGCGCCTACAGGTTGAGCTTGCCCACCTCGATTATCAGGCTGGCCGGCTGGTGCGCAGCTGGACTCACCTGGAGCGCCAGCGCGGCGGTTTTGGCTTCCTCGGCGGCCCCGGCGAGACCCAGATCGAGGCCGACCGCCGCCTGATCCGCGATCGCATGGCGCGGCTGCGGCGCGAGCTGGATCAGGTCCGCCGCACGCGCGGCCTCCACCGCGACCGGCGGGAAAAGGCGCCCTGGCCGGTGGTCGCGCTGGTCGGCTATACGAATGCCGGCAAATCAACCCTGTTCAACCGCCTGACTGGCGCCGATGTCATGGCCGAAGACCTGCTCTTCGCCACGCTCGACCCCACCATGCGCGCCGTCCGCCTGCCGGGGATCGACAAAGCGATTCTCTCGGACACAGTGGGCTTCATTTCCGACCTGCCAACGCAGCTTGTCGCCGCCTTCCGCGCGACGCTGGAAGAAGTCACCGCCGCCGATGTCATCATCCACGTGCGCGACATGGCCAACCCCGAGAGCGAGGCGCAGAAGCGCGATGTGCTGGCGATCCTCGTCGAACTGGAGCTGATCCCGGGGGAAGGGGGCGAGGCGCAAGTCCCGATCGTCGAAGTGTGGAACAAGTGCGACTTGCTGGAAGCCGACATGATCGCCGAACTGCACCTGACGCGCGCGGCCCGACCAGACGAAAATATCACCTTTGTTTCAGCAGTTACTGGCGAAGGTTGCGACGATTTGCGCGATCTTCTTGGCCAATTGCTGACTGCTGACGCCCGGCTGCACCATTTTGTCGTTCCGGCCAGCGCCGGGCGGCGGATTGCCTGGCTGCATGCCCATGGCGATGTGATCGAAGAGATGGATGCCGGAGAAGGGGAGGAGGGTCCCATGCGGCGCCTGCAGGTGATGCTCACTCCGCGCGAGCTAGGACGTTTCAGCAACCTCTGAGCGTTTGACTGCCTGCCACAGCGCTTCCTGCTCATCGAGGCTCAGCGAAGCAAATTTGCCTTCTGCCAGCGCTTCCATGGCGCGATAGCGGCGCTCGAACTTGGCATTGGCGGCACGCAGGGCGTCTTCAGGGGCTATGCCATGTGCGCGCACTAGATTGACTGCGGCGAACAGGAGATCGCCCGCTTCCTCAGGTTTTTTGGCGAGAGTGGCTTCATCCAGCTCGGCCATTTCCTCAAGCACCTTTTCGGCTGGGCCTGACGTATCCGGCCAGTCGAAGCCTTGCCGCGCAGCGCGCTTTTGCAGTTTTTCAGCCCGCATCAGCGCGGGCAGCGACAATGCGACGCCATCGAGTGCACTGGTTGCGCCTTTTGCCGTGCGTTCGGCGGCTTTTAGCCGCTCCCAGCGCTCGCCTTGCTGTTCACCAATTTGCTGGGCATCGCCGGCGACAGGCGGGCCAAAAATATGCGGATGCCGGGCCTCGAGTTTTGCGGCGATGGCGGTGGCCACATCGTCAAAGGCGAAATGTCCGGCTTCCTCAGCCATGCGTGCATGGAACACGACCTGCAGCAGCAGATCGCCGAGCTCCTCGCGTAGCGCAGCCATATCATCGCGCGCGATGGCATCGGCAACTTCGTAGGCTTCCTCGATAGTATAAGGAGCAATTGTCGCAAAGTCCTGCGCCCGGTCCCATTCGCAGCCGCTGACGGGGTCGCGCAGGCGGGCCATAATCGTGAGGAGGCGGCCGAGGGGGTCTTGCATTGCCAGGGTCATTTAGAATTGATAATATATATTATGTTAAATAGTGTC
>JANOBA010000131.1:0-10775 GCA_031411415.1 Novosphingobium sp.
GCAAATCGCAGTGCCTTTCACCCCGGCAACTGGACCGCGCGTGCTGACCCGCGACCCCGCGCTCGCCGCGCCGCTGCTGCGTGCGGCCGAGCAACTGTGCGCCGCGCAAGGCCTGTCCTCGGCCCACGCAACCTTTATCGAGCCGGCGCAGGTGCCCTTGTTCGAAGCGGCGGGCTGGGCGCTGCGCAGTGACATCCAGTTTCACTGGGAAAACCGCGGCTATGCAAGCTTTGACGACTTCCTCGGCGCGCTGTCATCGGCCCGGCGCAAGAACCTGCGCAAGGAGCGCGCAGCGGCGCAAGCGGACATAGAAATCCGGCGGCTATCGGGCAATGACATCCGCGCCGAGCATTGGGACGCATTCTGGCGGTTTTATCAGGATACCAGCGCGCGCAAATGGGGCAGGCCCTACCTCACGCGCGCAGCCTTCGACCTGCTGGGCGAGCGCATGGCGGAGCGCATGTTGCTGGTCCTGGCCTATGCGGGGGACACGCCCTTTGCCGGGGCGCTGAATTTCATCGGCCGCGAGGCGCTCTATGGCCGCTATTGGGGAGCCTTGGCCGACAAGCCCTTCCTGCATTTCGAGCTATGCTATTATCAGGCAATAGAGGCGGCGATTGACCTCGGCCTCGCCCGCGTCGAGGCGGGGGCGCAGGGCGGGCATAAATTGGCGCGGGGCTATGAGCCGGTGCAGACCTGGTCCGCGCATTACATTGCCAACGAAGGCTTTCGCGCGGCAGTTGCGGAATTTCTTGTCCGCGAGCGGGCAGGCGTGGAGCAGGAACAGGACTGGCTCAACACGCGCCTGCCATTCAAGCGGGCCTGACGGCGGATCAGGCGGCTTTGCGCTGGCTTTCGGAGAGCCACTGGCGTGCGCGGCGCTGGGCTTCGGCGATTTCGCGGGCGGTCATTTCCTCGGAAATGTCGGCGCGGCACATTTGTGCTTCGGCGTGTCCGCCCACGGCGGCGAGATTGAACCACTTGTGTGCCTCGATCAGGTCGCAGGATACACCGTGGCTGCCGGTCGAGAATGCCACGCCCAGATCATAGTAGGCATCGGTATCGCCGTTCAGCGCTGCGGCGAGGCAATTGGCCACCAGCAGATCGGCATCGTCGAATTCGGCCGGCATCGCCTGTGCGAAAGTGCCTTGCTTGGTCCAGGCTGTATCCATGATTGCTTACCCCTAAAATGCTGCAGAGCCCTTGTTGCCCGCTGGCTAAGGTCAAGCTGGGCCAACGTGGTCAACAAATGGTTAACGCCTGCGCTAGAAAGTTGCTGACCGGCAGATTTCAGCGCTTCGCGCGAGTGCTTGCGGAAAATCCCCTGGCCTGAGCGCATTGCTGCTTGTGCGCCGTTCGGCCCCTGCTATAGGCCCGTCAGCCTTGGTACGCTGAAGGCCATCGGAAATATCCGGGGCGGCAGGTCGCAAGCGGTCGGGGAAGGCCAGTTGCGGAGAAGTAAATGCCAATCGGATTAGCCGACGAGATAGATGTCCTGGCCAAAGCCAAGCGGGCGATTGGCGGTGACTATGTTCCGAGCGAAAGCGAGCCATACATGGCCGAGCAACAGCTCGACTATTTCCGCCGCTTGCTGCTGGAATGGAAAAAATCCATTTTAGATGCGTCGGCAGACACGCTCCAGCAATTGCAGGATGGCCCGATCCGCGAACCCGATCTCAACGACCGTGCTTCGAGCGAGACCGATTGGGGCATCGAACTGCGCACCCGCGATCGCCAGCGTAAGCTAATTGCCAAGATTGATTCGGCGCTGCGCCGTATCGAAGAAGGTGAATATGGCTATTGCGAGGTTTCCGGTGAGCCGATCGGCCTTGGCCGGCTGACTGCCCGCCCGATTGCAACAATGACTGTCGAGGCTCAGGAAGCCCACGAACGCCGCGAAAAAGTCTCGCGCGACGATTGAGCTGGACACCCCACTCGTCAGCGATCTGCACAAGTGCGCCTCAGTGGCAAAACGGTAGGCAGTTTAACCAATTGTTCGCCACATCCGTTTATCAACGCGATACGTCGATGTTGTTACAATCGGTCGCTGCGGTTTGGTTTCATGCCCGCCGTTGCAACTGAGGGAAAGCAGACCAGGCAAATGGACGAGTCAGACCAGAGACATATCGGGCGCGACAGCCTGTTCGTCATGGCCGACTTGCGGCTGGACGGATCGGACGAAACCCACCGGATCAAGATGCGCAACCTGTCGGCCGGCGGCATGATGGGCGAAGGAACTTTGCGCCTGTCACGCGGGTCGGTTGTTTGGGTTGAAATCCGCAATATCGGCTGGGTCGAAGGCTCGATTGCCTGGGTGCAGGACAGCCGCTTTGGTGTGGCCTTCAGTGAAGAGATCGACCCCAAGCTGGCGCGGCCGGCAAACGTCTCAAATGAAGTGGCGTCCGACGTCACGCCGGCGCATATCCGCCACGCGCTCGATTTCACCAAGACCCGGAAGATATTCCGCCAGATCTGATGCGCCGCCAGAACTGATGCGCGGCAAGTTTCGGCGTTGCAGGCTGGTGCGGCTTCCACGCCAACGGAAAAGACTCTAGAGGTTTCGCATGCGTCGCTTGCGATCCCTTGCCGTTCTTGGATTCGTGGCTGCTGCTCTTGCGCTCACGGGCGGCTGTAGCGGCGGGCCGGGCGACACGGTCGATGTCGTGGTCATTGGCGAGTCGACTTCGCTGTTTGATGGCGGCGCCCGATTGTCACCCGCCGCTCAGCTGTTGCGCGGTGCTTCCGCGCAGGGGCTGGTCGCGCTAGACCAGCAGGGCCAGGTCATACCGGGCATAGCCGACCGTTGGATCGTCACAGACGACGGGTTGAGCTATATCTTCCGCCTCAGCGATGGCAGCTGGAACGGCGGCGGCAAGCTGGCTGCGGCTCCGGTCCGCGCGGCCTTGATGCAAAGTCTGGCGGCCCTGCGCGGAACCGCGCTGGGCAAGGATCTGGCGGGCATCGAGGAAGTGCGCGTCATGACCGGGCGGGTGGTCGAAATCCGCCTGTCGCGGCCGCAGCCTGATTTGCTCCTGCTGCTTGCCCAGCCCGAACTCGGCTTACTGGGCCAGGGTCAGGGCAGGGGCGCCGGGCCCATGGCGCTGCGCCGTGATGGCAAGGTTGCCTATCTGGCACTGATCGATCCGCAACTTCGCGGACTGCCGGCGTCTGCTGACTGGAAGGAAGCGGTGCGCCCGGTGCGGCTGCGGGCGCTGCCGGCCGAAGCCGCCATTGCCCGGTTCGAGCGCGGCGAGAGCGATGCGGTTCTGGGCGGAAGGTATGAAAGTTTCCCGCTGGCCGATGCTGGCGGCCTCTCGCGCGGGGCAGTCCGGCTCGATCCGGTTGGCGGACTGTTCGGGCTCGCTGTCGTGCACGGCGACGGCTTCCTCGCCGATCCGCAAAACCGCGAGGTGATCAGCATGGCGATAGATCGCGACGCCCTTCCGGCCGCGCTCGGCATCGGCGGCTGGTCGATGACCGAACGCATTGTCCCGGCGGAAAACGACGGCAATGTACCGGCCGAGCCGCAGAAGTGGTTGGGGCTGTCAATGGAGGAACGGCAATCCGTTGCTGCATCGCGCATTGCGCGTTGGCGCTCGGCGATGAGCGAACCTGTCAGATTGCGCATTGCCCTGCCGGCGGGTCCGGGCACTGACCGGCTGTTTGCCAGTCTGGCAGAAAGCCTTGGCAAAGCCGGCCTGATTGCTACCCGCGTCGGCCTTGCCGACCCGGCTGACTTGCGTCTGGTCGATGCTGTGGCCAGATATCCTGGATCACTTTGGTTTTTCCATCAGCTGAGTTGCGGCGTGCTGCCTGGCCCGTGCGATCCGAATGCGGACGGCCTTGTGGTCAAGGCGGCCCAGACAACTGACCCAGCCGGTCGTGCCGCGCTGCTGGCGCAAGCGGAAGAACGGCTTGCCGCCAGCAATGTGTACATTCCGCTTGGCGCGCCAATACGTTGGTCGCTGCTGCGCGGCAATGCGACGGGGTTCGTCGTCAACCGGTTTGCCATCCACCCCTTGATGCCGATGGCATTACTGCCCAAGTAAGCAGCTCGTACTTGCAACTGGAGCAGCAAGGCAGACATGGCAATTGGACGCACCACCCGGCTGGCTCCGGAAAACCTGCCGCTTGGCACCGATGCTGCCTCGGTCCGCCGGCGCGTGGAAGCAGTCGAGAAAATCCTCGACCGGGCCTTTGTCGTGCCCGGCATCAACATGCCGGTCGGCCTCGATGCGGTGATCGGTCTGGTGCCGGTGGCGGGAGATACGATCGCTGCGATCATCGGGCTCTATCTGGTCTGGGAAGGCCGCAATATCGGCATGAGCAAGTGGCAATTGGCGCGGATGACCGGCACGGTCGGAATCGACTGGCTGACCGGTTCCATTCCGCTTGCGGGCGATCTGTTCGATTTCTTCTACCGTTCAAACAGCCGCAACCTGAAGCGCATCCGCAAACATCTGGATCGCCATCATCCCGCGTCCAGCATCATCGAGGGCTGACCATGATCAGACTTGCCGCATGTGCCCTGTTCCTGGCCCTGACTGGCTGCGGAAGCAGCGATCCCGGCCCCGGCGGGGTGACGGCGAACGAAGCCGCCGCGCTCGATGATGCGGCCGAAATGGTGGAAGGCAAGCGGTTGGAGGACAGCGCTCTGCGCCCGCCAGCCGCGTCCCCCGCACCCAGAGCGCCGGCAGAAGCCGCCAGTAAGGCTGCCCCGGCGGCAAAATGATGCTTGCCTTTGCTGCGCGATCCGAGGACTGGCCTTGGCATAGCAGATGAGGCACAGATTATGAGCGAATGGGCAGACTGGATTGGCCGTGAAGAGCGCCGCACCGACCGGGTTGATGCCGGCCATCTCGGCCGCTGGCTGGCCACGCTGAACCGCGATGCGCCGACGGATGGCAACGTGCCCCAGGGCTTTCATTTCTGTCTCTGCCTGCCCGATGCGGCCACTGCGCGGTTGGGCGTTGATGGCCATCCCAGCCGCGATGACAGCCCGGCCAGTTTCCTGCCGCCAGTGCCGTTGCCGCGCCGGATGTGGGCCTCAAGCAAGGTCGAATTTGTTGCGCCACTGAAGCCCGGTCAAGACATCGAGCGGCGCTCGCGGGTGCTCTCGGTGACCGCCAAACAGGGTGGCTCGGGCAGTCTGGTGTTCGTCGATGTCGAGCATGAAAATTTCGCTGGTGGCCAGCTGGCCGTGCGCGAAGTGCAGAGCCTGGTTTACCGCGAGGCAGTGCCCACCGGCTCGCCGCCCGCGCCGCCCGCGCCGGGCGAGGGCACATTTGATGCCGGAGCCTGGGAGCACACCCGCGCACTGGTGCCCAGCGAAACGCTGCTGTTCCGCTATTCGGCGCTGACTTTCAACACCCACCGTATCCACTATGATCTGCCCTATGCGGCGGGCGAGGAAGGCTATCGCGGCCTGATCGTGCATGGCCCGCTGATGGCCTCCCTGCTGCTCGATCTTGCCCGGCAGAAGCTGGGTGAAAATGCCCTGAAGACCTTCGCCTTCCGCGCGATGTCACCGGGGGTCTGCGGCGAGGAATTGCATTTGGCGATGCGCGGCAGCGGCGAGGCTATCGAGCTCGGCGCCTTCGCCAGCGATGGCCGCCATGTGCTGAGCGCGAGCGCTTCAGCTTAGTCGAAGCTCACTTTCCCGCGACCGGCCTTAACCGTCCCGCGCAGCTTCTTGCCTTGCAACCGCTGCTCCTTGCCGATGCGGTTCAGGCGGCTCTTCGCGCGCTTTTGCGGCAGGTTGTGCGCCTCGGTCAGCAGTTCCACCAACCGCTCGCGGGCATCGGCGCGGTTGGCTTCCTGAGTGCGGAATTTGCGCGCGGTGAAGACGATCTCGCCCGATGCGGTCAGCTTGCTTCCGGCCAATGTCTTGAGCCGCTGGAACACTAATGGTTCCAGCCGCAGGCCAAACACATTGAGCCGCAGCTGGACCGCAGTGGCCACCTTGTTGACATTCTGACCGCCCGGACCGGAAGAGGCGATGAAGCTCTCCTCCAGTTGCGCCATGGCGCGGGCGATCACTTCATCCATAGGTAAAGCCGCAGGCGGCAAAGTCTTCGGGCATGGGCGCGGCGGCAATGATCGGCGGCTTGCCTTCGCGTTGCACGGTCAGCCCGGCGGCATGCAGCATGGTGCGGCCGGCGCCTTTGGGGCTGCCATAGACCGGATCACCGAGCAAAGCCGCGCCAAGGCCGGAGGCGGCATGGACGCGGATCTGGTGGGTGCGGCCTGTTTCGGGGCGGAATTCGACCAAAGTCAGCCCCTCGCGTTCGTCCAGCTTGCGCCAATGCGTCACCGAAGGCTTGCCCTTCTTCGCGGCGATCATCCGCCAGCCCTTTTCGGCGCTGCTGATCTTGGCGAGCGACAGTTCGATGGTGCCTTCGTCCTCCACAATCCGCCCGGCGACGATACCAAGATAGATTTTCTCGACCAGCCGCGCCTCGAATGCGGCGGAGAAGCGCTTCAGTGCCTTGGGGTTGCGCGCCAGCAACAGGCAGCCGGAGGTATCCTGATCGAGCCGGTGGACTGGCTGAGGTCGGCGCTGGAAGCCGAGCGTCAGTTCCTCCAGCCGGTCCTCAAGGCTCGCCCCGCCTGCGCGCGGCATATCGAGCGGCAGGCCCGCGGGCTTGTCGATCACAAGTGCTTCGCCGTCTTCGAACAAGATGGAAATTGGGTTCACGCCACTGCCTTTGCAATCCGCCGCACCGCTTCATCGAGCACGGCATCATCGGCGGCAAAACTGATGCGAAAACCGTCGCGACCAGCAAAGGCGGACGCCTGGACGACGGCGACACCATTGTCGAGCAAATGCATCGCCAGCGCCGAATCGTCGCCGAAGCGCGGCATCAGCGGGGCGGCATCGACCATGCAATAAAACGCGCCGTCCGGCACCGGCGCCGAAAGCCCGGGAATGGCATTGATGGCTGCCACCACGACATCGCGCCGCACGCGAAATCGCTCGCGCCAATCGAGCAGAAAATCCTGCGGGCCTTCGAAAGCCGCAACAGCTGCTGCCTGACTGATCGAGCAGGGATTGCCCGAGCTGTGCGATTGCAGCTTTTCCATCGCCGAAATCAGCCATGCCGGGCCAGCCGCAACGCCGATGCGAAAGCCGGTCATCGCGTGGCTTTTGGAAACGCCGGAAATGGTGAGAATGCGCTCCGCCAGATCCGGGCACAGATTGGCCAGCGTGGCGTGGGGCGCGCCAAGGTAGTTGATCGGCGCATAGATATCGTCGCTCATCACGAGGATGCGCGGATGCCGGCGCAGCACCTCGCCAATGGCCAGCAGCATGTCGGCGGGATAGCAGGCGCCGGTCGGATTGCCGGGGCTGTTGAGCATCAGCCACTGGGTGCGCGGGCCGATCTGCGCTTCGAGTTCGGCGGCGGTGAAGCGGAAGTTGTTTGCCGCATGGGTCATCAGCGGCACGACGCTGCCGCCGGCGAAGCGGATGATTTCGGGATAGCTGACCCACCAAGGCGCGGGCACGATCACTTCGTCGCCATGGCTGACTGTCGCCAGAATCGCATGGAAAATTGCCTGCTTGCCGCCGGCGCTGACGGTGATCTGGCTGACCGGCACTTCGATGCCCAGATCGCGCGCGAAATGCAGCGCGGCGGCGCGTTTCATTGCCGCCGTGCCGCCCACCACAGTATATTTTGTATCCCCGGCATCGAGCGCGGCTTTGGCGGCGGCGAGCACATGCGGCGGGGTGGCGAAGTCAGGCTCGCCCACCGAAAGCGAGATGATGTCGCGGCCTTCTGCCCGCAGCGCCATCGCCCGGTCGGTCATCGCCGTGGTCTGCGATGGCGAAATACGGCCCAGCGCTTCAGAGGTTTGCGCGCTCACAGCAGTTTTGCTTTCATCAGGCCGCGCACTGAATTGCCGAGATAGAACCCCTCCGCCAGATTATCGAAATGAATTTGCGCTTCAATCGCCTTGCCCTGCTCGATCAGTGAGCGGCGCAGCACCCCCGGTAGCAGACCGAGGGACAAGGGGGGGGTTGCCAGCTTGTCGCCGTGTTCAACAAAGATGTTCGAGCGGCTGGCTTCCGTAATAAAACCATCATCGCGGACAAACAGGGCTTCGTTTGCACCTGCGCCTTCCGCGACTTCGCGCGCGGCATCATAGAAACTGCGGTCGCTCGATTTGTGCCGCAACCGCCAGTCGCCCGGATCGACCGGCAGGGGCAAGACGCCGCAGACAATCGGCTCAGCCATTGCACCATCAGCAAGCGGTGCGGCCTCCAGCGCAGTTGCCCCGCTGCGGGCCAGCAGCAGGCGGACTTTCGCGGCTCCCTGAAGATCGAAGCAGAGTGCCTGAATCTGGTTGCGCACTTTATGTCGGTCAAACAGGAAACCGAGTTCCGCCGCGCTCGCCTTCATCCGTTCCAGATGCAGTTCAAGCAATCCGATGCCGGCCTCAGGGGTAAAAAGCATGGCTTCGACAAGATCGAAGGAAGCCGCAGACTGTCGCACGAATTCTCCCTTGATCAGGCACTCGCGCCATTCCGCCATGCTGCTCGAATCTGCGACAATCGCCGATCCGACCCCGAGCACCGCCGTGCCTTGGCCCGGCTGGCTTTCAGTCAGCCGCAAGGTGCGGATTGCCACATTGAAGGCCGCATCTCCAGCACCATTTGGTCCAGAGCTATCGATCCGGCCGATCGTGCCGCAATAGGGCCCGCGAGGATTGCGCTCGACTTCGGCGATCAGTTCCATCGCGCGAATTTTGGGTGCGCCGGTGATCGAGCCGCAGGGAAACAGCGCGCGGATCATGTCGAGCGCGCCAAGGCCTTCGCGCAATTGCGCGCGCACGGTCGTAACCATCTGGTGGACGGTGGGATAGGTTTCGACCGCAAAGGCATTTTCAACCCGCACCGAGCCCGGCACAGCAATGCGCGAGAGATCGTTGCGCATCAGGTCGACGATCATCAGATTCTCGGCGCGCTCTTTGGGGCTGGCGGCAAGGTCGGCCACTTGCGCTGCGTCTTCAGCCGCATCGCGGCCACGTGGGCGGGTGCCTTTCATCGGCTTGACCATTGCCGCGCCCGCCTTGAGCGCAAAGAACAGCTCCGGCGAAAAGCTGAGCAGCCAGTGCGAACCGTCGAACACGATCCCGCCATAGCCCGCCGCCGCGCCGCTGCGGATCGCGGCATAAAGCGCGATCGGATCGCCCCGCCAGCTGCCCATCAGCGGCATGGTCAGGTTGGCCTGATAGATGTCGCCCGCACAGATTGCCTGGCTCAGCCGCGCGAAAGCGCGCGCATAGCCGCCCGGTGACAGCTGGGGCTCCATTGGGCCAAGACTGCCCGCCGGCCGGCCGGCCATGCCCGCGAGCCGCGCGGGAACGTCTCCTGCTGGGATGGTCTCATACCCTTTGAAGGCGCCGAACCACAGCAGGGGTCCATTGCCGCCGCAGCGCGCAGCCAGCAAAGGGGCGAGGCGGGGCTCCAGCGCCAGGCCTGCCTCATAGGCGATGTGGCCGGCCATATCGAAGCCTTCGCCCGCCAGCTGTGCGATTCGCTCCAGTGCTGGCGCGACCTCCTCGCCGCGCCGCGCGATGACGCGTTCGTGCGGCGCGCGATACAGACGCGCATCGCTGGGGCCTTCGCGGCGTGCGTCGTCGAGCAAGACAAAGGGTTCGGCCATGGCAGGGCGGCTTCTAGCCGCGCATTGCCCTGCTTGCAAAAAGCCGCTCGCGCCAAGCGCCGTGCCGCTCTATCTGATGCTTAAGAAAACAATGCGGAGCGCGTAATGGACGATATTTTTCTGGGTCTGGGCGGTAATGGCGAGAAGCAGGTGCTGCGGCTGAGCCGGGCAAACCGGCACGGCCTGATTGCGGGCGCCACCGGCACCGGCAAGACCGTCACCTTGCAGACAATCGCCGAGCAGTTTTCCGCCGCCGGGGTGCCAGTGTTCCTCGCCGACGTTAAGGGCGACCTTTCGGGTATCTGCATGTCTGGCAGCCATGAATTCAAGCACGCCGACGTGCTCGAGGCGCGCGCTAAGGAAATCGGTATTACCGACTATGCCTACCGCGACAATCCGGCGATCTTCTGGGACCTGTATGGCGAGAAGGGCCATCCGGTCCGCACCACTGTTTCGGAAATGGGGCCGCTGCTGCTCAGCCGCCTGATGGGGCTGAACGAGACGCAGGAAGGCGTGCTCAATGTCGCGTTCCGCTATGCGGATGATAAGGGCCTGCTGCTGCTCGATCTGGAAGATCTGCAATCGGTGCTGGCGTTCACGGCAGAGAATGCCTCGGAGCTGGCTTCTAAATACGGCAATATTACCAAGGCCAGCGTTGGCACGATCCAGCGGCAATTGCTTTCATTCGACAGCCAGGGCGCCGGCAAGTTCTATGGTGAGCCGGCCTTCGAGATCGCCGATTTCATCCGCTGCGATGAGAACGGCAAGGGCTACATCAACATCCTCGCCGCCGATAGGCTGATGCAGAGCCCCAAGCTCTATGCCACGTTCCTGCTGTGGCTGCTGTCCGAACTCTTCGAGGCGTTGCCCGAGGTTGGCGATCCCGACAAACCGAAGCTGGTGTTCTTTTTTGACGAAGCGCACTTGCTGTTCGAAGATGCGCCCGAAGCGCTGTTCGACAAAGTCGAGCAGGTTGTCCGCCTGATCCGCTCCAAAGGCGTTGGCGTCTATTTCATCAGCCAGAATCCGATCGATATTCCCGAAAAGATCGCCGGGCAGCTCGGCAACCGCATCCAGCATGCCCTGCGCGCCTTCACCCCGCGTGAT
>JANOBA010000132.1:0-8283 GCA_031411415.1 Novosphingobium sp.
TCGAGAACCTGTTCGCCAAAATCAAGGACTGGCGACGGATCCACACCCGCTATGATCGCTGCGCCCACACCTTCATGTCCGCCATCTGCATCGCCGCCACAGTCATCTTCTGGTTGTGATCAATGAGTCCTGACCCTAGGCCCGTAACCTGATGCTCTGCGACTGCCTCATAAAGGCACGTCCATGAAAGCGCGCTGTTCGGCGCTGACCGGCGATGCTAGACTTCCGCCATGCACAGCAAACCCTTCAGCGCTTTTGCGCTTACCGCTCTGGTCCTTTGCGCCGCGCTGAACAGCGGCGAGGCCGAGGCGGCAACGCAGGGCAGCATGGGCGCGACCTCGTCGGGCAGCATCGCGATCACTTTATCGGTCGCAGGCCGGGTGAAGATCGGCGGCCTCAGCGATGTCGCTTTCGTCGCAGTTTTGCCCGACGCGGCGGCAATCGTCGCGCAAAATGTCTGCGTTTGGAGCAACACCGCAACCCGGGGCTATAGCGTCACGGCTTCGGGCAGCGGCCCCGGCGCAGCATTCGAACTCGCCGCAGCATCGCAGGCCGCGCCTTACTCGGTCGCCTGGAATGATGCGTCAGGCCAGGCAGCGGGCACGCCTCTTGCGCCCGGTGCGGCGCTTTCCGGCCTGACGAGCGATGCCGCCAGTCCCGATTGCAGCGCTGGCGGCGGTGCAAGCTCCAGGCTGACCGTGCAGGTGGAGCCGGCCGTTTTGCAGGCTGTCTTGCCAGACACCACTTACGCTGGCGCGCTCAATCTGCTGGTCACGCCTGAGTAATTTGCCGGTCAGGTCTATCCCGCAACGGCCTGGCTGTCCCCAGCCGCCTGCTCATGGTGGCGGATCACTTCATCGATCACAAAGCGGATGAACTTCTCGCCGAAATCCGGATCTAGCTGGGCATCGGCCGCCAAGGCCCGCAGCCGGGCGATCTGGCGGAGTTCGCGGGCAGGGTCCGAGGCGGGCAACTCGTGCGCCGCCTTGTAGGCGCCCACGGCCTTGGTGATGCGGAAACGTTCGGCGAGCATGTGGATCAGCGCGGCATCGATATTGTCGATGCTGGCGCGGAAGCTGGCCAAAGCGGGATCGGGGGCGCCAATGGGAGGGAGGGCATGATCGGTCATTCCGCCCGGCTAGCATGACATTTTGCATATTGCCATTGCCCGCTTTGCACTTGCCTTCCGCGCGGGGCCGCGCAAAGGCGCATGATCATGACAGCCGAAATCGTCTCCCTGCGCCCGCGTTCCGTCCCCGCCTCGCTCAGCCCGATGCTGGCGCTCACCGCGTCGGGCATGAACAGCGTCAACGTCGTCATCCTTGACCGGATGCAGAGCGAGATTCCGCTGATTCCGGCGCTGGCTGGCCACCTGATTTCGGGCGGCGGCAAGCGGCTGCGGCCGATGCTCACGGTCGCCGCCGCCGAGCTTTGCGACTATCATGGCAACCGCCATCACAAGCTCGCCGCCGCCGTCGAATTCATCCACACCGCGACGCTGCTGCACGATGATGTAGTTGATGGCTCGGACCTGCGGCGGGGCAAGGAAACCGCCAACATTGTTTATGGCAACCCGGCAACGGTGCTGGTCGGCGATTTCCTGTTCAGCCGCGCATTTGAACTGATGGTCGAGGATGGCAGCCTCAAGGTGCTTAAAATCCTCAGCCACGCCTCCGCCGTCATTGCCGAGGGCGAGGTCGATCAACTCACGGCCGCACGCCATATCGAGACGAGCGAAGAGCGTTATCTCGGCATTATCGGCGCCAAGACCGCCGCGCTGTTCGCCGCCGCCACCCGCATCGCTGCCGTGGTTGCAGAGCGCAGCGAGGCCGAAGAGCGCGCGCTGGAAGACTATGGTCGCAACCTGGGCATTGCCTTCCAGCTGGTCGACGATGCCATCGACTACGATTCGGAAAGCGCCGAAATGGGCAAGGGCAAGGGCGATGATTTCCGCGACGGCAAGATGACCTTGCCGGTGATCCTGGCCTATGCGCGCGGCACCGCCGAAGAGCGCCAGTTCTGGCAGGACGCTATCGCCGGCTTCCGCACCGAGGACGAAGACCTCGCCCATGCAGTCACGCTGATAAATCACCATGACGCGGTCAGCGCGACGCGCGAGCGTGCCCGGCATTATGCCAGCCGCGCCATCGATGCGATTGCCGGCTTTCCCGCCGGCGAGGCGCGCAGTGCGATGGCGGAGGCCGCCGAGTTCGCGGTGTCGCGGCGGTATTGAGCGGGCTGACGCCTATGGAAGGTCTTTGAAATCAATGACCTTGTCATAGACCGGAATCATCAGATGTGCATATGGCGTGCCTGACCACATCACATAGGGTTGCGTCGTGTCTGGATTCGGCCCTGACGGATAGCCTTTCAGCGCCTTTTCCGAACCAACGATCATCACATGCGGTCCGGTCCTGATCCAGTCGCCGCCCTCGTTTGGTTTGCTTGCGAAAGGGTCAGTGTTGCTGGCGTCGGTGCCGCCTGCAAGCATGTACATGAAGCCCGGCGTTTCCATAGCGGGCGGCTCGTGCTTCATCCAGGCCATCGCCCATTCCATGGCGTTGGCATCCATGCACATCGGATCGGGGCCTGGCGTAATTGGATTGTCTGGCATGCAGGTGAAGCCGTTCGAGCCTTCCCTGATGGTCTTCATTGATCCGTCGGCTCCGGCAGTGACGATCGTTGCCTTGGCAGAGCCTTGGGCGCGGCGGCCATTGTGCTCGCCAGCGGGTCATCTGCCTTAGCGGCAGCGGCCTCACTGGTCGCGCCGCCATTGCCTGCCTTTTGCTGCGAGCAGGCAGTGAGCAGGGGGATTGCAGCCAAGACCGCAAGGGCGGGGCCATGGATTCGTAGCATCGGATTCTCCTTACATTTTGCGCTCGACTTTGTTGTTATGAGTGCTGGTGTCGGAACGATCTCTAGAGTCTATTCCTTCAGCGTCAGCCGGCCTTGGGTAAAGGCGGTGCGGCAGTCGGTGGCGTCGTGCTGAATGTCTGAATCGATCAGCGGAGTTGAAGTCATGCCCGCGCCGGCGAAGCGCTTGTCATCGCACTCGCCATCGCGTGAGAATTTGCCGTTGTCGTCACCCCACATGATGTGGTTCACCCCGCTGTCGGCATAGCTGTTGTCAGCGGCCGCGGGGAGCGATGCCGAGGCGAGAGTCAGGCGCTTCTGGTTGTAGGCCGTGCGGCAATCGGTGGCGTCGTGGCCGATATCGGATTCGAGCAAGGGCGTGTTGGTCATGCCTGCGCCGCTGAAGCGCTTGTCGTCGCATTCGCCGTCGCGGGAGAATTTGCTGGCATCGTCGCCGAAATCAACGCCCTGGGTTGCGGCTGGTGCGGCAGGGCTGGCCGCAGAACCGGCTGCGTCATTGCGTCCGCCCGATCCGGGCAGACCGGCCACGGCCTGCGGCTTTGCCGGATCGCCCCCGGTTTCGGCCTTCTGGTTGCAGCCGGCAAGCGCCAGCATGGCGGCGGCGAGGCAGGCAATCTGTGTGGTCCTGTGCATGGCAAGTCTCCCTTCGCCGCAGCAGTCAGGCGGGCAGATTAGGCGATACCGCCGAGCAAGCAAGTATTTGTCCTTGAATCTTTGCCCCCCGGCCAGCAAGCCCCGCACGATGTACGCCGTGCCGCCAGACCTGCCGATTGCCGCTGTGCTGCCCGGCCTGCTCGCTGCCTTGCGCGCGAGTGCCAGCGCGGTGCTGATTGCCCCGCCGGGCGCGGGCAAGACGACGGCGGTGGCGCCAGCGCTCCTTGGTGAGCCATGGTGCACTGGCAACGTGATCGTGCTCTCGCCGCGGCGCGTGGCGGCGCGAGCGGCGGCTGAGCGCATGGCCGAAATGCTGGGCGAAAATGCTGGCGAGACCGTGGGCTATCTCACCCGACTGGATAGCAAACGTTCCGGCAAAACGCGCATTGTGGTGATGACCGAGGCGATTTTCGTCTCGACCATCGTGGCGGACCCCGAGCTTGCCGGGGCCAGCGCCGTGCTGTTTGACGAGGCGCACGAGCGGCATCTTGACAGCGACCTGGGCCTTGCGCTGGCAATCGAGTGCCAGGCGGTCCTGCGCGAAGACCTGCGGCTGCTGGTGATGTCGGCGACGATTGACGGCGCGCGGTTTGCGGCGCTGCTAGGCGATGCACCGGTAATCGAAAGCGCGGGCAAGGCCCATCCGCTGGCCATCCGCTGGCTGGGCGCGCGGCCCGAAATGCGGCTGGAAGACGCCATGACATCGGCGATCATCACCGCCTGGCGCGAGGAAGCGGGCGATATTCTTGCCTTCCTGCCCGGCGTTGGTGAAATCAATCGGACCACCGAGCGGTTGGCGGACAAGCTTTCCGCTGCGCTGGTGCTGCCGTTGCATGGCCAGTGCGAACCCGCCGCGCAGCGCGCCGCAATCCGCCGCGATGGCGAAGGTCGCCGGCGGATCGTGCTGGCGACTGCGATTGCCGAGACTTCGCTGACGCTGGACGGCGTTTCCGTGGTGGTCGATGCCGGGCTTTCCCGGCGTGCCGAGTTTGACAAGGAAGCTGGCGTCACCCGGCTGGTCACCCGCGCGGCCAGCCAGGCCGCCGCTGCCCAGCGCGCCGGCCGCGCCGCGCGGCAGGGGCCGGGGGCGGCATACCGGCTGTGGGAAGAAGCCGCTCATGCCGGCCGGTCGCCGTTCGATCCGCCCGAAATGCTGACCTCTGATCTAGCGCCGCTGCGCCTCAGTCTTGCCAAATGGGGCGCGGGTGATGCTGCCGGCATGGCGTGGCTCGATCCGCCACCGGGCGCAGCATTGGCTGCAGCAAATGCCAAATTGGACTCGCTTGGCGCGCTCGATGCCACCGGGCTGATCACCCCGCATGGCCGCGCTATGGCGCGCCTGCCGATGTCGCCCGAGCTGGCGCATATGCTGCTTTATGCTGCGCAACATGTGCTGAGGGAAGTGCAGCACGGCTGGCGCTGTTGCTGCAGGAGCGCGGGCTTGGCGGGCGCAGCGAAGACCTTGCCTTGCGGCTCGACAAATGGAGCGGGGACCGCTCAGGCAGGTCGGAGGCCTCGCGCAAACTGGCCTCGCGCTGGGCGGCTTCGGCGCGGGGGCTTGCCCCGGCTGCGGGGCAAAATGCCCCGCCGCTCGCCATCCTGCTCGCCGAAGCTTTCCCGGACAATATAGCCCGGCGCCGTTCCGCCTCGGGTGAGGACTGGCTGACGAGCGGGGGCAGGGGGCTGCGGCTCGATCCCGTCTCGCCGCTGGCGCGCGCTGAGTGGCTGTCGGTGGGCGAGGCGCAAGGGCAGGCCAAGGGCGCAAGGATCACTGGGGCGATTGCCTTGGGCGAGGACGAAGAGCTGCGCTGGCTGGGCCACCGGATCGAGCGGCGCACCATGCTCAAATGGATCGCCGCTGAAGCGCGGGTGGAGGCCTTGCTGGAGCAGAGACTGGGCGCGGTGACGCTGGCACGCGGACCGGACCCGGCACCAGACCCTGCCGCCATCGCCGCTTTCCTGATCGAACGATTGCGTGAGAGTGGCCTAGCTTTGCTGCCGCTCCCGGTATCCGCCGAGTCGCTGCTGCGCCGCGCGCGTTTTGCCGGGATTGTCGATCTGGGTGAGGAGAGCCTGCTGGCCGAACTTGAAGCCTGGCTCGCGCCGATGCTCACGCGGCGGCTGGGTGATCTCGATCCGCAATTGCTGCATCAGGCGCTGCTCACCCGCCTGCCCCATGGGACACGCCAGCGGCTCGACCGGCTCGCTCCGCCGCAGTTCACCAGCCCGGCGGGCAGCAGCCACGCGATTGACTATGACGACGAAGGCGGGCCGTCAGTCGAAGTGCGGGTGCAGGCGCTGTTTGGCCTGAATAGCCACCCCACGTTCGGCCAACCGCCGCAGCCGCTGCTGCTCAAGCTGACTTCGCCCGGCGGCAAGCCGATCCAGACGACGCGCGACTTGCCCGGCTTCTGGCGCGGCAGCTGGCGTGATGTGGTGAAGGACATGAAAGGCCGCTATCCCCGGCACCGCTGGCCTGACGAGCCGTGGACCGAGGATCCCAGTCTGAAGACGAAAAATACCTTCGAGGCGCAGAAACGGAAATGATGCAGCAGACTTGATTCCGCGCCCGATAAAGGGGAAAGCGCTGATCATGACCGCGCGCATCTATCAACGTCCCAAAAACGCCATGCAGTCCGGCAAGGCGCTCACCGATCAGTGGATACTGGAATTTGCCCCCGCTGAGGCGCGGCGGGCGGACCCGCTGATGGGCTGGAGCGGATCGGGCGACACGCAAGTGCAGGTGGTGCTCCAGTTCGCCACGCAAGCCGAGGCGCAGGCCTATGCCGACAGGCACGGGATCGCCGCACGAGTGCAGGCGACCCCGGTCAAGCGGCTGAAACTTCAGGCCTACGCCGACAATTTTCGCTGATTTTCGGGCCTTAGGTCCGCAGCCGCAACCGGCCTGCATTATAGGCCGCCCGGCAATCGGTGGCATCGTGCTGGATATCGGAATCGAGCAGCGGCGTATCGGTCATCCCGGGGCCGGCGAAGCGCTTGTCGTCGCATTCGCCATCGCGGGCAAAGCGGCTTGAATCGTTGCCCCACTGGATGTTGCCGCCACCACCGCCGGAGCTGCCCCTGAAAGTCAGACGGCCCTGATTATAGGCCGCGCGGCAATCGGTGGCGTCATGGCCGATGTCGCTGTCGAGCAGTGGCGTGTCGGTCATCCCGGCGCCTGAAAAGCGCTTGTCATCGCATTCGCCGTCGCGGGAATAGCGGCTGCCATCATCGCCGAAACTGAAGCCTTGGGCGGCGGCGGGCATGGGCACACTCATCGTCAGAACGGATAGGAGGGCGAAAATCTGGCTTGTAGTCTTGCGCATAGCTGAACCCTTGTTTCAGCCCAATCAGGGCGAAAAGTTTGAAATTTGAAAGGTAACCTAGAAAGGCAGCCTTATGGCCGCAATGTCAGCCGTCCAGCATTGAACGCCGACCGGCAATCAGTGGCGTCGTGATGAATATCTGAATCGAGCAGCGGAGTGCTGGTCATGCCGGCGCCAGTGAAACGCTTGTCGTCGCATTCGCCGTCTTTGGCATACTTGCTTGTATCGTCGCCCCACTGGATGCGGCTGACAGCGCTGGATTCGGTGGGGGCGGGCGTAGCAGGAGTGCGGTGACCGCCCAGATAATAGAGCCGCGCCTGATTAAAGGCGGCCCTGCAATCGGTCGCATCGTGAAAAATGTCGCTGTCGATCAGCAGTGTATCGGTCATGCCAGCACCGGCAAAGCGCATGTCGTCGCATTCGCCGTCCTTGGCGAAGCGGCCCGTGTCGTCGCCGAAATTGGGTGTGTCAGCCATCGCCGGCATGGGCGCTGCGGCCATCAGCAAGGCGAGGCTGGCGATGAGATGCGTGGTTTTTCTGGTCATGATGAGTACCCCCGGTTGAGCGCTTGGCTGACAATGGCAAATTTGTGCTGCGGTTTCAATGAGCCACTGCTGAAGCACTTGTGATTTTCTGGTGCAAGCCCCATAAACGTGGCCGGGAGTCGGTCGGACGCTTGCGTCCGCCAACCTGGTCAGGTCCGGAAGGAAGCAGCCACAACGGGTTGCGGTGGGTCGGCCGGCTCCTTTTTACACACCCTTCGACATTTCGCAGGCGAGGCCTTAACAAGATCGCCATGGCCGAATCTGACGATATCTCTGGTGGCGATCCGGACGCACTCGAAGCCGCGCCCAGCGCCGCCGAACTGGAGGCAGCAGGGCAGGAATCCATGTTCGGCGGTGATTCTGCGCCGGCACCCGCGCCTGCCCCCGTCGCAACCGCAATATCGCAGCCCTACCGCGTCCTCGCGCGCAAATATCGCCCGCAGACTTTTGCTCAGCTGATCGGGCAGGAAGCCATGGTCCAGACGCTGGGCAATGCCATCCGGCGCGACCGGCTGGCCCATGCCTTCCTGATGACCGGCGTGCGCGGGGTGGGCAAAACCTCCACCGCGCGGCTGATCGCCAAGGCGCTCAACTGCATCGGGCCGGATGGGCAGGGCGGGCCGACGATCGATCCGTGCGGGGTGTGCGAGCCGTGCGTCGCGATTGCCGAGGGGCGGCATATCGACGTGATCGAGATGGATGCCGCGTCGCACACCGGGGTCGACGACGTCCGCGAGATCATCGAGGCGGTGCGCTACGCCTCGGTTTCGGCGCGCTACAAAATCTATATCATCGATGAAGTTCACATGCTTTCCAAGAGCGCGTTCAATGCATTATTGAAGACTCTTGAGGAACCGCCTGAGCATGTAAAGTTCCTGTTCGCG
>JANOBA010000133.1:0-3478 GCA_031411415.1 Novosphingobium sp.
CGAAAACGACCGTAAAGTCCCGGAAACGCTGCAAAGCCTCGGTCCGCACGGCAAGCGGCACACTCACGGCACTCACCGTCACCCGTCCCTGCAGCGCCATGCCGGGACGCCATCTGCCGTCGCGGTTGGGCAACTGCGCCCGCACCAGGGCGGTGCCGGCGGCAGCGTTGCCGGCGGGTAGATAACCGCTCAGCGCGGTCTCGGCGACGGGCTGGCCGTCCAGTGTTTCGATGACGACCTTCTGTCCGGGGCGGATCGTGGCAAGGTCGCGCGGGAAGATGTTGAACACCACCGTCGTCTGGCTAGGGTCGGTGATGACATAGAGCGGAAGGTCATAAGTGACGTTCCCGACATTGGCGGTGCGTTCGGCGATCACGCCGCTGACCGGCGCATAAACCGGATAGATTTGCAGTGACTCGCTCGATTCGATCCGCGCCAGCAACTGGCCTTTGCTGACATGATCGCCAACCGCCTTGGTCACCTGAACCACCCGACCCGGGAATTGCGCGCGCACTTCGGAACGGGCTGTCGTAGCTAGTTCGACAGTGCCCTGGACTTCGCGGGTTTCGCTGATCGTGGCCGGGCCGGCCGTCCCGATCTCGATGCCGCCTTCCTTCGCAGCAGCCACCGGGATTCTGGTTCGGCCTTCGGGATTGGCGAATTTCCAGACATGGCGCTTGCCATTCTCGACAGCGACGACTTCGACATCGAAGCTGTGCGGTTCCATCACCACGCCCTGGCCAGCCAAAAAATCCTTTTCAGGCTTGAAGGCGAAGCGGTCGATCTGCCCGCCAAGCCGTCTCAGCGTCACCGCCATGTTGACGGTTGCCGGGTCAACCGGCTTGTCGCCGCGTGTCGGATAGAGCCGGTATTGCGGCGGCTGCCCATCTTCAAAAATGGTGACTTCGATTGCAAAATCGCCGTCCCTCAGCATCCGTCCGTTATGCGGGCCTTTTTCATATTCCGACGCCGCCTTGGCTTCGCTTTCGGCGGGTTTTTCAACACCGCCGCCACAAGCCGCCAGCGGGGCAATCAGCAGCAGCGCAGCGAGCGCGCGAATGGTTAGAATCTGGTTCATGGCATGGTCTCCACAGGCCGATCCGCGTCGAAACGCCCCGTCAGCCGGTCAATTTCAGTCTGAGCATCGCGAAAGCGGCTGATGGCATCGAGCCACTGTTCCTGCACCGACACGATCGCATCGGCGGCGTCCTGCACGTCGCGGAAGGCGAAGCCGCCGCGATTATAGCCTTCGCGCACCTGATCGAGCGTGCGGACCGTGCGCGGATAGACTTCCGCCATGATCGCGTCCGCGCGGGCGCGGGCAGCATCGGCATCAGCCCCAAGCGAGGCAAGGCGGCGCAACTTTTCGAGACGGCCGGCCTCGGCCAAGAACTCCAGCCGCTGACGTTCTGCCTGTGCCCGCTCGATATTGCCCTGATTGCGGTCGAACCATCCCAGCGGGATGGTGACGCCTGCCACCAGCGCAACGTCTCCTGTGCCCCGCAGATAGCGCGCACCGCCGGATAGGGTGTAGTCCTGTGTGCCCTTGCTCTGTTCGACCACGACACCTGCTCGCGCACGGGCCACTTCGGCATCGCGCAACGCCTGATCGGCCGCTGCAATAGTCCGGGTGCTGGTATTCGGCAGGGTGAGTTTGTCCGCCAGTTGCAGATCTGCTCCCGAACCCGCCCAGAAGGAGGCAAGATAATTGCGGGCGTTTGCAAGCCGGGTCTGCGCTTCATCGCGGGCCAACCTGGCCTGAGCGACACGGGCCGCAGCGCGGGTTTTCACAAACAACGGATCCTTGTATCCACGCACCCGCCGCAGCGCCTCGCGCTGCATCTGGGTTTCGGTCTCAAGCCGTTCCCCGCTGATCCTGACGGCGTAATCGGCGATCTGGACATCGATATAGGCGCGCTGAACTGCGGCGGCGAGATCGAGCCTGACGATGCGGGCGCTGGCTTCTGCCACGCCGATGTCCCGCTGGGCGAATACAACCCGCGCCGCCCGCTTGCCGCCGCGCTCGATCGGCTGGCTGTAGGTCGCAGTTATTTCTGCCTGCCCCAGCACGTTATATGGGCCGGTGCCGACAAAGTTCTCGCCTTGGAGCGTAACGGAAGGGTTGGGCCGAACACCGGCCTGGACACGCCCCGCGCGCGCCGCAGCGATCGCTGCATCCCCAGCGCTGAGTAATGGGGTGGCCTCAGATGCCTTTGCGATCGCCTGTTCAAGCGTCACGGTCTCGGCGTGGGCCGCATGGCCTGCCACGAGCAACGCTGCCGCAAGCAATGCGGCGCGTGTTGAATCCAACATGAGTAAGTTCCTGATCCCTAAATCACGCAAGGCCGACGCAAAAGCGCCTGCCAGCTAGCGACAAGATCAGGCTGAAGGGGGTTCCAGAGGAGGCGCGGAATCGCGCGAGGTGAGTATCGCCGCTGGCGCGGGGTACAACAAGGATCGGCCTTGGCCAAGGCCAAGCCCCGCATTGAAAAAAGTGGCTTCTTGACCAATTGGCGTGATGTGCTGGTGTGGGATTTCCCCCGTAATAGCGGCACTGTCCGAAGGCGCTTCCGACTCAACCGGCGTAGCTTTTGCCTCATCATGACCACCGGCGTGTGAAGCTTCAAGCACGTGGGCAATGCTATCTACATGGTCGTGAGACCCCGCTGACGCATGCACACTTGCGAACAAAGTCGCGAATGCCAGAAAAAACAGGGTGAATCGACGTTGCACCGCTTCCAGCTAGCAGCAGTTAGTATGCTGCGCAATTGCATCGAGAGGAAATGCTTGCGGGCTGCAAGCGAATGAGACACCCCGAGCATCATGTTCACTATTCTGGCCAATCGCACCTATCGCCATCTGCTGAGCGCCCAGATTATCGCGCTCGTTGGCACGGGGTTGGCAACCGTGGCGCTCGGCCTGCTGGCCTATGACCTTGCCGGGGGCAATGCAGGTGCAGTGCTGGGAACAGCTCTAGCGATCAAGATGGCCGCCTATATCGGCGTCGCGCCTGTGGTAGGCGCCTTTGCCGACCGCCTGCCGCGCCGCGCTTTCCTCGTCGCGATGGACGTGGTGCGCGCCGCCGTTGCGCTCAGCCTGCCGTTTGTCGATCAGATCTGGCAGATCTATGTCCTGATCTTCGTGCTGCAATCGGCCTCGGCCGCCTTCACCCCGACCTTCCAGGCCACGATCCCTGACGTGCTGCCCGATGAGGCTGATTACACCCGTGCGCTGTCGCTCTCGCGGCTCGCCTATGACATGGAAAGTCTTGCAAGCCCGATTTTGGCGGCAGCCCTGCTCTCGGTGATCAGCTTCCACTGGCTGTTTGCCGGAACTGCGATCGGGTTTGTTGCCTCAGCTCTGCTGGTAATTTCAGTGACGTTGCCACGCTCCCCAGCCAAACCGCGCGAAGGCGGGATTTACACCCGGACAACGCGCGGGATGCGGATTTACCTCAAGACCCCGCGCTTGCAGGGAT
>JANOBA010000134.1:0-5620 GCA_031411415.1 Novosphingobium sp.
ATTCACGTCGACGGCGGCTGGATCATGCGTCCCTGAGCCGTTCGGCGGCAACATGCGGCGCGGCGCCCTGCGTGCCGACGATGACGCGCTGAAGCACGCGGGTTCCGGCCTCGGCCAGATCCCCGCGCGCATGTTGCAGGGCAATGTTGTCCCACACGATAAAGTCGCCGGTGTGCCAGCGATGCTCGAACACCGCATCGGGAGCATAGAGCGCTGCATAGACTTCATGCAGCAAGTCGCGGCTGACCTCCCAGTTCATGCCGAGCACCTGCGCGCTCTGCAGTTCGTTGACCCACAGGCAGGCGCGGCCGCCGCGCGGGTGCGGCCGGATCGCCGGCATCTGCGCGCTCACCATGGCCTCGGGTGATGGCTGGTCGCAGGCCCGTGCGGCAATCATCGTGTAATGCGGCGAGATCATCTGCTGCTGGCTGTGCTCCAGCCGGGCGCGGAGTTGCGGCGTGAGCCGATCCAGCGCGGCAGCGACATCGACAAAACGCGTGCCCGAGGCGCCGTCCACCACATCGAGCGCATGCAGCGACAGCGCATCGAAAGGATGGTCCGTATAAGCCGCATCGGCATGCCAGGCGAGCGCCGAGGCGGACGGACCGGCGCCTTCATTCGACATGCGGCCATTCTCGCCATCACGCTCCAGCACCGGACCAATTAGCGCGCAAAGCGCCTGCTGGCGTGCCATGGTGAGCCGCTGTCCGCGCGCCAGCAACAGTCCGTGCCGGTCAAACAAGCAGCGCAGGTGCTCCTCCTCTCCCGCCGATAGCGGCTGCGAGAGGTCGGCGATAATTTCCGCGCCAAATGGCTCCAGCAGGCGAAAAGACAGCGCGCCGCCGCCTTCTCCGCCCGCCACCCGGGGGAACAGCATCACTTCGCCTTGCTCCGGCAGAGGCGCCGTCCAATCAGCCCAGAGGGTGCCATCAACCGCAAAGGCAGCACGCAATTCAGCGGCATCGGCGAAGCCCGGCGCGATGTGGTCAAGCGCCGCTACGAGGGAAAACAGATTGCCCGCCGCCAGCTCTATCGGCGCATTTCCGCTGAAAAACTGACTGGCAAAGGGCTCAAGTGGCCGGATGGTGAGCATATGGGGGGCCTGAACCTAGACCGCATCTTCATCTATCGCCGACGGCTTTGGCGCCTCGTCGTCACGCAACAAGTCGGCCAGCTCTGCTTTGCCCGTCAAACCCGCAGTAGCCTGCGAGGAAAGATAGCCGGTCACAAGCATGGCCAGCAATGGCGCCGCCCGCAAGCGCAGCGCGGCATCGTCCTCGCTGCTTTCATCGTCGGACAGCACAATCCCGCCGATCCGGGCGATAATCGCCTCACCTGGCGTGGTGTCAACAGGGTCCTGGCCCATGATCGTAACGGCCAGAGCCACTCCGCCTGTCTCGGCAAACAGGTCCAGCAGCGCCGGTATGCCGCCCGGAAATTCGCGCAGTCCATCCAGTATTCCCGGCATGAGCGCGCGTGCTGCCGCAAGCGTACTGGCCGGGCTTGCGCCCAACTGACGCGAGATTGCGGAGATACCACCTCTCTGGACTAGCCTGGCAAGCACGCGGAGTGATCCTTACGGACCCACGCGCCGGCAACAGACGCGAGGGACTGGATCGCAATCTAACCAGAATTCACAAACATTCAATAAATGAATGAACGATCCAGTTAGCCCCGAATTGAGGCAACGAGTCTGATCAGGCTCAGGATTCAGGGCTCAGGGCTCAGGGCTCAGGGCCCCTTGCCGGTAGCCTTATCGAGGAAATCGTCGTTGGCTGCCTGCGGCACTTCGATCAGCGACCCGTTGCTGTCGACAACTGGATCGCCAGGGCCATCATCCTTCGGCTGGCCGCCCGGATTGGCGCGCGGCGCCTCGATGAGGTTGCCCTGATCATCGACCAGCGAATAATTCTCCGGATTAGCCATCAGAATTTCGTCGTCGGGCTCAATCTGCCAGCTCGGCAGGATCAGCTCGGTATCGAATTTCTCCACCGGCCGGCCCGCCACGGCCTGCTTCATGAACAAGGCAAAGGCGCGCGCCGGGGCCGCGCCGCCTTGCAAGCCGGGCACGGGCCGCGCGTCGTCGCGCCCCATCCAGACGCCAGTGGTGATGCCGCTGGAAAAGCCGATGAACCAGCCGTCCTTGTTCGAACTGGTCGTCCCGGTCTTGCCGGCGACGGGCCTGCCGATCTGTGCCGCGCGGCCGGTGCCGGTGGCAACGGCAGTCTGCAACAGGTCGGTGATCCCGGCGGCGACATGCGGCGCAACCAGCAATTGCCCACGCGTCTGAGGCCGGGAATAGAGCACTTTACCGTCAGTGTTGGTCACTTTGAGGATGCCATAGGGCTCCACCGATGTGCCCTTGGCAGAAACTGCGGCAAAAGCGCGGGTCATGTCGATCAGCCTCACATCCGAAGTACCCAGCACCATTGAGGGCATGGTGTTGACCGGCGTTGAAATGCCGAAGCGCCGCGCCATTCCGGCAACCATGCCAAAGCCGACCTGCTCGCCCAGCTTGGCGGCAACGGTGTTTTTCGAATAGGCAAAAGCAGTGCGCACGTCGATTTCGCCCGCATAGGAACCGCCCGAATTGTGCGGGCTCCAGCCCTCGATGGTCACCGGCTCGTCAACCACTCGCGAGTTGGGCGTCACGCCCGATTCAAGCGCGGCAAGATAGACGAACAGCTTCCAGGCAGAGCCCGGCTGGCGCACTGCCAGCGTCGCGCGGTTATAGTTCGAGGTGAGATAATCCGTCCCGCCGATCATCGCCAGCACCGCCCCGTCGCGGTCAAGGCTGACCAGCGCCCCCTGCGCGCCCTTGGGCGCCTGTGCATGGATCGCCGAGGCCGCCGCATTTTGCAGCTTCACATCCAGCGTGGTCCAGACTTCCACCGGCTCGTCATTTTCGGGCAGCAACAAATCAAGCTGGGGCAGCGCCCAGTCGGTGAAATAGTGCGCTGCATTCTGCCCGCTTTCAGGCACGAAACGGATTTTTTCAAGATCGATACTGGCGGCCTGTTCGGCATCGATCGTGCCATTGGCCTGAAGCACTTGCAGCACCACTTTGGCGCGGCCCATCGCCGCCTTGGTGTCGGCAGTCGGCGAATAACGCGAGGGCGCCTTGACCAGCCCGGCGATGATCGCCGCTTCCGGCAAGGTGATCTCGGTGCCCGGATGGCCGAAGAATTTGCGCGCGGCGGAATCGACGCCGTAAGCCCCGCCGCCGAAATAGACCTTGTTGAGATAGAGCTCGAGGATCTCGTCCTTGGAGAATTTCCACTCGAGCGCTAGCGCCAGGATCGCCTCGCGCAGCTTTCGCGTCACGGTGCGGCTGTTGTTGAGGAAGATGTTGCGCGCGAGCTGCTGCGAGATGGTCGAAGCGCCCTGCTTCACCCGGCCGCCGCTGATCCCCACCCACAGCGCGCGGGCGACGCCAATCGGATCAATGCCGATATGCGAGCGGAAGCGCCGGTCTTCCACCGAAACCATCGCCTCGCGCATGACGCGGGGGATTTTTTCGTAATCGAGCCACTTGCCATAACTGGGCCCAAGGCTGACCAATTCGGTGCCGTCGCGCGCGCGAACGACGACCATTTGTTCGCCGACTTGCGTGTTCTTGAGCTTTTCGAAGCTGGGCAACGATTGCGCCGTCAGCGCCACGGCCACGGCCAGAACCAGCGAGCCAAGCAGCGACAGCGACAGTCCCCAGACGAATGTGCGGCGCAGGAAGCGGCGAAAACGCGAGGGCGGGCGGTGACCCGCAGACGCGGGCTCCGGTGCAGGCCGACGCGGAATGTCGTTGCGTGCCATCAGCCTTCGAAGCCCCCTCGCCCGGCGCTATTGCCCGGCACATCGCGCGCGATCTGCACGGCTGATGACTAACACAGGGTGAATGAACCCGGCAAAGCGCCTGCGGACGCTTTCCCACTCTATTCCTTCGGCTTGAAATCCAGACTGGCCGAATTGATGCAATAGCGCAGGCCGTTCTCGCCCGGACCATCGGGGAATACGTGCCCAAGGTGGCTTTCGCACTTGGCGCAGCGCACTTCGGTGCGGACCATCCCGTGCGCCGTATCGCGCAATTCCTCCACCGCCTCGCCGGCCACAGGCTCAGTGTAGCTTGGCCAGCCGGAGCCGGAATTGTACTTGGTTTCAGAGGCAAACAGCGGCGCGCCGCAGCCGCCGCACAGATAGAGCCCTTCGGCCTTGTTCTTCTCGAACTCGCCCGTAAATGCCCGCTCGGTGCCCGCGCGGCGCAGGATCTGGAACTTATCCGGGCCGAGTTTTTCGAGCCATTCGGCTTCGGTGAGTTGAAGTTTGTCGGTCAATGCAAATGCTCCACTATCAAAACCACGCCATCGTGACCTGAAACGCGCATCCGCGTTCCGGGTTCCGCTTCAGGGCCAATGGCGAGCCATTCGGTGTCGCCGTGCTTCACTTTGCCATTGCCGCCGTCGATCGCATGGGTGACGACGACTTGCTGGCCGACCAGCTGCCCGCCGCGATCATTGAGCATCGGATCGGCGGAAACCACCGGATTGCTGCGCAAATATCGCCGGCCGGTAAAAACCGAAGCAACCGCGAGACCTGCGAAGATCACGACTTGCAGCGGCACCGCAATCGGCAGGCCCCAGGCGAGCAGCCCGGTGATGATCGCTGCCCCCGCGAGCCAGATGAGAAACAGGCCCGGTATCGCCATTTCGGCAGCGGCAAGCGCGAGGCCTATGGCCAGCCAGACATAATGCGGATCGAGATTGTCCATCACGTTCAGCCCTTCTTGTCGCCAATTGCATCGCGCACCAGTTCGCCGATGCCGCCCAGCGAGCCGATCAATTGCGTCGCCTCTACCGGGAACAGAATGGTCTTGGCATTGGGCGATGTGGCAAACTGGCTGATCGCATCGGTGTATTTCTGCGCGATGAAGTAGTTCAGCGCCTGGGTGCCCGATTTGGCGATGGCCTCAGAGACCATGGTGGTCGCCTTGGCTTCGGCCTCAGCCTCGCGCTCGCGGGCTTCGGCATCGCGGAAGGCGGCTTCGCGGCGCCCTTCGGCCTGGAGAATCTGGCCCTGCTTCTCGCCTTCGGAGCGCAGGATTTCAGAGGCGCGGCTGCCTTCCGCCTCTAGGATTTGCGCGCGCTTTTCGCGTTCGGCAATCATCTGGCGCGCCATCGCGTTGGAGATGGCTGCTGGCGGGCGGATATCCTTGATCTCGATGCGGGTGATTTTCACCCCCCACGGCGAGGTTGCATGGTCGATCACGATCAGCAGCTTGCCGTTGATCTCGTCGCGCTTGGACAGCGTCTCGTCGAGGTCCATGCTGCCCATCACGGTGCGCAGGTTGGTCGTCGTCAGCTGCATGATCGCGACATAGAGGTTGGCCACCTCATAGGCCGCCTTGCCCGCATCGAGCACCTGGAAAAATACCACCGCATCGACGCCGACCATGGCGTTATCCTTGGTGATGATCTCCTGCCCCGGGATGTCGAGCACTTGTTCCATCATGTTGACCTTGTGGCCCACGCGATCAATGAACGGGATGATGATATGCAGCCCCGGCTGCGCCGCCAGCGTGTATTTGCCCAGTCGTTCAATGGTATAGACAAATCCCTGCCGGACGACG
>JANOBA010000135.1:0-2168 GCA_031411415.1 Novosphingobium sp.
CGATGCACAGCTCGATCCCGATTTCGGGGAGAAGTTCATCCGGTTTGTGATCGATGAAGTGATCCGCCACCACGAGCAGGCGGCAGGCGGGGGTTAGCGGGCAGCGCCCACCCGCGGCAGCCGCAGCTTCACCAGCAGCCCGCCCAGATCCTCGCTCTCGCCCAGTTCCACCGTGCCGCCATAGATCTCCGCCACATCGCGGACGATGGCCAGCCCTAGCCCGGTGCCCGGCTTGCCGGTATCCAGCCGCGCGCCGCGATCGAAGATGCGGGTGCGTTCTTCCTCGGGGATGCCCATGCCGTCGTCTTCCACCCACACTTCGCACCAGCGCGGCTCATTGCCCTGCCCTACACTCACGAAGACAGAGCCGCCGCCGTATTTCACTGCGTTCTCGATCAGGTTGCCGAGGATCTCGTCGAGATCCTGCCGTTCGATGGCGACGATTGCTGTCTTGTCGCCATCGAGATCGAAGCGGGCGTTTTCATAGAGCCGGGTGACGGCGCGCAGCACCGCCTCCACGCTGTCCCACACACTCGCGCGCGACATGCCCACCGCGCGGCGGCCCACTGCCCTCGCCCGCGCCAGATGGTGATCGACCTGCCGGCGCATCACTGCCGCCTCGCGGATCACGGTGTCGGCCAAATCAGGAGCCTTGGCGGTGGCGGCGTTCATCACCACGGTAAGCGGGGTTTTCAGCGCATGGGCCAGATTGCCCGCATGGGTGCGCGCTTCCTCGGCCTGGCGCTCGGTGTGGGCGAGCAGCGCGTTGAGTTCTTCGACCATCGGCTGGACTTCCAAGGGCAGCGGCTCGGTGTCCCGGTTGGTGCCGGTGGTGCGCATCAGCTTGATCGCCCGCCGCACCCGGCGCAGCGGGCCCAGGCCATACCAGGTCTGCAAGGCGGCCATGATGAACAGGCCCAGCCCCAGCACGATGAAGCTGTAGGCCAGAATGCCGCGCGTGCGGCGAATCTGGATGTCGAGATCGGCGCGGCTGGCGGCGACGGCAAATTGCCACTGGGTGTCGCTGCCCGGCAGGATAATCGAACGTTCCATGATGCGCAGCGGCTCGGCCGCGCGCTGGTTGCTGTCATAGGCATGGGGCTCGCTGTCAAAGTGCCCGGTGCGCAAGGTCAGGTTGCCATCCCACAGCGAGCGCGAGGCGAAATCCTCGTGGCCCTTGGCGCGGATCAGCCAATAGAGACCGGAGTTGGGTTCAAGGAAGCGCTGGTCGCCGAGCGGGCGGTTGAAGAACACCTCGCCATCCGGGCCGATCTCGGCCGAGCCGACCATGCCGGTGAGCATGTAGCCCTGCTGTTCATCAAAATTGCGGGTGATCAGGCCGTTCAGCGTTCGATCAAGCGCGAAGCCGCCGACCATCAGCAGGACGATGATCCAGCCCGCTGCGATCAGCATGATGCGGGTGGAAAGCGAGCCGGTGTGCGGCGGGGATTGAGCTACTTCAAGCCCATCCTCTTTAGGGGAGGGGTTGGGGTGGGGATTTTCGGTTGGCACGGCGTTTGCCGGAGAGACCCCACCCCCGGCCCCTCCCCTGAAAGAGAGGGGGGTTGAGGTAGCGCTGTCCGTCACCATCCAGCTCAGCCGCGGCTGCCGGCGGCAGGATCGTCGAGGCTGTAGCCGAGGCCACGGATGGTGGTGATCACATCGGCGCCCAGCTTCTTGCGGATGCGCGTGACGAAGACCTCGATGGTGTTCGAATCGCGGTCAAAATCCTGGTCGTAAATATGCTCGATCAGCTCGGTGCGGCTGACCACCTTGCCCTTGTGGTGGAGCAGATAGGAGAGCAGCTTGTATTCCTGCGCGGTCAGCTTGACCGGCTCGCCATCCAGCGTCACCCGGCCCGAGCGCGTATCCAGCCGTACGTCGCCGGCAATCAGTTCGGCAGACGTATTGCCCGAAGCGCGGCGGATCAGCGCGCGCAGGCGGGCGATCAGCTCCTCGGTCTGGAAGGGCTTGGCGACATAATCGTCGGCGCCGGCATCGAGGCCCGCAACCTTGTCCGACCAGCTATCGCGCGCGGTCAGCACCAGCACCGGGAAGTTGCGCCCTTCGCGGCGCCACATCCCGAGCACGGTCAGCCCGTCGATTTCGGGCAACCCGAGATCGAGGATCGCCGCGTCGTAATCTTCGCTTGTACCGAGAAAATGGCC
>JANOBA010000136.1:0-8535 GCA_031411415.1 Novosphingobium sp.
ATGTCGACGCCGATGATCTTGCCCGCGCCCGCCAGCCGCGCGCCCTGAAGCACGTTGAGCCCAATGCCGCCAAGCCCGAAGACGACGACGTTTTCGCCCGGCTGGACCCTGGCGGTGTTCAGCACGGCGCCCACCCCGGTGGTCACCCCGCAGCCGATGTAGCAGGCGCTCTGGAATGGCGCGTCCTCGCGGATTTTTGCCACGGCAATCTCGGGCAGCACGGTGAAGTTCGAAAACGTGCTGCAGCCCATGTAGTGGAACACGGTCTGGCCCTTGTAGCTGAACCGCGAAGTGCCGTCCGGCATCAGGCCCTGGCCCTGGGTGGCGCGGATCGCGGTGCACAGGTTGCTCTTGCCCGAAAGGCAGGTTTTGCATTGGCCGCATTCGGGGGTGTAAAGCGGGATGACGTGATCGCCGGGCTTTACCGATGTGACGCCTACGCCGATTTCGCGCACGATCCCGGCGCCTTCATGGCCGAGCACCGATGGGAACAGGCCCTCGCTGTCCAGCCCGTCGAGCGTGTAGGCGTCGGTGTGGCAAACGCCGGTCGCCATGATCTCGACCAGCACTTCGCCGCTGCGCGGGCCTTCCAGATCAAGCTCGACGATCTCAAGCGGCTTCTTCGCCTCAAAGGCAACAGCGGCGCGGGTTTTCATGCTAGCTCCTCAGGACATCGGGCGCACGATCTATCGTGCACCACTCACAAGGCCAAGGTGAAAGTTGCGGTCCACCTTCCAGCATTCTGGCGGGGCTTGAACCGCCCAGAAGCAGGCAGTCAGTTTCGCAAGATCACAGCTGCACGGGTTCGTATCTGGGGCTGAGCAGATGCACGGCCAGAAGCGCCACCATGTAGGCGCTGGCCGCGATGGCAAACAGCAGCGCATAGCTGTGCGTCGCGTCGAGCACGTAGCCAGTGAACTTGGCCATGAACATCCCGCCGATTGCGCCCACGGTTCCGCCGAAGCCGATCACGCTGCCCACCGCCGCCTGGGGGAACAGATCGCTGGGCAAAGTATAAAGGTTGCACGAGAAGGCCTGATGCCCGGCGGTGGCCAGGCCGATCAGCAGCACGGCGCCCCACACCGATGAAACGTCCTGCGCGAACCAGATTGGCAGAATCGCCAATGCCGCCAGCAGCATGGTGGCCTTGCGCGCAAAGTTCACGCTTTTGCCCCGCGCGATCAGTTTCGAGCTCATCCAGCCGCCGCCAATGCTACCCGCATCCGAGATCAGATAGATTGCCGCGACGGGCAAGGCGAATGTCTTGAGGTCCAGCCCATAGCGATCTCCCAGATAGCCGGGCAGCCAGAACAGGAAGAACCACCAGATCGGGTCGATGAAGAATTTACCCAGCGCATAGGCCCAGGCCTCGCGCCGGCGGATCACCTGCATCAGGCTGACTTTCTGCACGGTCTCGGCGCCGTCCTGGCGGATCCATGCGAGCTCGTCGGCGCCGACTTTCGGATGGTCGCCCGGCGCGCGATACAGCGCCAGCCAGGCAATCAGCCAGGCGAGGCCGAAAATGCCGGTAAGATAGAAGGCCATGCGCCAGTCGAGACCCCAGTGATCGATGATCAGCCACAGCAGCAGCGGGGTGAGGATGGCGCCGACATTGGAGCCGGCGTTGAACAGTCCGGTGGCAAAGGCGCGTTCCCGGCGGGGGAACCATTCGGTCACCGCCTTGACGCCGGCCGGGAAGTTTCCGGCCTCGCCGATGCCGAGACCGGCGCGCGCCAGCGAGAACTGGACCACCGTGCTGGCCAGCCCATGCGCCATGTGGCCGATCGTCCAGATCACCACGGCAATCGCAAAGCCAAACCGGGCCCCTAGCGCGTCGGCCAGTTTGCCGAACACCAGATAGGCTACCGCATAGGCTAGCTGGAAGAAGAACACGATGTTAGCATAGTCGCCCTCGGTCCAGCCAAGCTCCTTGGTCAGGGTGGGCTTGAGCACGCCGATCATCTGCCGGTCGATGTAGTTGATCGTGCAGGCGGCAAACAGCAGGGCGACCACGACCCAGCGATAGCGGCTGGCCGGTGTCTGCGGCGTGGCGGCATTTGCGTTCATCTTGCCTCTCCCGATGCGCCCGGCATGGCCGGTCCGCTAGAAATGTGTCAGCGCGGTATTGCCGGAACGATCCTGCATGCCACAACCCCGAAAGTGCCGAATTCGGCGCGAACATGCTGGCCGGGGCGCACGGGATGGACTCCGGTGATCGCCCCAGTGGAAATCCACAGGCCTTTGCTGGCATCAATTCCGCGCGTCGCCAAATTGCCCAGCAGAAAGCGCACCGCGCCATAGGGGCCGTCGAGCATGGTCGCCGCAGTCGCCTCGCCCACACACAGCCCGTCGATCAAGGTGCGCACGCGGATCGCGCACAGGTCAAGTTCCTGCCAGTCGCCGAATGCCGCGCCGATAACCGAACCCAGATTGTTGCCATAGTCCGACACGGTCACGCAGGGGCCATCGGCGTTGATCCCGGGATAAGGTGAGCTTGCCACTTCGATGCCCATCCGGACATCATCGAGCACCGCGCGCGTTTCCGCGTCAGTGGCGGGAACGCGCCCGTTCCAGCCCGGCGCGACGTGCAACAGCATTTCCGCCTCGGCAGCGCCGAAGCCATCGGCGAACATCGGCATGTCCGGCACATCGCCGCTGCCCACATGCACCATGGCGTCGGCAAAGATTGGTCCGGAGAGGCGGTCAGTGCCCAGCTGCGCATCGAGCGGCGGGTTGATCCGGCCAACTTTCCAGCCGGCGACCATGCGCCCGTCTATCGCCAGCGCTGCGTCCTGAATGGCATAGGCTTCGGCGAGGTTCACCGGTTGCTCGCCCGGATAGGCGGCCAGTGCCCGCGCATCGCGCCGCGCGGCAACAAATGCAGCGGCCACGCCTTGTGCCGCTAGGCTCGAACTCATCCCGGTCACCCTGTTACTCATTGGCGGCACGTCTAAAGGAAACCGGTGTCATTGGCAAGAAGCCTTGCTGGTCCGGGGCTGATCCGGGCCGGATGTTCACAAGGTTACGCCGCGCTTCCAGATCGCAATCGCGCGCTGTCCGGCGCGTTCGGCGGCAGTTTTCTCCCCGCTGGCGAGCGCGATCAGACAGGCGAGGAAGGCCTCATCGACCACCGCGTGGCCCTGATCCAGCGCTAGCGACGCATCGAAATCGATCCAGTGCGGCTTGGCCTGCGCAAGGTCGTGATTCGAGGCAACTTTGACCGTAGGCACCGGAAAGCCGAGCGGCGTGCCCCGGCCGGTGGTGAACAGCACCATTGTGGCGCCGGCTGCGGCAAGTGCGGTTGAGGACACCGCATCGTTGCCCGGCGCTTCCAGCAGCGAGAGCCCGGCTCGCGCGGCTTGCCCGCCGTAATCCACAACATCGACCAGCGGCGCCTGCCCGCCTTTCTGAACCGCGCCGAGCGATTTTTCCTCCAGTGTGGTGATCCCGCCGGCAATGTTACCTGGCGAGGGGTTTTCCGAAACCGGCAAGCCGCAATCGAGGAAATGGCGCTTCATGCGGTTGACCAGTGCGGCGGCGGAATCGAACACCTGCCGGTCGATCGCCCGGTCAAGCAAAGCCTGTTCGGCGCCGAAGATTTCCGGAATTTCGGTCAGGATCGCGCGGCCACCGGCCGCGCACAGTGCATCGGTGAGCCGGCCGAGCAGCGGATTGGCAGTCAGCCCGGAAAGCCCGTCCGAGCCACCGCACTTCAGCCCCACGGCAAGCGCGGACAGCGGCAGGGCCTCGCGCCGCGCGCTGGCGGCCGCATCCACCAGTTCATCGATCAGCACGGCAGCCGCAGCTAGCTCGTCGCCCGCGCTCTGGCTGGTCAGCACCCGCAACTTGCCGCGTGCCGCCTCCGGCACGGCGGCAACCAGCGCATCGAGCTGGTTCGATTCGCAGCCCAGACCCAGCAGCAGCACGCCCGCCGCATTGGGATTGTCCACCAGCCCGGCCAGCAGCCCGCGCGTGCCCGCCAGGTCATCTCCAAGCTGCGAACAGCCGTGGGGGTGTGGGAAAGCGTAAATTCCGTCGATGCGGCCGGCGTGACGTTCGCGTGCGGCTCGCGCCACTTCCTCCGCAGTCTGGGCGACGCAGCCGACCGTGGGCAGGATCCAGACTTCGTTGCGCGTCGCCGCCCGGCCATCTGACCGCAGATAGCCTTGCCATGTGGCGGCGGGGGCAGGGGCGGGGGCAGGTGCGACCTGCACGCTGCCTTGCCGGTAGGCCAGCTCGCCCGACAAATCGGTGTGCAGGTTGTGGACATGAACGTGCTCGCCCGGCGCGATGGCCTGCGTCGCGCGGCCGATCGGCTGGCCAAATTTGATGACCTGATCGCCCGGTGCATGGGCGCGCAGGGCCAGCTTGTGCCCCGGCGCGATATCCTGCGCCAGGCGAATGCCGAGGACCGTCTCTCCCGAGGCGAGGGCCCGCAAGGCCACCACCACCGAATCGTCGCGGTGGACCCTGATGGCAGAAGGTGGGATGGCGGGAGGTGGCGCTTGCGACATGGGAATTCCGCGTTAAGGTCACCGGTGTCAAGTTTGCCTTGCCTGCGGCTGCAAGGCAAGGGGGCAGGGCGCTGCTCTGGCGGATTCGGGAAAAAGCATGGCGGGAAAACCCAGAACTGGAGGCAAGCCGACGATCAACGACGTTGCCCGGCTGTCCGGCGTTTCGAAGAAAACCGTCAGCCGGGTGATAAACCGCTCGCCGTTGCTGAATCAGGCAACCCGCGAAAAGGTCGAGGTGGTGATTGCCGAGCTGGGCTATGTTCCCAATCCGCAAGCCCGCGCGCTGGCGCTGCGCCGCAATTTCGTGCTCGGCCTGATCTATGACAATCCCAACGCACAGATGGTGCTCAATTTTCAGGAAGGCGTGCTCGACGCAATCCGCGACACCGAGTTCGCGCTGCTGATCCACCCGGTTGACCGCCGCAGCCCGCAACTGTTCGACAATATCCGCCGCTTCATCGAGCAGCAGCGTCTACACGGCGTGATCATCCTGCCGCCGCTGTCGGAAAACGACCAGTTCGCCGCGCTGTTTGACGAGCTGGGCTGCAACTATGTCCGCATGGGATCGGCCAGGCTCGATGATCCGGCGCATCTCGTCCAGTCGAACGACCGCGAGGCGGTGCGTGAGGCAGTGGGCGTGCTGATTGCGCTGGGGCACCGGCGGATCGGGCTGGTCGAAGGGCCCGAAGGCTTCCGTTCGGCGATGGAGCGCCGGGAGGGCTGGCGCGAGGCGATGGAGGCACATGGCCTACCTTGCGGCGACGAACTGGTCGCGCGCGGCAACTATACGTTCGAATCGGGCAAGGAAGCGGCGATTCAATTGCTTGATCTGGCCGAGCGGCCCAGCGCGGTCTTTGCCAGCAACGATGTGATGGCGGCCGGCGTGGTCCATGTCGCGCGGGAACGGGGCATGGACGTGCCGCAGGATCTCTCGGTGGTCGGCTTCGACGACACCGCAATCGCCGCGACGATCTGGCCGCCCCTGACCACAGTGCGCTGGCCGATCCGCACCATGGCGCGTTCTGCGGCGATGAAGCTGATCCATCCCGAGGCGGCGGACAAGGAACAGTCGCTGTTCCCCACCGAATTCGTCCCCCGCGCCTCCACCGCGCCAAAAGCCTGATCTCCCGCGCCCCAAGACCTTCGCGCTTGATTCAGACAATGACACCGGTTACCAAGGCCCGGACAAGACGCCATCACCAGACGAAAGAGCAAGTATGAAGATCGCCCTGATCATCGAGAACAGCCAGGCAGCCAAGAACGCCATCGTTTATGATGCGCTGAGCTCGATCGCCGAGCCGCTGGGCCATCAGGTGTTCAACTATGGCATGTACACGCCCGAGGACACGGCCCAGCTGACTTACGTGATGAACGGTCTGCTGGCCGGCATTCTGCTCAACTCCGGGGCGGCGGATTTCGTGGTCACTGGCTGCGGCACCGGCATGGGCTCGATGCTTGCGGCCAATGCGATGCCCGGCGTGTTCTGTGGACTGGTGATCGATCCCACCGACGCCTTCCTGTTCGGCCAGATCAATGACGGCAACGCGATCTCGATGCCCTATTCAAAGGGCTTCGGCTGGGCGGCCGAGCTCAACCTTCAGGATTGCTACGCCAAGCTGTTCGACGGTGAACGCGGTCTTGGCTATCCCAAAGAACGCGCCGCGATTATGGCCAAAAACCGCGGCATTCTGAGCGAGCTTAAGTCGGCTTCGTGCAGGGACATGCTGACCGTACTTAAGACGGTCGACCAGGACCTGCTCAAGGCCACCATCGCCGGCGAGCGCTTTGCCGAGCTGTTCTATGCCAATGCCCAGGATCAGGCCATCGCCGACTACCTGCGCGCCCTCTGAAGCCGGACTTGCACCGACATGGCGATTTCGTTCTCACTTGAAGGCAAGACGGCGCTGGTCACCGGGGCCAACACTGGGATCGGACAGGCCATCGCCGTCGCGCTGGCAGAGGCCGGGGCCGATGTCGCCGTCGCCGGGCGCTCGGAGCCGGCGGAAACCCTGCGGGCCATCGAAGACGCCGGGCGCAAGGCGGTGAACATCACGGCGGACCTGTCCTCGATTGAGCCGGTGGTGCGCGTCGTGGACGAGGCGCTGACCGGGCTGGGGCGGCTGGACATTCTGGTGAACAATGCCGGGATCATCCGGCGTGATGACTTGCTGGACTTTTCGGAAAGCGATTGGGACGCGGTGATCGACACCAACCTGAAGTCCCTGTTCTTCCTCAGCCAGGCCGCGGCGCGCCACATGGCGGAACGTGGCTCCGGCAAGATCATCAACATCGCCAGCCTGCTGACCTTTCAGGGCGGGGTGCGGGTGCCGAGTTACGCCGCGGCCAAATCAGGCGTCGGCGGGGTGACCAAGGCCATGGCCAACGAACTGGCGCCCAAAGGCGTGCAAGTGAACGCCATCGCGCCGGGCTATATCGCCACCAACAACACCACCGCGCTGCGCGAGGACCCGGAGCGCAGCCGCCAGATCCTTGAGCGAATCCCCACGGGACGCTGGGGGTGCGCGGAGGATATTGCCGGTGCCGCGGTGTTCCTCGCCTCGGCCGCGTCAGACTATGTCACGGGCCATGTGCTTGCGGTCGATGGCGGCTGGCTGGCGCGTTAGGATCGGCAGCTGCAAATTTGACCTCTAAGTTTCTCCCCATTTTCACGAAGTGCAAATGGGGAGGTGGCAGACGCGAAGCGGCTGACGGAGGGGTATTTCGCCAGCGCCGCAACCCCTCCGTCTCGTCTTTCAGACGATCCATCTCCCCATTTGCCCCTTCGCGATGCTCCGGGGAAAACGGGGAGGAAGCGGACATTCAGATTATCGTTTGTTCGTTCTGGACCCAATCAACAAACACAACCCCTACCGACCAATCACCTCACAGGGCATTCCCGTCGCTGTCCCGGTAAATCTCCCGCCGCCCGACATGGTTCGCTGGGCCGACGAAGCCATCGCGCTCCATCCGTTCGATCCATTTCGACGCCGTGTTATAGCCCACGCCCATCTGCCGCTGGAGCCAGCTGGCCGAGGCCTTCTGGCTTTCGAACACCAGCTGGCAGACCTGACGGTATTTGCGGTCTTCCGGGTTGTCGGATGCGGCATCGAGATCGTCGAAGCCGAACATGCTGTCTTCGGGTTCCTCGGTGACGGAATCGACGTATTCCGGCTTGCCCTGCGTGCGCCAGTAAGCCGCGATGCGCTCGACTTCCTCATCCGACACGAACGGGCCGTGGACGCGGCGGATCGGATCGGTGTTGGGCTTGTAGAGCATGTCGCCCTTGCCCAGCAGTTGTTCGGCGCCCTGCTCTCCCAGGATCGTGCGGCTGTCGATGCGGCTGGTCACGGCGAAGCTGATGCGCGTCGGTAGGTTGGCCTTGATGACGCCGGTGATGACGTCAACCGAAGGCCGTTGCGTTGCCATGATCAGATGGATGCCAGCGGCGCGGCTCTTCTGGCTGAGCCGCTGGATCAGCACTTCGATTTCCTTGCCGCAGGTGACCATCAGATCGGCGAGTTCGTCGACGATCAGCACGATCTGCGGCAGCACCTGATAATCAAGCTGGCGGTCTTCGAACAGCTCCTCGCCCGAATCGGGATCGAAGCCGATCTGGATGCGGCGGCCCAGCGGCTTGCCCTTGCCCTGCGCGCTGCGGAGCTTTTCGTTGAAACCAGCCAGGTTTCGCACGCCGATTTCGCTCATCTGGCGATAGCGGCGCTCCATTTCCTCGACCGCCCATTTCAGCGCACGCACCGCCTTGGCGGGCTCGGTGACCACTGGCGAGAGCAAGTGCGGGATATCGTCATAGCTCTTGAGTTCGAGCACCTTTGGATCGATCAGGATCAGGCGGCACTGCGCCGGCGTGAGTCGGTACAGCAGCGACAGCAGGATGCAGTTCAGCCCCACCGACTTGCCCGATCCGGTGGTGCCCGCAACCAGCAAATGCGGCATCTTCGCCAGATCGGCAATCACTGGTTTACCCGCAATGTCCTTGCCCATTGCGATGGTGAGGGCCGAT
>JANOBA010000137.1:0-1599 GCA_031411415.1 Novosphingobium sp.
GTGCGAAACCGCGCACCGCCGCGCCCGGCATATTCCACAGCGCCTTCGCCCGGTTCGATGATCCGTCCGCGGGCGATGATCGGAATGGAATAGAGCTCGGTCATGTGTCAGCCTCTCCGGTTGCTGATCACTTTGTTAGCACCGGGATTTGAGCGGGTCAATCGAGCACGGCGAGCAGGCCTTCGATGACCATGCGCATGTCGGCATGGCCAGCATCGATCCCGGTCGCCGCCTCGCGCCCCAGCATCAACGCGCTGTTCGACAACAGGAAAGCCGCCGCCGCCGGGGGAACCGGGCCAAGATCGGCGCCTTTGGCCATGGCGCGGGCAAAGGCATCTGCCTCTATGCCGCGCGATTCAGCCACGAAACTGGCGATTTCGGCGCGAATCGCTTCGTTGTGATTGGCCAGCGCCGTGAATTCGAACGACAGCTTGCCGTCCGATGCATGGCTGAGCGTGTTCCAGATCGCGCGCACCGGATATTCGCTGGCCGCATCGGCTTTGAGTTTTTCGAGCGCCCGCGCGGTGCGCCGCTGAAAGCAGGCGAGCAGCAGGGCATCCATCGTCTCGAAATAATAATAGACCAGCTGTTGCTTGAGCCCGGCCTCTTCGGCGATGCGCCGTGAGGACAGCGCACCATAGCCATCACTGCGCATCACCCGCTCGGCGGCATCGAGCAGTTCCAGCGCGCTCGCCGAGGTGCGCGGCCCCATGCGGCGTGCCGGGGGACTGCTGGCTTCGGCCATCAGCGCGCGCCGCCTTCGCCAAGCAGCGCGAGCGATTCCGCGCTGCCCCAGTCGCGGTCGCCCAGGAATCGCCAGACTTCCTTGCCCGCCGCGTCATAAAGGATCGTCGCAGGCAGGGTCTGTGCGCCGTAATGGAAGGCGAGGTCGCCCTTGGCGTCTAGCCACGCGGGCAACTGCGCAAGGCCGCGCTGATCGAGGAAGGGCTGGATCTTTTCAGGACTGCCCATGTCCTGTGAAACGGTGACCACCGTTAGGTTCATGTCTGCGCGGTTTGCCAGGGCATTCAAGGTCGGCAATTCAACCACGCAGGGCGCGCACCAGGTCGCCCACAGGTTGATCAGCGCCGGCTTGCCCTTGAGGCTGGCAAGCGTCAGCGACTTGCCGGCGGCGTCTTGTAGCGTGATCGCGGGCAGGGGGGTGCCGCGCTTGCTCCGGTCGAGTCCGGCGGCAGGCTGGGCAGGACCGGGCGAACTCTGCGGCCCAGCCCCCGGTTGCTTGTCGCCGCTGGTTTGCCTATCGCAGCCAGCGGCCCCCAGGGCCAGAACGAGGACTGCGGCAGTGACTGAACGGGACAACAAAGTTGGGTTGAACACGGGGGGCGGCTCCAATGCAATGTGGGGCGGACGGTTCGCTGCCGGCCCTTCGGCGATCATGCGTGAGATAAATGCCTCTATCCCGTTCGACAAGGCGCTGTGGCGGCAAGACATAGCCGCAAGCAAGGCCCATGTCGCCATGCTGGGCCAGCAGGGCATCGTTTCAGCTGAAGATGCCGCGGCGATTGCCGAAGGTCTTGACCGGGTTGCGGCGGAATACGAGGCCAGCGGCGTGCCCGAGAACTGGGACCTCGAAGACAT
>JANOBA010000138.1:0-3489 GCA_031411415.1 Novosphingobium sp.
CGCTCGTTCTGCTATGTCGATGATCTGGTGCGCGGTCTGATGGCGATGATGGCAACTGACAAGGCAGTCACCGGACCGGTCAACCTCGGCAATCCGGGCGAATTCTCGATGATCGAGCTCGCCCAGCTGGTGATCGAGATGACCGGCAGCACATCGAAGCTGACCTATCTGCCGCTGCCCACCGACGACCCCAAACAGCGCCAGCCGGATATTTCGGTGGCAAAGCGTGAGCTTGGTTGGGATGTCAGTATTCCGCTGCGCGCCGGGCTGGAAAAGACCATCGCCTATTTCAGCGAAGTTGTCCGCGCGCAGGATGCCGTGAACTAGTTTGGCAGGTCGAAATAGACTTTCCGCGCTCCGAAATCGATCGCGATGCGCTTGAACAGGCGCAGTTCGCGAATGCCCAGCAGCATGGCTGGCTTCCGGTCCAGATCGAGCACGCTGAACACCGGCGAATCGACATAGGCAACCATCAGCCGGGTGATGTCCACGCTGCCTATTGAGAGCCTTTCGGGGTAGGCAATGTCGGCCTGGATCTGCTGGCCGGTAACGCTGGTCAGGGTAACCTGCTCCATCGCCCCGCGCTGGCGCATCGCCCGCTGCAAGGCGCGGTTGCCAACCGATGTTTCCGCGCCGGTATCGATCACCACGTTGACCGCGATCCCGTCGATCACCGCGTCGGTCATGATCAGCTGGCCCTGTTTGCGCCGTGCGGTAACGACGATGTCAAAGCCCCGGTTGCCGCCTGTGCTGCGTGCGTCGCCCACGGTCAGCTGGTTCGCGGCAAAGTCCATCAATACGCGTTGGCGCTGGAGGCTGTCGATCCCGACGATGCCATCCGCGCCGATGTGGCGGGCTTCAAAAAGCAGCACTTCGAGATCGCTGAACGAGCGGCGGCCGAGGCCCATTTCCGTGACAATCGCGGTTTCGGCCATGCCACTGCCGCCAATCCCCACGACCCGTGCGCGCCGCCCCGGGCGCAGCGCCATGCGCGCGGCGATATCGCGCGAGAGCACGGTGGTTTGCGAGCCGGTGTCGATGACGAATCGGTAAGTCTCACTTTCGCCGATCCGCACCGGCACGGTCATCCGCTTGTCGCGGTCGGTCTGGGTGCGGATGATTTCGGCATCGCTGCCGATTGCCGCAAGCGGCATGGCGGCGGATGCATCGCTGGCGCCGGCAAGCATTAGTGCGGCACCAATGGTCAGAGCGAGTGCGGACATGGCTCCCCTCCTGCAAAGCGCGTCTTGGCGCGCGCTTGCGGTCAGAGCTTACCACAAGCCAGGGCGCGGGCCAACAGGCCCTATCCGCGCTGGAAAATCTGCCCGCTGTCGAAGCTGGAAATGCGCCAGTGGCCGTCAGCCTCCAGCCGGCATTCCATACGCACATCGGCCACCGCGAGCGGATCGCAATAGCCGACGAACGGCGGCTCGCCGACCTTTGCGAAGAACAGCAGGAGGAAGCCGACTTTGGCGTGGCCGGTCGCGAGGAACGATACGCGATAATTGGACATGATATGCCGCATCACCGGCGCGCCGCCGGCGGCCACCAGCCGCGCCTTGCGTTCGCCATAAAACTGCGCTGCCGCATCGCGGCCTTCGCGCCATTCGCCGCCGACGAAATAGCGGCAATCGGGCGTCAGTACATCGGCGGCCAGCATCTTCAGGCCGTCGTGCTGGTCGAGCTCGTCGCCCCATTCGTTGATGACTTGCTGGATGGCGAGCACTGCGGCTGCCTCATCTGCATTGAATCTGGCCACGATCTCTCCCTTGGCAACTCTTGCGGCGACTATGACCGGGGAGAGAGGGGCTCTGTCAATCCTCCACCGCCCGCCAGCCAATCCGCACGGTGCCATTGGCGGGTATCATCGCTGACCAGACACGTTTGCCCGGCTTGGCGGTCAGTCGGCCGGGCAGGCCGGAATAGGCCGTGCTTTGGCCCAGCGGAAAGTCGATCTCATAACGCACCGCGAATGGATTGGCGTTGCGGATCGTCACGGTGGCGCTCTCTCCCTGTTTTCCTGACGCTCCGGTTTCGACTTCGACCGTGACCTGCGTCGGCTCGCCGAAGGCCCATTCGACTTCCTCATCCAGCGCCTTGTTCGCCGTCTGGCCTTCGCCCACCAACATGCGGCCCCACTCCCCGCCCTGATAAACGACGATGTTGCCCGCCGGCAGCGGCTCGCCGATCCCGTCTGCCTTGCGGTTGCGGAAGCGGAACAGCATCTGCGGACCTTCCAACGCGGCGCCATAAGCGCGGCTGCGATATACGAGCTGGCCGGTAATGCGATCCTTGGCCATGAAAGCGACCTGTTTCTGCGAGCGTGCCGCGACGGTGACCGGCTCCGCGATCCGGTAGAGCTTGAGGTCGCCCAGCGCCTCCGACACGGCTTTCAACACGCCCGGGGCGTTCATCATCTTTGCCTCGCTGCGCATCATACCCGTCACCATGATGCCGTCCACCTCGCTCATATCCATCATCATCGGCGCCGCTTGGGACATTGCCGGCGAGGGCGGATACGAGGCATCGCTGGTGCTGCCGCGCGGCCAGCAGCCAAAGCTTTTGTCGAAGCCTTCTGCCTCGGCTCGCACCTGCCGGCCGGTGTCGTCGCGGGTATCTGCGGAGCGGTTGACCTTGCCTGCCACGGCAGAGGTAGTCGCATCAGCAAAGCTGGTGTCATCGCCGCTCGCCATGGTCAGCCAGCCGAGCAGTGCCATCGTCTTGCCGTCATCGCCCAGCGTCGCGACATAAGTTGCGTCCCAATCGAACCCGGTGGCGATATAGGCCAGCGTGATGGTGACTTTGCCGCCCGGCTGGTCGTGGGTGGTCATCGACAGCACCGGCTTGGCCGAGAGCGTCGCAGGGGCCTCGGGGTAGAGCAGTGTTTGCGCAAGACCGCTGCAATAGACGGCCTCGATCCCGCGCGGAGTGTCGATCAGCACGCCGCCTTGCGAACTGCGGACTGTCGCGCGTTCCTCGACTGTCTTGCCGCTGGCGGGATCGGTGCGCCGCAGGGTGACTTGCTGACCGGTGAACGCATCGAGCAGGCCTTTGTGGCTGAGCAACGCGGCATCGCGGTTGCGCTCGCGCAGATCGGTGCCGAACAGGATCGCCGATTGCGGCACGATGCCGCTCGCCACGCCTTCGAAGCGCACGGTCGCTTCGCCAGGCGGCAGGATGACGGTCCGCGTCTCGGCGATCAGCGCGAAGGATGTGGGGTTCGCCCGGTTGATCGCATTGCCCGGCGCGCGGTCAGGATCGCGGTAGAGCGTCACCGCGACGCTGTCCGGTGCGGACGAAATGACTGGCGGCGCGGCGAAGGCGGGGGCGGGAAGAAGCAGGGCGGCGAGGAACGCCAGAAAGCCCCTCCTCTTCAGGGGAGGGGTCGGGGTGGGGTTTGTCGTCGTACGAGATGCCGTGCCGGTGTGACAGACCCCACCCCCAGCCCCTCCCCTGAAGGGGAGGGAAGAAGGCGTCCTCTTCACCACG
>JANOBA010000139.1:0-18685 GCA_031411415.1 Novosphingobium sp.
GGGTCAGGCGCGACGCCCGCTCATCCTGAGCCTGTCGAAGGATCAGCCTGAGCTTGTCGAAGGCCACACGCCGCAATAGGGAAGGCCCATGAAGCGCACCCACCTGCCTCTCAACGCCTTGCGCGTTCTGGATGCCGCCGCCCGGCACTTGTCGTTCACGCGTGCGGCCGATGAACTGGCAGTCACCCCTGCCGCCGTCGGCCAGCAGATCCGTGCGCTGGAAGACCTGCTCGGCGTGGTGCTGTTCCGCCGCACCAGCAAGGGTCTGGAACTCACCGATGAGGCAAGCGCAGGGCTTGAGGCGTTGCGCACCGGCTTTCTGCATTTCGAGGATGCGGTGCAGGCGATGCAGGCGGGCCAATCGAGCCATGTCTTCACTATCGCCGCCCCGCGTGATTTCTTCGCCGCCTGGCTCGCCCCCCGGCTTGCCGCCTACCGCGCAGCCAATCCCGATGTGCGCTATGCGCTGGTCGATGGCGAAATGACCGATTTTACCGAGGCCAATCTCGATCTCGCGGTGCGCTGGATCGAAGGCCCCGGCGATCTTGAAGGCGTGCAGATCGGCAGCGCCGAGCTGGTGACTGTGGCCAGCGAGGGCGGCGGGGATGACTGGATTGCCTGGCCGGGCGACCTCAATCCGGGCGGCAGCGCGAGTGGGATCGGGAGCGGCGGGGCAAATGCGCCGCTGATGGTCGGCGATGCCGGCCAGGCGATGTCTGCCGCCGCCGCTGGCATGGGCCGGGCGCGGGTTCCGGCCCTGCTCGCTGCCGGTCTGGCCCCACGGCAGGCAATGGCCGCAAGCCCCGCCGAACCTTGCCGGCGCGCCTATTGGCTGGTCGCCCCCCTGCCCCAATGGCGCCAGAAGAAAGTCAAGTCACTGGTGGCATTTCTGACCGAGAGCTAGATTCGCTCCGCCTCAGCCACAGCATCGCTGGCGCGCAGCGAGCTGACGATGCGGGTAAGATGCGCCAGATCGCTGACTTCAAGATCGACATCATAGGTCCCGAACAATTCGTCGCGGTTCAGCATTTCTAGGTGGATGATGTTGGCCCGGTTGCCGGCGAAAATGCCGGTCGCTTCGGCCAGTGTCCCCGGCCGGTTGTAGAGCACCACGCGCAGCCGCCCGATCGCGCCGGTCGACCGCTCGCCCCAGGACAAGTCGAGCCAGTCGGCATCGGTGCCGCTGACCAGCGACATGCAGTCGATGGAATGAACCTCGACGCCGAGCCCCGGCTGCTTGAGCCCGACAATCCGGTCGCCGGGGACGGGATGGCAACACGGCGCAAGGTGGAAGGCCATGCCCGGGGTGAGCCCGCGAATCGAGATTGCCCGCGCTTGCTGCGGCCAGTCTTCAGGGTCGGTAATCCCCTTGGCACTGCCGGGCACGAGCGCTTCCATGACATCGCGGTCTGACAGCTTGGCCGAGCCGATTGCCGCCATCAGCTCTTCCTCGCTGCCCATCGCCAGCCGCTTTGCCGCCGCGCTGATCGCTTTCTTGCCAACTTTTGACGGCAGCCGCCCGGCGATTTCGTCGAACAGCTTGCGGCCGATGGCGGCGATTTCCTGGCGTTCTTTCTGACGTACCGCCCGGCGGATCGCGGCGCGCGCCTTGCCGGTGACGACAAAGCCCAGCCACGAAAGCTGGGGCGAGGAATTGCGGCTGCGGATGATCTCGACCACGTCACCTGTGCCCAGCACGGTGCGCAGCGGCACATGCCGCCCGTTGATTTTGGCGCCGACCGCCGCATTGCCCAGATCAGTGTGCACCGCATAGGCAAAGTCAACCGAAGTCGCGCCCTTGGGCAGCTGGTGGAGAGCGCCCTTGGGGGTGAAGGCGAAGATGCGGTCCTGATAGATGGCAAGGCGCGTGTGTTCGAGCAACTCGTCGGCATCGTGGCTGGCATCGACGATCTCGATCAGGTCGCGCAGCCAGCCGACTTGCCCATCAGGGCGTATGGTCTGGTTATGGCCGCCCTGCTTGTAGGCCCAGTGCGCGGCGAGGCCGAACTCGTTGGTGCGGTGCATCTCGCGGGTGCGGATCTGCACTTCCATGCGCATCGAATTTTCATAGATCAGCGCGGTGTGCAGGCTGCGATAGCCGTTGGCCTTGGGGGTGGAGATATAGTCCTTGAAACGGCCCGGAATCATCTGCCAGGTGGTGTGCAGGATGCCGAGCGCGCGATAACAATCCGCCGGGGTTTCGGTGAGCACGCGGAAGGCCATGATATCGGTGATCTGCTCGAAGGAGACATGGCGCTCCTCCATCTTCTTCCAGATCGAATAGGGGTGCTTCTCGCGGCCCGAAACCTCAACCCGCAGTCCCGATTCAGCCAGCGCCTGCTTGATCGCCAGAGCAATCGCATCGACCTGACCGCCGTCTTGCGAATGGATCTGCGCCAGCCGGGCGGCAATCGTGCCATTGGCTTCGGGTTCGAGCTGTTCGAAGGCGAGCAACTGCATCTCGCGCATATATTCATACATGCCCACTCGTTCGGCGAGCGGGGCATAGATATCCATCGTTTCGCGCGAAATCCGGCGGCGCTTGTCGGCGCTCTTGATGAAATGCAGCGTGCGCATGTTGTGCAGCCGGTCGGCCAGCTTGACCAGCAGCACGCGCAAGTCTTCGCTCATTGCGAGGAAAAACTTGCGCAGGTTTTCCGCCGCGCGCTCGTTTTCGGTCAACGTCTCGATCTTGGAAAGCTTGGTGACGCCATCGACCAGCCGGGCAATTTCCGGCCCGAAATTGGCCTCGACTTCCTCGATGGTGGCCAGCGTATCCTCGATGGTATCGTGGAGCAGCGCGGTGACGATGGTCGCCTCATCCAGCTTCAGGTCGGTCATCAACCCCGCCACTTCGATCGGATGGCTGAAATAGGGGTCGCCGCTCGCGCGCTTCTGCGAGCCGTGCTTGACTACCGAATAGACATAGGCGCGGTTGAGCAATGCCTCGTCGGCATCGGGATCATACGCTTTAACGCGTTCAACAAGTTCGTATTGGCGGAGCATTGCGGCCAGTGTGGGCGAGAGGGCGGGGGCAGGGCAAGGGGAAAGGCACTTGCCTTGCGCGGCGATCTCCGTTATAACGTCTGTATGAACGCGACACTCAAAATCACCAAGATCGGCAATTCAGCAGGGATTGTCCTGCCTAAGGAACTGCTGGCGCACCTCAACGCCGAGGTGGGCGAGTCGCTTTCTGTCGTCACTACGCCGCGCGGATTTGAGCTTTCCGCCGCTGAGCCCGATTTCGAGGCGCAGATGGCGGCAGCGCGCGAGGTCATGGCTCGGCGCAAGCGCGCCTTGCGCGAACTGGCCAAATAGTAATGGCTCAGGACTGGATCTGGGTCACCCTCGCGGTGGCCGAGGCGGCGCATGCCGAACAACTTGCCGAGCATGGCGGCGGCGAAGGCGTGCGCGATGCAGGCTTGCTGGAAAGCGCCATGGCACGGCCGCAAAATCTGGCACGCTACGGTGAGCCTGATGCAGCGACGCTGGCTGCTGCCTATGCATTCGGGATTGCCCGCAATCATCCGTTTGTGGACGGAAACAAGCGGACTGCAGCGGTGGTCAGCGAAACGTTTCTGATGCTCAATGGCCATGAAGTTCTGGCGACCGATGCTGAACTCGTCGTTGCGTTCATCGCCCTCGCCGCCGGCGAGCTCAGCGAGGAGGAACTGGCCGGCTGGTTCCGTCAGCGCGTCGCCTCAAGTTAGCTCCACACCGCTTCCGGCGGCAGGCTCATCAAAATCGCGTCGATATTGCCGCCGGTTTTCAGGCCGAACAGCGTGCCGCGATCATAGACCAGGTTAAATTCGGCATAGCGGCCACGCCATTCGAGCTGTTGCTGCTTTTGTGCGGGCGTGAACGCCATGCCCATGCGGCGACGCACCAGCACCGGGAAGGCCGCCAGCAAGGCTTCGCCCACCGCGCGGGTGAAAGCAAAATTGGCTTCCCAGCACGCCTCGTCCGAACATTCGAGGTGATCGTAGAAAATCCCGCCGACGCCGCGATGGACCTGGCGGTGGGGGATATAGAAATAGTCGTCGGCCCACGCCTTGTAGCGTGCGTAATAGTCATCACCATGCGCATCGCAGGCGGCTTTGAAGGCTGCGTGAAACTCTGCGGTGTCTTCATCGTAGGGCAGCGGCGGATTGAGGTCTGCACCGCCGCCGAACCAGGCCTTGGTCGTGGTCAGGAACCGGGTGTTCATGTGCACGGCGGGCACATGCGGGTTGGCCATGTGCGCCACCAGACTGATGCCGGTGGCCGAAAAGCCCGGCTGCTCGGCACTGGCGCCGTTGATCGTGCCGGCAAAATCGGTCGCCAGCGCGCCATGGACGCTGGAGATGTTGACGCCCGCCTTCTCGAACACCTTACCCTTGATCACGCCGCGCGTGCCGCCTCCTGTTTCGCCCGCAGCGCCGCCTTCGACCGCATCGCGCTGCCAGGGCGTATATTCAAACGACGCGTCGCTGCCGGCTTCGCGCTCGATGGCTTCAAACTCAGCGCAGATGCGGTTGCGCAACTCCTCGAACCATTGGGCGGCGCGGGCGGTATAGGGGGTCCAGTCGGTCATTGCCGATCCCTTGCCAAGCTTGGCGGCGTGCGGCAAGGAAAAGCCATGGTTCCTTTTTTGTTCGCAGATCTGGACATGGCGATGGTGCAAGGCCGCGCGCTGTTCTGGCTGCGTGAACAGGCCTTGCTGGTCGTCGACCTGCATCTGGAAAAGACCAGCTTTTATGCCCGGCACGGCCAGCGAGACGCTTGAACGGCTGGCACTGGCGGTGCGCGAGACCGGCGCAAGGCGGGTGTTCGCCTGGGCGACAACTTTGACGACACAGAAGGCGCAAGCCGGCTGGAGCCGCATGCAGCGGGCATGCTCGCGGCGCTGACCCGCGCGCTCGACTGGGTGTGGATCGCCGGCAATCATGACGGAGGGTATGATGGAGCCGGTGGAACGGCAGTCGACGAGCTGGAAACCGGCGGCCTGATCCTGTGCCACCATGCCCGCGCTGGTGAGCGCAGACCTGAGCTTTCCAGCCATTTTCATTCGTGCCTGATCGTCTCAGTGCGTGGCCGCTGGATCACCCGGCCTTGCGCGGTGCGCAGCGAACACCGGCTGATCCTACCTGCTTTTGGCGCGCTGACAGGGGACATGGATGCTGCCTCGCCAGAGATTCTGGCAGCGTTGCAGCCTGCGGCTGTGATCGACGCATTGGCCACTGCGCAGGGCAAGCTCGTTGAATTTCCGCTGTGGCGCGCCGCCTCCTGCTAATTCCCGCTTTCATTCTCCCCGCGATTCGCTCTAAGGACGCGCGGAAGTCCTAAAATGCATCAGGAGCAGACACTATAGCACCCCCACCCCGGCGCTCGATGGCGCCCCCCGTCAAGAGCGGGCCCCGTTTTAATCAGATGATCGCCGTCGACAAGGTTCGCGTGATCGACGAAAACGGCGAAAATATTGGCGTCATGCTGACCAACGAAGCCATCGAGCAGGCCAATGAGGTCGGTCTCGATCTCGTCGAAGTGTCCCCCAACGCCGACCCGCCGGTCTGCAAGTTCCTCGATGTCGGCAAGTTTCGCTATGAGGCCCAGAAAAAGGCCAACCTGGCACGCAAGTCGCAGAAGACGCAGGAGATCAAAGAGATCAAGATGCGTCCCAATATCGACGATCACGATTATGAAACCAAGATGCGGTCGGTCACCAAGTTCATTGATGAAGGCGACAAGGTCAAAGTCACCCTGCGCTTTCGTGGTCGTGAAATGGCCCACCAGCAACTTGGCATGGACCTGTTGAAGCGGGTGCAGGACGATATTGCCGAGATCGCCAAGGTCGAGAGCTGGCCCCGCCTCGAAGGCCGCCAGATGTTGATGGTGGTCGCACCGAAGTAACGCCGCGCACGAGCCGGGGACAGGACTAGGGGCATGACAACACAGCGCCTGGGCCTCGTTCTTGGCCTCGCCGGCTTCTTGCTGACTCTCATTCTGCCCGCACCCGCTGGCATGCCGGTGCCGGCATGGCAGACGGCCGGCCTTGTCTGGTGGATGGCGGCCTGGTGGATGAGCGAGGCGCTGCCGCTTTATGCCACCGCGCTGCTGCCGTTCATCGTGTTGCCGCTGCTGGGCGTTGCCGATGCGAACAAGACGGCCGCCTCCTATTATTCGCCGATCATGTTCCTGTTCCTGGGCGGAGCTTTCCTGGCGCTGACAATCGAGCGCACCGGGCTGCACCGCCGGCTGGCGCTCGCCATCATGACCCGGGCCGGACACACCAACCGGCAGTTGCTGCTCGCGGTGATGGCGGCGACGGCGCTGCTGTCGATGTTCATCTCCAACACTTCGACTGCACTGATCATGATGCCGATGGCGCTCGCCATGCTGGCCTCGGGCGGGGTGGAACGCGGGGAAACCATCGGCATGGCCGGGGCCTTGCCGATGGGCATTGCCTTTGCCGCCTCAATCGGCGGACTGGGCACCATGGTCGGATCACCGACCAATGCCATCTCCGCCGGGCTGATCGAGAAGACCTTGCAAGTGCATATCAGCTTCGCCGCGTGGAGCCTTTATGGCGTCCCGCTGGTGCTGCTGGGGATCCCGCTGGCCGCCGGGATCATTGCCCGCGTCCAGCACATCGGCGCCGACCCTTTCGATCCGCGCGCCGCGCGTGCTGCAATCGCGCATGGCGGCGCCTGGTCTTCGGCCGAGCGGCGGCTGGTGCCGCTCGCAGTGCTGACGGTGGCAGCATGGCTGGCCCAACCGCTGCTCGAGCCGGTCTTGCCCAAGGGCGGGCTTACCGATGGCACAATTGCGGCGATTTCCGGGCTCTTGTTGTTCGTGCTGCCCGATGGCACCGGTCGGCCAATGCTGACCTGGCACGAGGCAAACCGCGCGCCGTGGGATGTGGTGCTGCTGTTCGGCGGCGGGCTGGCGCTGGCCATGGGGATGGCCGAATCGGGGCTAGCCGGATGGCTGGGGCAGATGCTGCTCCCGGTCGCATCGCTGCCGCTGATCCTGGTCGCGCTGGTGCTGGTCGGCTTTGTCGTGGTGGTGACCGAATTTGCCAGCAATGTCGCGGTGGCCAGCGGCATCATGCCGGTGGTTGCGGCGCTGGTGGCGGCGATGGGCGCTGATCCAGTGCTGCTGGCGCTGCCTGCCGCATTCGCCGCCAGCTGGGGATTCATGCTGCCATCTGGCACCGGGCCAAACGCGATTGCCTGGGCGACCGGCCATGTCGCGCTGCCGCGCGTGCTTGCGGCGGGCTTCTGGCTGGATATTGCCGGCACATTCCTAATTGTCGGTGTGGTCTGGGCGATAACAGCATTTGGGGCAGCAATCGCCGGTTGACCGCCCCGCTCCGCTCCCCGATGACGGCAGCAATAATCGGGGAGTAGGCATGAGCGGGTATTTTTCGGAGCTACGCACCCATTGGCGCCCCATGCTGGCCGCGATGATCGGCATCGGCACCGGCATGTCGACTGCGGGCACCATCACCAGCGTGCTCGCGCCCAGCCTGATCGCAGGCAACAACTGGGCGAAATCGGATTTTGCGGCGGTCGGCATTCTCGGCCTGTTCAGCACGCTTGCCTTCCCGTTCATCGGGCGGCTGGCGGATGTTCTGGGGGTGCGCTGGACCGCGCTGATCGGGCAAGTGACGCTGCCTTTGACCTATCTGGCCTATGCGACGATCATGGGCGGCAGCCTGACAATGTATATGGCCATATTCGTAGTCCAGTCGGTGCTCGCCGTAACCACCACAGCCACGGTCTACACCCGGCTCGCTGTCGAATTCTTTGTAAAGTCGCGCGGGCTGGCACTGGCGATTGTCGTCTCAGGCTCGGCGATATTCGGGGCGATCGGCGGTCCGATCCTGAACAATTATGTCGAAGCTCACGGCTGGGAAGCAACTTACCGTGCGCTGGCGGTGTTCGCCGCGCTGGCCGCGGTGGTCGTGTTCCTGCTGATCCCGAAAGGCGCAGGTCAGCCGCGCAAGGATGCCCCCAAGCGCCGCGCACGCGATGATTATCCGATGATCTTCCGCACCCCAGCCTTCTGGATTCTGGCGGCAGTGATGCTGCTGTGCAACCTGCCGGCGACACTGATCCTGGTGCAGCTGAAGCTGCTGCTGCTCGATAACGGCGTCAGCGGGCCCGGCGCCTCGGTGATGTTTACCGCGCTTTCGGTGGGCATGCTGGCCGGGCGTTTCGTCACCGGGCTGGCGCTTGACCGGTTCGAGCCAACCTTGGTGGCCTTCATCACGCTTGGCCTGCCCAGCCTTGGCATCTACATCATTGCCTCCAGCCTCGATGGCGCTGCGATCCTGACCTTCGCCGTCTTCTGTCTCGGCTTCGCCTTTGGCGCAGAGGGAGATATCGTTGCCTTCCTCGTCGCCAAGCGCTTCGGGCTGGAAGTCTACAGTTCGGTGATGGGGCTGTTGACCGCAATCATGTCGCTATCGACGTCGCTTGGGGCAGGCCTGCTCAGCTGGACTTTGACGCGCACCGGCAACTACAATCTGTTTCTGGTGATCAGCGGCACTTCCGTAATCGTCGGGGCGACCTTGCTGTTGCTGTTGCGGCGAGAAGGGCGAGCGAAACTGGCGGTCTGATCAGCCCTTCCACTCGCGCCGTTCTTCGCCAGCGCGCAGCACCTCATAGGCCAGCTGCAGCGCCTGAAATGCCTTGGCGGCATCGGCGTCGTTCGGGCGCACGTCGGGGTGCACGAGCTTAGCCTTGGCCCGCCAGGCCTTCTTGACCGCATCGAAATCAGCGTCGGGCGTCAAATCCAGCAATTCGAGCGCCCGCAATTCATCGCGGCTACGGCTGCCATCGCCCGATCCCGCCCAGCCATAATGCGCCGCCTCGTGGTAGCCTGCGTTGTCGCTGCGTTCCGAAGTCTCGCGCGCGGCGGCTTCTTCGGCGGAAAGCCCGGCGAAATAGTCCCACCCGGAATTGTATTCGGCGGCGTGGGCCTGGCAGAAATACCAGCGATCAGGATTGTTGGGGCTTTTGGGTGCGGGGCAGTTGCCAGCCGATGTGCAGCCCACCCGGTCGCACAGTCGCACCTGCGCCGCCTCGCGGCTGCCGCTATAGCCGCGCCAGCGGGGAAAGCCCCAATCGAGTGATCCGCGTGCCTTGGCCATGCCACTGCGAATAGTCGGCCACGGCCCGCGCGCCAAGCCCCATTCAGTTCATTGAAAATTAAGCCAGCGACCCTATATGCTGCGTTGCAATAAGAGCTAACGATGCTTACATTCACCTAGGTTATCACTCCGGAGCCCAAGATGAGCGACAAGCTGGCGATCTCCTCGGCCTTTTCCGTGTTCCTGATGGCGAGCTATGTGCTGTTTGGTGGCGACTCACGCCAGATCGAACTGCTTCCGCAGCACAGCCTGCTGACCCGCAGCGAATCGCCCGCGCTCCTGTCGCAAGTCCTCCTGCCGCAAGTCAGCGTGTTGCTGCCGCGCTGATTGATCAGTCGATCGTCACCGTAACCGCGCGGCGGTTCTTCGCCCAGCTATCTTCGTCGGAACCCAGCGCTGCCGGGCGTTCCTTGCCATAGCTGACCGTTGCCAGCCGCGAGGCATCAACCCCCAGCGAGGCGAGATAGCTCTTGGCGGCATTGGCCCGCCGCTCGCCCAGCGCCAGGTTGTAATCGCGGGTGCCGCGTTCGTCGCAGTGGCCTTCGATGGTCGCGCGCTTGGCCGGATAGCGCAGCAACCATTGCGCCTGCGTGGTCAGCGCCGCGACATCCTCGCTGTCGATATTGTAGCGGTCGGTCTCGAAATAGACGGTGTCCTGCCCGCGGGTGAAGGCCTGAAAATCGGCCTGGCTGCCCGGCACCGGGCCTTGCGCGTCCGTGCCGCTGCTAATGGTCGATGTCCCCGGATCGGGCGGCAATTGCTTCGGCGCCTTGCTGGCGCAGGCTGACAGTGCCAGCGCGCCGCTCATCAGCAGCAATGTGGTCATGCGGTTCATGGCACTCTCCTCAGGCAGGAAAATCGCAGAAAAATCAGGGCCGGATTGGCCCCCAGGCGGGATCGGATGCGTCGGCAGGCGTCGGCAGGCGGCGCTCATTGCGACCGGTGAGATCCACCTGCCACACCGAGGCCTTGCCGCTGCCCCGTTCGGTGCGGAAAAACTGGACTATGCGGCCATTGGGCGCCCAGCTTGGCGCTTCGTCCTGCCAGCTGTCTGTCAGATAGCGCAAAGTGCCGCCGCCCGGGCTCATCACCGCAATGCGGAAATTGCCCGCAATGTGCGTGAAGGCGATCTGATCGCCGCGCGGGCTCCATTCGGGCGTTGCCGACCGACCGCCGAAAAAGCTGATGCGGCGCTGGTCGCTGCCGTCGACATTCATCACATAGACCTGCTGGCTGCCCGAACGGTCGCTTTCGAAGACGATCTTGCTGCCATCGGGCGAAAAGCTGCCGCCGATATTGATGCCGGGCGAGCTGGTCAGCCGTTGGCTGGCGCCGCCTGCGGCCGGGATCCGGTAGATGTCGGTATTGCCGGCAGTGGCCATCGAATAGAGGATCCAGCGCCCGTCCGGCGACCAGCGCGGGGCAAACGTCGGGCCTTGGCCTGCGGTGATCAGCCGCTGCGAATTCGACGCCAGATCATAGACATAGATACGCGGATTGCCGTTGAGATACGAGAGATAAAGGATCGACTTGTAGTCCGGCGAATAGCGCGGGGTCAGAGCCATGGCCTGGCCCGTGGTGAGAAAACGGTGGTTTGCCCCGTCCGAATCCATCACCGCCAGCCGCTTGATCCGGCGCGATTTCGGCCCGGTCTCGGCGATATAGGCGATGCGGCTGTCGAAGAACGGGTTCTCGCCCGAAAGCCGCGAATAGACGAGGTCTGAGCACTTGTGCGCCGCGCGCCGCCAGTCGGCCGGCGCCACGGTCCAGCTCGCCCCGGTCAGCTGCTGGCCCAGAGCCACGTCGAACAGATAGCAGCCCACCGCGATCTGGTCGCCCACCGCGCGGACAGAACCCTGCACCAGCATCTCGGTGCTGCGCCCCTGCCAGGTTGCGAAACTCGGCGCCTGCACCTCGCCAAAGGTCGGCTGCGGCAAGCCGTCGGGGCCGGTCGGCTTGAACAGGCCGTTGTTGCGCAAGTTGCCGGCGATGATCCGCGACAGGCCGCGTCCCAGCTGCGCGGTCGTCCCGGCATTGGTGGTGGTGGGCACATCGGCATCAGTGGCAAAATCGGTGATCGCGATGGAAGTGTCCTGCCAGTCGTTCTCGTCAGACACCGAGCCGGAAAGGCCGGCCTCCTCAGCTGGCGGCGGCGCGGGCTGGGGCGCTGATTGCGCTTGGGCAGCGCCGGCGACGAGCAGAAGGGGAGCGATCAGCAGCAGTTTCATTGCGAGAGCCTCTTGTCGAAACGGAAAGCGGCGACCCGCTTCCAGGCATCATAGTGTTGGGCGGGAAGGTCGAAAGGCGCCGCCAGCCGCACCGCGCGGATTGCCTGTTCGGCATGGCGCGCGGCCTGGCTGCGGTTGGCATCGGTAATGCCCTCCTGACGCACCAGCCGGGGCGCGCCGACCAGCGAGCCGTCTGCGGCCAGGTCAAAAGTCAGGATGCTGACCAGCAATTCTGCCTCCGCGCCTTGCGGGGCGGCCCAATGCGGCTTCAGCTCGCGCGATATCGCCGAAGCCAGCGCCGAACGCACTGCCGGGCCGATGGCTGCGGCCGGCGGATTGCGCGCTGGGCCATTGGCCTGAGCGCCGGGCACGCCCTTGAGGAAATCGTCGGCAATGCGGCTGGCGCCTGCGGGGCGCGGACTTGTGCGAATGGCCGGGCTCAGCACCGGCGCCGGGCGGCTCTGTGCGGCGGGTCGGGGAGCGGGCGCTGCGGGCCGGGGCTGCACTACTGGGCGCGGAGCGGGAGCAGCAGCGATGCGCGGCTGCGGCTTTGGAACCGGTCGGGTCGCTGGCCGGGGCGCCGGGGTGACGACCGGTTCGGGCCGCGCTTTTGGCAACGGTTTGGGCGGTGGAGCGGCGCTGGGCGGCGGCGCGGGCGCTGGCTCGGGTTCAGGCTCTGCGGCAATCATCGGTGCGGCCGGCGGCGCCGCCTGAGCCTGCGGTTCGGGCGAGGTCGATTGCAGGCCGGTCTCTTCCGACAGCGTCACCGTGATCCGCTCGGGCAGCGGCGCGCGGCGCGAGGGGCCCGGCTGGACCATCAACAGCGCCAGCAGACCGGCGTGCAATGCCGCCGCCAGGACCAGCCCGGCATAGTCTTCGCCCTGGAGTGCGCGTGAAGCCATGACGCTGGCCTAGTTTTCTGCGCCTGAACCGGCGGTGAGCAGCGGTTCGTGCGCCGAAACCCCTGTCACCAGCGCGATGGCATTGAAGCCTGCGCGGTTCAGCTCGCCCATCACGCCGATCACCCGGCCATAGTCGAGCGCCTTATCGGCTCGCAGGGTGACCGGCCTCGGCTTGCCATCGGCGCCCAGCGGCAAGGCGGCAAGCCTTGCGGCAAGCTCGCCCGGCGCCACTGGCAGATCATCGATCCACACTTCGCCGCCGCGCGACAGGGTGATGCTCACCGGGCCTTCCGTTTCGGCGAGCGCTTTGGCCCGGCTGTCAGGCAGCTCGACCGGCACACCGGCTTTCAGCAGGGGCGCTGTGACCATGAACACAATCAGCAGCACCAGCATGACATCGACCAGCGGGGTGACGTTGATCTCCGCCATCGGCGCCCGGCGCGAGCGGCCGCGCTGGCTTCGCCGGTGGAGACCAAAGGCCATCAGTCGAGCTCCAGATCGCGGCTGAGGCTGGCTTGCAGCTTGTCGGCAAAGCGTTGCAGCCGCGCCTCGAACTGGCCAATGCGATGGCTGTAGCGGTTATAGGCGATCACCGCCGGAATGGCCGCAAACAGGCCGATGGCGGTGGCGAACAGGGCTTCGGAAATGCCGGGTGCGACCACCGCGAGCGAGCTGTTTTGCTGTTCGCCGATCTGGAAGAAGCTGTTCATGATCCCCCAGACCGTGCCGAACAGGCCGACAAACGGTGCCACCGAGCCAACCGTGGCGAAGAAATTGAGCGGCTCGGCCAACCGGTCGGCCTCGCCTGCCACCGCGCTGTCGAGCGCTGAGGCGATCCGCTGGCGCGCGCCCTCCCGGTCAGGATTCTTGCCCCGGTCGCCCCCTTGCTTGGCACCCGAACGCCGCCACTCGCCGAGCCCGGCTTGGGCGATGCGGGCGGATGCCGCGCCGCTGCCGGCTGCGCCGCCGTCACCCTCATCGGCCTCGCCCTGGCCCGAACGCCAGAATTCTCGCTCGAACGCATCGCAGCGCTGGCGCGCGCGCGCCAGCCGCCAGGCGAAGGCAATGATTTGGGCCCAGACCCACAGGCTTGCCAGCAGCAGCCCGGCGATCACCACCTGGACGACAATATCGGCCCCCAGAAACAGCCCGAGCGGATCGAGGTGCTTGGGCGCGGCAGCAGCGGCGGCGAGAAGCGAAATGGCAGTCATGGGGTTCCTTGTTGTCGGGCAAACTGATCAATGGCCTGGCGCCAGGCTGCGGGTTGGCGGCAGGGGCGGCCATCGGCGCCAACGAAGCCCACGCGCATCCGCGCATCAGTTAGCAACTCGTCACCGCGCCACACCTGTTGGTGCATCCGGCAGCTGGCGGCGCGCAATTCCTCAGCCGTGGTGGCTACGATCAGCGAATCATCGAGCCGGGCGGGGCGCAAATAGCGGATGGCAAGATCGGCCAGAGCATAAGCCCCGCCGCCTGCTTCGTGGACACCGCGCTGTTCGATGCCCAGCAGGCGCAGCAATTCGGTGCGCGCTCGTTCGCACCAGCGCAAGTAATTGGCATGATAAACCACGCCCGAAAGATCGGTGTCTTCGAAATAGACCCGCACCGCAAAACGGTGGACGCCGCGCTCGAGAATTCCGCTGGAAGGCTGGGGCAGAATGGTCATCGCGGGCAATACTAGCCGCCGGGCAGGCCGGGGGGAAGGCTCGACGGCCGCTTAATGGCGATTGCAGCACGGCTTGTCCCCATCGGGACAGGTGTTTGCCCGCATCATGGCGGCGGACAAAGAAAAGGGCGCGCAAACCGAAGTTTGCGCGCCCAATTCAATTTTGCCAGACGGCGAAGATTACATCTTCTTCGCAGCGTCCGAAGCAGCAGAAGCAGCGTCCTTGGCAGCATCAGCAGCGCCCGAAGCGGCAGCAGCAGCGCCAGCAGCAGCTTCAGTAGCGGTCGCAGCAGCTTCAGTAGCGGCAGTAGCGGCGCCCGAAGCAGCGTCGGTGGCGACAGCAGCGGCGTCGGTTGCAGCAGCAGCAGCATCCGTAGCAGCCGAAGCGGCTTCGTCAGCAGGCTTAGAGCAGGCCGAAAGGGTCAGGGCGGCGCCGGCAACGGCAGCAGCGAGAACGAACTTGCGCATGAATGTAATCCTTGAACAGCGAGTGGACCAAGCGCAGCACAAGGCTGAGCCGAAAGCCTACCTCATCGGTAGACTTCGCCGCCAATTACTCATCTTGGCGCGATGATGCAAGCGCTAGTATTGCATCGCGTATCAAGTGCTGAATTTTCCGCAGTGTCAGCTAGCGGACAAATGTGTCGAAGCTGTGGCACGCTGCGGCATACCTGGCGCTATGCGAGAAAAGGCGGACGCCGGGCTGGCGCGCGTGCGCAGGCTTGCTAGAAGGCGGAAATGGAGCCGAAAAACCACCTCTATCTGGTCGACGGGTCGGCCTATATCTTCCGTGCCTACCACCGGTTGCCACCGCTGACCGACCCGGAAGGAACCCCGGTCGGCGCGGTGTTCGGCTATACGACAATGTTGTGGAAATTGGCCGACGATCTTCACAAGGCGGACGGCCCGACTCACCTTGCGGTGGTGCTCGACAAGGCCGGAACCTCGTTCCGCAACGCAATTTACCCGGAATACAAGGCGAATCGCCCCCCTGCGCCCGAAGATCTGGTCCCCCAGTTCCCCCTGATTCGCGACGCGACTCGCGCATTTTCGCTGCCGATGATCGAAGAACCCGATGTCGAGGCCGACGACATGATCGCCTCCTATGCCCGCGAGGCGACTCGGCAGGGCTGGGATGTGACCATCGTTTCGTCCGACAAGGATCTGATGCAGCTGATCGGGCTTGATGCGGTTGGCGGCGGCCATGTCGATATGCTCGACACGATGAAGAACGTGCGGATCGACACGGCAGCAGTCGCGGAAAAGTTTGGCGTTGTGCCTGATCTGGTTGGCGATGTGCTGGCCTTGATGGGCGATTCGGCGGACAATGTGCCGGGCATACGCGGCATCGGGCCGAAAACGGCGACCAAGCTCATTCAAGAAAACGGCAGCCTTGAAGCCGTGCTGGCCGCGGCACCCGCGATGAAGCCCGGCAAATTGCGCGATTCGCTGATCGAGCAGGCGGATATGGCGCGGCTCAGCCGGGTGCTGGTGCAATTGAAGGAAGATTGCCCGCTGCCGATCCCGCTGGATGACTTCAAGCTGGGGGCGATCCCGCCGGATCCGCTGGCGGCATTCCTCGAAAAGCACGGCTTCACGAGCCTGCGCAAGCGACTGGGCAGCGGCGCGGGCAGCCCGGAGCGCAAGACCCAGCTCAATCCTTCCAAACCCGTCACGGCCAGCACAGCGCCCGCCGAAGGCTCAGCGCGCCAGCCTTTGCCCGAAATGCCGGCGATCGATCATGCCGCCTATGAATGCGTGGTCACAATGGAAGCGCTGGATAGCTGGATCGCGCGGGGATTTGCCGCGCGGCTGGTCGCTTTCGATACCGAAACCAGCGCGCTCGACGCGATGCAGGCCGATCTGGTGGGCGTGAGCCTTGCAGTCGGCCCGAATCAGGCCTGCTATATTCCGCTGGGGCATGGCGGGACCGATATGTTCGCCGAAAAGCCCGTGCAGATCGACCGGGATGCGGCCATCGCCCACCTCAAACCGCTGCTGGAAAGCGACGCGGTGCTCAAAGTCGGCCAGAATATCAAATACGATCTCAACGTCATGGCGCGATACGGAGTTGCTGTCGCGCCGATCGACGACACCATGGTGCTCAGCTTTGATCTCGATGCGGGACGCAGCGAGGAGGGTATTGGAGGTGGTCATGGCATGGACGAGCTCGCCTCGCGTCATCTCGGCCACACCTGCATAGCCTTCAAGGAAGTCTGCGGCACCGGCAAGAAAGCGATCAGCTTCGCCGAAGTCCCGCTTGATCGCGCCACCGCCTATGCCGCCGAGGATGCCGATGTTACCTGGCGGCTGCACGCGTTGCTGAAGCCGCGCCTGCCCGACGAGGCCGCGAGCCGCATTTACGAACGCGTCGACCGCCCGCTGGTCCCGGTTGTCGCACAAATGGAGCGCCACGGGATCAAGGTTGACCGCGAGAAGCTCGCCGGGCTATCAGCGGAATTTGCCAAGGAGACCGCGCGGCTCGAGGCGGAGATTTTCGACCTCGCCGGACAGCCGTTCACCATCGGTAGCCCCAAGCAGCTGGGCGATATCCTGTTCGACAAAATGGGGCTCAAGGGCGGCAAGAAAGGCAAGAGCGGGCAGTATTCAACCGATGTCGGCATTCTGGAAGGACTGGCGGCGGGGGGCGTGGAAATGGCCGGCAAAGTGCTCGAATGGCGCCAGCTGAGCAAATTGCGCTCGACCTATACCGAGGCGCTGCAGGCGGCGATCAATCCCAACACTGGCCGCGTCCACACCAGCTACAGCCTCGTCGGAGCGCAGACCGGGCGGCTGTCATCCACCGAGCCGAACTTGCAGAACATCCCGATTCGCACCGAAATCGGCCGCCAGATCCGCGATTGCTTCGTGGCCGAGCCGGGTAATGTGATCCTCGCGGCGGACTATAGCCAGATCGAGCTGCGGCTTGCCGCACATATGGCCGACGTGCCCAGCCTCAAGGAGGCCTTTGCCAATGGCGAGGACATTCATTCGCGCACCGCGCTCGAAATGTTCGGCGAGGTGAACCGCGACACCCGCGGGCGCGCCAAGACGATCAACTTCGCCATCCTCTATGGCATTTCGCGCTGGGGGCTGGCCACGCGGCTGGGCACCGAATCGGACGAAGCGCAGGCAATGATCGACCGCTATTTCCAGCGCTTCCCCGGCATCCAGAACTACATCCATGCCACGCTGGAAAGCGTGCGCGAGCGGGGCTATTCACTCACACTTTTCGGTCGCAAATGCTGGTTCCCGCGCATCCGCTCGGGCAATCAGGCCGAGCGGCAAGGCAGCGAACGCGCGGCGATCAACGCGCCGATCCAGGGCACCAGCGCGGATATCATCAAACGCGCGATGGCGCGGATGATGCCGGCGCTGGAAAGTGCCGGACTTGGAAACGTGCAGATGCTGCTGCAGGTGCACGACGAACTGGTGTTCGAGCTGCCGGAAGGCGATGTCGCGGCGGCAAGCGCTGTGATCAGGCAGGTGATGGCTGAGGCAGCGGAGCCGTCCGTGAAGCTCGATGTGCCGCTGGGCGTCGAAATCGGCACCGGCGCGAGTTGGGGCGCGGCGCATTGATTCAGAAAAATCTCGGGATCCAGAACCATCTCGGAGAGAATGGTGCTGCCGGGGAGGATTGAACTCCCGACCTCAGCCTTACCAAGGATGCGCTCTACCACTGAGCTACGGCAGCATGACCATTCGAACCATTCCGGTGGCGCGGAATTTCGCGGCCCGGGGCATCGCCCGGGGCAGGGGCGCGCTATTGTCCTTGGGCGGCGGCAATGTCAAGGCACAGCGGATGGATGAAGCGCCAAAAGATAAAACGCGTGAAGAGCGCCTTGCCGCATCGCTGCGCGAGAACCTGAAACGCCGCAAGGTTCAAACCCGTGCTCTGACAAGTGTGGCGCGTGCGCTTGCCGAACAAGACGCGCCCGCCCTTCCCAAACCGGACACGAAAAGCTAGGGCGCGGGGCTCTCTGTTGATGGAGCCACTGCCTTGCCCCGCCTGATCCTTGTTCGCCACGGCCAGAGCCAGTGGAATCTGGAAAACCGCTTCACCGGCTGGTGGGATGTCGATCTGACCCCCAAGGGCGAGGACGAGGCGCGCGCTGCCGGGCGCCTGCTGGCGGAAAAAGGCATGTTGCCCGATATCGCGTTCACCTCATTGCAAAGCCGCGCGATTCGCACGCTGCATCTGGCGCTGGAGGCGGCGGACCGCGTCTGGATTCCCGAGACCAAGGACTGGCGGCTGAATGAGCGCCACTATGGCGGGCTGACCGGGCTCGACAAGGCCGAGACGGCCGCCAAACACGGCGAGGACCAGGTCAAGATCTGGCGCCGCAGCTTCGACATTCCCCCGCCGGTGCTGGAAGCCGGGTCCGAGTTCGATCTGTCGTGCGATCCTCGTTATGCCGGGATTACGATTCCTTCAACTGAGAGTCTGAAAGATACCATCGCCCGCGTGCTGCCGTATTACGAGGCCGCGATTGTGCCGGTATTGCGCACCGGCCAGACCGTGCTGGTCTCCGCCCACGGCAATTCGCTGCGCGCGCTGGTCAAGCACCTGTCGGGCATTTCCGATGATGACATCACCGGGCTTGAAATCCCCACCGGCCAGCCGATCATCTATGAGCTGGATGGCAACCTCGCAGCGCAAGAACGCTATTACCTCTCGGAGCGCTGAAATGACCGCACCAGTAGCCATTGTCATGGGCAGCCAGTCCGACTGGGCGACGATGAAATGCGCCGC
>JANOBA010000140.1:0-2497 GCA_031411415.1 Novosphingobium sp.
AGCCGAGCGCCACCTGGTGGTTCGACTGGTGGTACAGGAACCCGCCGCCCCACGAATTGCTTTCGGTCAGCGGCCAGCCTTGCGTGTGCAGCACCCGGCCCGGCACGTGGTTCGCGGGGTCAATATCCCACAGCTCTTTCATGCCCAGGCCATACTTCTGCGGCTGGCAATCACGCTCAAGATCATACTTTGCTTTTAGGCGCTTGGTCAGGTGTCCTCGTGCACCTTCGCAAAACACGGTGTATTTCGCCAGCAGGTTCATGCCGGGCTGGAAATCGCCCTTCTGGCTGCCATCCTTGGCCACGCCCATATCGCCGGTCTGCACGCCAATGACCGCGCCCGCATCGTCATAGAGCACTTCGGCGGCGGGGAAGCCGGGAAAAATCTCGACGCCGAGTTCTTCCGCCTTGCCGGCCAGCCAGCGGCACAGGCTGCCAAGGCTGCCAGTATAGTTGCCGTTGTTCGACAGGTAGGGCGGCATGAACAGGTGCGGGATCGGCATCTTGCCGCTTTTGGTCAGGAACCAGTGCCAGTTGTCCGTCACCGGGGTTTCCGCCATCGGGCATCCATCATCGCGCCATTCGGGAAGCAGCTCGTCCAGGGCGCGCGGATCGACCACCGCGCCCGAGAGGATATGCGCGCCAATTTCCGAGCCTTTTTCAAGGATGCACACCGCAAGATCGGCGTTGAGCTGTTTAAGCCGGATAGCCGCGCCCAGCCCCGCTGGGCCTCCGCCGACGATCACGACGTCATACTGCATCGATTCGCGTTCGATCATGGCAATTCTTCCTTTGGCCCCTAATGCGCTTGGCAGCGACAATTGCTACACCAAGCCTTGATTGCTGGCGCATGTCAGGTCAAGACCCGGAATATGGACGAAAGTGCAAATCCCGGGCTCGCCAGCCAGTTCGCCGCTGCGCTGGACTGGTGGCGCGATGCCGGGGTGGACCATGACTGGGGCGATGCGCCGCAAAGCTGGCTCGCCCCGCCCGAAGCACCTGTGCCGGTGGATGAAGCGCCTGCTCCGATCCAAGCAGGCCCAGCTGCCGCCGCCCCGCTGCCCGCGCCAGACCGCAGCACATGGCCGCAGGTGCTGGCGGATTTTGTCCCGTGGTGGCTGGCCAGCGACTGGCTGGCCAGCGCCCCGCCCGAAGCGCGCGTGCCCCCGCGCGGTCCTGCCGGGGCCGAACTGATGGTGCTGGTGGCCGAGCCAGAGGCCGATGACCGCGAAACTCTGCTTTCCGGCGCACAGGGCCGCCTGCTGGGCGCCATGCTCGCCGCGATGGGGCTGGAGGCGGAATCGGTCTATTTCGCCAGCGTCCTGCCCCGCGCGATGCCGCATGCCGACTGGGCGGGGCTCGCCGCCAAGGGGCTGGGCGATCTGGCCCGCCATCACATCGCTCTGGCCGCGCCAAAACGGCTGATTGTCTTCGGCGGACACATCCTGCCGCTGCTGGGCCACGATCCAGCGAATAATCCAACACGTTCCGCGCAAATTAACCATGGCGACCCCAATATCCCGACAATGACGCCAATCCTGGCCCTGCGCGATCTGGCTATCCTGCTTGAGCGGCCGCGCTGGAAGGCAGGCGTCTGGCAGTCCTGGCTCGACTGGACTGCAAGCGGGACGTGACGGAGTTGCCAAGCTTGTGAAACGTATTGTTGTGACCAGATTGCGGCGTGTGATCGCCCTGCTCGGCGGCGCGGCGGCGCTTGTCGTCAGCGCCGGCGCAGCGCAGGCCAACAGCGCCGCGATCGACTATTTCCGCAATCGTGCAGACCGCTCGGCGGTGCCCTCGGTGCTTAGTCAGGAAGAGCGCGAATATTATCAGAACCTGTTCGCCGCGATTGACCGCAAGGACTGGGCGTCTGTTCAGAACCTGTTTTCCCAAAAGGCCGACGGCCCGCTACATGCCGCCGCGCGGGCCGAATATTACCTCGCGTCTGGATCGCCGCGGATCGAGATCGGTGAGCTCAGCCAGTGGTTGCAAACCGGCGCGCAACTGCCGCAGGCCGACGAGATCAGCCAGCTTGCCATCCGGCGCGGGGCAGTTTCGCTGCCATCGCTGCCCGGCGCGCAGCCGATGGTCAGCCAGCCCGGCCTGCCCAAGCGCACCCGCCCGCGTGACACCGACGATGGCACCATGCCCGGCAGCATCGCGGGTGGCATTCTCGCGCGGATCAAGAACGATGATCCGATGGGCGCGCGCCAGCTGCTCGACGGGATCGATTTCCAGCTGAGCGACGCCGCCCGCACCGAATGGCGCCAGCGCGTTTCCTGGAGCTTTTATATCGAGAACGACCCAGCTTCTGCCTATGCGCTTGCCCAGTTGGGCGGCCAGGGCAGCGGGCCCTGGGCTGGCGAGGCCTGGTGGACCGCAGGCCTCGCCGCCTGGCGGCTTGATGACTGCGCCGGAGCGGCAGAAGCCTTCGACAAGGCCGCCGGGCGCGCCGACAATCCCGAACTGCTCGCCGCCGCGCGATATTGGCAGGCGCG
>JANOBA010000141.1:0-16690 GCA_031411415.1 Novosphingobium sp.
GGTCTCCTGGGGCATGCGCTACGGCAACCCCGCGCTGGGGGCGGAACTGCAGCGGCTGAAGGATCAGGGCTGCGACCGCATTCTCGTCGCGCCGCTCTATCCGCAGTATTCGGGCGCAACCACCGCCAGCGCCATCGATGCACTGGGCGCGGCGCTGGCTGCAATGCGCTGGCAGCCTGCGATCCGCACCCTGCCGCCCTATTACGACGATCCGCTGCACATCGAGGCCTTGCGCGCGGACATCGCCCGCCAACTCGGTGCGCTGCAATTCCGCCCCGAAGTCTTGCTGCTCAGCTTCCACGGCATGCCCGAGCGCACGCTGCACCTCGGCGATCCCTATCACTGCCAGTGCCGCAAGACCGCGCGGCTGCTGGCCGAGGCGCTGGCTGGCGACTTTCCGCAGCTGCGCATCGAAGTCAGTTTCCAGTCGCGCTTCGGCAAGGCGAAATGGCTCGAACCCGCGACTGACGTCGTGCTCGCCGCCGAAGCTGCCAAAGGCACCCGCGCGCTCGCCGTGGCGGCGCCGGGCTTCTCCGCTGATTGCCTTGAAACGCGCGAAGAACTCAGCATCCGGGGGCAGGAGCAGTTCATCGGCGCGGGCGGCGCGGACTATGCCGTGCTCGATTGCCTGAATGACAGCGCGGCCGGAATGGCGATGCTGGAGACGCTGGTGCGGCGCGAGCTGGCTGGGTGGATGTGATCTTGACATAGCCCTGTTTTGTTCTACTCTTGTGGCGACGTTACACTTCCCATACCATCCACAACTGGTATGATGGGGGTGCGAGGTGAGCGCCTTCTCGCCCTTCGAACTGGGAATATTCCGTGAGGCTAGTCACGTGGTGGTGATGCAGGCGTTCTTCGATGCCAGCGAGAACGACGGCTTTCTCGCCGTGGCGGGATATTTATTTCGAAAAAAGCATATCAAGGAGTTTGAACGCAGATGGCGTGCCATGCTGCGCAAACATGGCCTCGACCACTTTCACATGACGGATTGCAACGCTGGGGCTGACCAATTCAAAGACATGTCGAAAGATGAGCGCATTGAGTGTCAGACTATGGCGGTTTCTTTGATTTGCGAATTTGCCACCGTTGGCGTGATGAACAGCGTGAGCATTTCAGATTTTCAGGCGGTGATGGATGGCCGAGGGTATATGTCCAATCCGTTTAGCCTTTGCGCGCATGGCGCATTGATGATGTGCAAGAGCTGGGCGGACGAAAACGATCCGATCGCTAGAATCGCCTACATCTTTGACGCTGGCGATGCCTTTATGGGCGATGCCAACAATATACTCACGTCAATAGCCGAAGATACGACGCGCCGGTCATTCTTCCATTATGAAACCCATGCATTTGTCCCCATGCGGAGTTCAATTCCGACGCAGGCGGCGGACATTCTCGCATGGCACGAATGTAAACAACACGGCCGGACTGCGAGGGGTGAATCGCGTCTCCGCACCGACTTCGCTGTGTTGCTGGATGGCGTCAAAACCATGCGCTACATCCACACGAGGTCCGATATCGAAAGCGTCATAGACATAGCCAAGAAGCATGTTCCCTTTGAAAATGCGTCGAAACTTGCCGGGCTTTCGATGCGCATGAACAAGGGAAATTCAAATCAGGTCGTTCGTGAAATCCGTGAGATTCTGACGCCACAATTGATGGCTCATTTAATCAAGCTAGCGAAAGGTTAAGCGGGCGGTGCTCTCGTGATCGCAGCAAACGCCTGGTCGAAATCCTCCGCGTCTTCGGACGCATCGACCTCACGCGCCATGTCTTTGAACCGCTTGTGGCGCTCTGCATCGGTTGGCTTTGGCTTCGGCTTGGGTTTGCCGGACATGGGTCAATCCTCCTCGATAAAATCGAACACAATTTGCAAACTGGCCGGTTCGCGGATCAATCTCGATGGCCGGAATCGCCGCGAGCGGGCGCGCTGCTTACTTTGCTCTACCAGTCGTTTCATAGGTCAAGCGCTTGCCGACGACACCTTGCAACGCCATCGCTGCGCGCATGGTGTCATTATAGCCAACCTTTTCGCGGAAGCTGTAGCGGAAGTCGAACTCGCTCAAATAGCGGTGCAGGTGCGAAGTGTCGCAGTGCTGATAGACGCCGACCATGCCGCGCTTGAAGATGGAGAAGAAGCCTTCAACGGTGTTGCTGTGGACAGCGCCCCGCGCATACTCGCGGCGGCTGTGATCAACCGCGCCGTGGCTCAGGAACTCTTTGCCGATGCGGCGATAATGGCGGGCCTGATCGGTGTTGAGGTGGCTGTCACGCGAAGCGGTTTCGAGGGCGCGGGTGACTTCCTCCATGCCGAGGTTGTCAACATGGATCGACCGGGCGCGCCCGCCGCGTTCGACAAGCGAGACGATCTTCATCTTGTCGCCCCAACCGTCACGGCGCTGCCAGCCCTTGCCGGTTTTGAACTGCCAATCCTGTTGCCCGAAGAAAGTTTCGTCGGCCTCGATGGTCTTTCCAGCGCCGCCGATAGGGGTAAGGCCGTCATCCTTCATCGCTTCGCGGATGCGGTGGCCAAGGAACCATGCGGTTTTCATCGAGCATTGCAGCATGCGCTGGATTTGACGGGTGCTGATGCCCTTCTTGCTGGCGCAAAACAGGTGGATCACTTGCAGCCACAGATGCAGCGCAAGGTGCGAGGACTCGAAGATGGTTCCCATGCGCACGGTGAACGGCTTGCGACACTCATTGCACTTGTGAAGTCCCATGCGGGTGGTCGCGCCAGCCATCCTGCGGATGCGCGCTCCATCGGCGTTACCGCAATGCGGGCAGACCGGACCTTCCGGCCACAGGTGCGCTTCAACGTAAGCGAATGCGCCTTCTTCGGTCTTGAACTGGGGGGCATCGAAAACAGACTTGGCCACGGAACTTCTCCTATGGCCAGAACACTACATTAAGGGGTTTGGTATGTCAAGTGTAACATCGCCACTCTTGTTCATATTCAGGAGTCGGAACAGCATGTCACAAGCCCTCTATGCCGTGCGCGAGCCCGACTTTACCCATGCCTATGATACGGCGGCGAACAACCCCGCCGGCCTGCCGCTGGCGCTGTCGGTCTATGCTGACCGCGCGCATCTGCGCGGCACGATCCGCGACGATGCGCAGGCGGCAGGTTTCCGGATTGCCGATTGCGACGAACTCGGCGTGCTGCTGGAAGGCGATGCGCGGCCGCTGGGCGAAGTGGTGGTGATAGATTGCCCGCGGATCGATGCCGCCGGCATGGCAGCACTGGCCCGGCTCGATATGCGCGCGGCGCACTGCGGGGCGCAGCTGATCGTTTCGACCCGGATGGAAGCGCTCGACGATGTGTTCGGCTGCCTTGATCAGTCGGCCCCGCAGATCCTGATCGAGCCGAGCCGGGCCGAGCGGGTGATTGCGCTGGGCCGGGTGCTGGGCCAGCTGCCGGGGTCGCGGGTGCGCGAACTGGGTGAGGCGGACCGGCTGATGCTGCTGCGCCTGACTGAACAGGTCGGGCAGATTGCCGAGCGGCTTGGCGGCGGACTGGCGGCAGGACAGCCAGCGCCTGCGCCGGCTCTGTCAGGGCCTGGGCAGGATTCCGGCAGCGAACCGATTTTCCGCTTTGGCGATCCACAACGGGTATTTGCTGCGCAGGACGACGAAGCCGGCAGCCGTCTGGTCCGCGCCAGCCGGCCGCCGCTGCCGGATCCGCGGCTGGTGCGCCGCATCATCCGACAGCGCCAGCTGCGTGCGCGTTTCTTCGATGGCGACCTGTTCGGCGATCCCGGCTGGGACATGCTGCTGGATCTGACCGCCGCGCGGGCTGAGCACGCGCGCGTTTCGGTCACGTCGCTGTGCATCGCCTCGGGCGTGCCGCCAACCACGGCGCTGCGCTGGATCGGCCAGATGAGCGAAGCCGGCCTGTTCCAGCGGGTCGAAGACGACGCCGACCGTCGCCGCGCATTCGTTGCGCTGACGGACCGGGCGGCCGATGCCATGGCACGTTTTTTCGCTGAGCTGGGCAGCGGCGCCGCGCGGATGGTGTGAACCCCCTTCCGCTGCGCCTTGGCTTGCGCTAAGGGCGCCTCCCTTGGCATTGCGCCCGGGCGGTTAGCTCAGTTGGTAGAGCATCTCGTTTACACCGAGAGGGTCGGGGGTTCGAGCCCCTCACCGCCCACCACAAGACCCGCGGAGAGCCGCGGTTTTCAGGCACAGTGATAGATCTAGCGGCGAAGGGGCCCAGGTCTGTGTATCCGCCGTGTATCCCGAGAGTCGGACGGAAAGGCGGCGAGGGCGCCGATCCAGCGGTCTCGATGAAGCGTATAAGTGGGCGGTCGGATTGGCGCCCATTCCGGGCTGTCCACTCCTGCATTACCGATGTTTAATCACGCAGCAACGCCCCGGCGAGGTCGGGCCATCTAGAAATTGCTCCACGGTCCGGGATCATCCAGACCCGTAAGAAGGAGTATCAAGATGACCAACTTTCGTACCCTTGCCACCGCGATGCTGCTCGGGGTCTCGGCCCTCACCGTCATTGCCCCCGCCAATGCCGCTGCGCCCTGTCGCGATGCCCAGGGCCACTTCATGAAATGCGCTGGCGGTGCGGCAACCTTGGTGCCGCGGCGCACGGCAACGCCTGTGGCGGTCCAGCGTTCGGCAATCACGCCAGCCCGCTCTCCTTCGCTGACGCGGTCTGCTCCCACCGCCGCTGCGCATAGTGCCGCGCCGACGCGCGTCGCTGCCAAGCCGGTTCACGCAGCTGTTGCGGCGCGGCCCGCATCCCCGGCAGTACACAAGACCGCAACCGCTGCGCATCCGGCCGGCTAACGCAACCAAACATCCTCCCGCTGACCGATCAGCGCCCCGCCGCAAGCGGGGCGCTGTTTGGTTGTGCGTGCACCATGCAACTTTTCAGATTGCAACGGTTTCGCCAGCGCTCCGAGCGCAAATTCGCATTACAAATGCTTCATTTTCCGGCCATCAAACAGCAAATGTATTGCCCCTAAAGTTCTCCTCGCCGAGTTGATATCGCATCACTCCAACCCTCGGCAATCCCAGCGGCGTCCGGTTACTGCCCCCACACGAACCGGACGCCGCATCAGGCAAAGTGGCTGCGATATCCAGTGCGCGATGCAATAATCGCGATCACCCTAACCCTGGCACCCCTGAATTCATGCTCCCGGTGATCTGCGCCCATCTGATAGAAATTGCCGGCTACTCACTGGTTCATTGGATCGCCGTTGTGCCGCCCAACTTCGGTTGGTTCTCGGGCGCATCTTTCTTTGCCTTTGCCGAACGCCTGCAGGCGAACCGGATCGCTTGATGCTGGATCAGGTTACTGGAGTTTAATGAACCGGTCACCGCGTGGGCAGGGCTTCGGGTCCAGGGATGGCTTGACGCCTGCGGCAGGAATCCATCGCAAGGTCTGGGGTAGATCATGGAAAGACCAATTTTTTATGACGCCAGTGGGCGTCGCAATCGCTGGACTGTCCGAAGCTTTCTGGCTGGGCTGCTATTGCTGGCGGTCACGGCGGGAGTATTTGCAGCAACGCTGGTCGATGTTCCCATCCCGCGCCCGCTTGCCCTGTCGATGGAGCGGCCCCAACCCCGACCACTGTCGCAGAAGCTTGGCACAACGATTGTCCGCATCAAGTCCTGGCTTCCCGGCGGCGGCACAGTTGCCGAGCAGAAAGTCAATCAGGTCAAGGTCGGCTTCTATGTTCCTTGGGACGATGCCAGCCGCGCTTCGCTGGCCCTGCACATAAAGGAATTGGATTGGCTGGTGCCCGGGTTGATTTCGGTGACCGGCACGGATCACCATTTGACCGTGTTCCCCGATCACCAGCTCGACGCGCTGCTGGCCTCGACGCCCAAACCGCCAGCAATTCTCCCGATGGTGCAGAATGTCCTGAACGGCAAATGGGACGGAGCCGGGACGGCGGCCTTGCTGCACGATCCCAAGGCCCGCGCTGCCCTGCTCGACCGGCTGGAGCCGCAGCTCGTCGCGCGAGGTGCTATCGGTATCATGTTCGACTTTGAGGAGCTGCCCGCCTCGGCGCAGGGCGACTATCTCAAATTCCTGGCCCAGGCGAAGCAGCGCTTTGCGGCGCATCGCTGGCTGATCACCCTTGCTGTCCCGGTGGACAATCCCGACTGGAATCTTGGTGCCTACGCCAAGGTTGCGGACCGGCTGGTGCTGATGGATTACGACGAGCACACCACCGATGCCGAAGCCGGGCCGATTGCCAGCCAGCAATGGTTTGTCGATCATCTGAAAGCTGCCATCGCGGTAGTCCCGCGCAGCAAGGCGATCGTTGGCGTGGGCAGCTATACTTATGACTGGAGCGGCAATGCCAAGGGCGACACCGGTTCGGTCGAAGATGCCTGGCTGGCAGCACATGACAGCGAGGCACCGGTCCAGTTCGACAAGGCGAGTGGTAATCCGACTTTCAGTTATGAAGCGAACGGCGACAGCCATACGGTCTGGTTTCTCGACGCGGTGACTGCCTGGAACCAGCTGCGCGCTTCGGACATGGAAGGCGTTGCCGGTGTAGCACTATGGCGACTTGGGACCGAAGATCCGGACGTGTGGAAGGTTATCGATGCCTTCCAGACAGGCAAGCTGCCCGATCTACGGAGCCTGCGATCACAGGGCGCTGTCGATATCGAGGGCAATGGCGAGATTTTGCGGATTGAGGAATCACCGGTCAATGGCAGCCGCTCGCTGGTCGAGGACAAACAGGGGCTGGTTATCGATGAGCAATATCATGCGCTGCCCACGCCCTATGTCATCCGGCGTGCCGGTTATCAAAAAGGTCTGGTCGCGCTGAGCTTCGATGACGGCCCCGATCCCGAATGGACGCCGCAGATCCTCGATATTCTTAAGAGCAGGCACGTTCCAGCCACCTTTTTCGTCATCGGCGAGAATGCGATGCCGCATCCGTTCCTGCTCAACCGGATCGTCGATGAAGGCAGCGAGATTGGCAATCACAGCTTTACCCACCCCAATCTGGCGCAGGTCTCGGCCGAGGGCACCCGGATCGAACTCAACAGCACCAACCGGCTGGTGGAAGCCTATACTGGTCGGTCGACCCGCCTGTTTCGCGCGCCCTATTTCGGCGATGCCGAGCCGACCACCGCAAACGAGATCGTGCCGGCGCTGGTGGCACAACAGGATGGTTACACCAATGTCGGCCTGCACGTTGATCCCAGCGACTGGAAACGCCCCGGGGTCGCCGCTATCGTCAAGGCCGCACTCGATCAGGTCCAGACCGATAATCCGGAAACTGCGAGCCAGATCGTCCTGCTGCACGATGGCGGCGGCGACCGTGCCCAGACGGTTGCAGCGCTGCCGGCAATTATCGACGGACTGCGGGCCAAGGGCTACCAGTTCGTGCCGGTATCGCAGCTCGCGGGACTGACTCGTGACGCGGTGATGCCGAAAGTGGTGGGGCGTGATCTGCTTTCGGTCCGCGCCGATGTCGGCGTGTTCCTGTTCTTCGGCATGATCGGCTATGTGCTCGACTGGCTGTTCTTCGCTGTCATCATGCTGGGTATCGGGCGGGCGATCGTGCTGGCCGTGCTGGCGTGGAACAGCAACCGGCCAAAAAACCGCCCAGTGCCGCCGCCGATTGACCCAACACTGTTTGTCTCCGTGCTGATCCCGGCGTTCAACGAGGCGCGGGTGATCGAGGCATCGGTGCAGCGGGTGCTGCAAAGCTGCGATGTCGGCCTGGAAGTTATTGTCATCGACGACGGTTCGAAAGATGAGACCAGCGGCATTGTCTCCCGCGCCTTCGGCAGCGATCCGCGCGTGCAATTGCTGACATTGGAGAACGGCGGCAAGGCCCGCGCGCTCAACAAAGCGCTGAAGCTGGCCAAAGGCGAGATCATCATCGCGCTCGATGCCGATACCCAGTTCGAGACCGATACCATCGCCAAGCTGGCCCGCTGGTTTGTCGATCCCAAAATCGGCGCGGTCGCTGGCAATGCCAAGGTTGGCAACCGCCACAATCTTGTCACCCGCTGGCAGGCTATCGAATATGTCACCGCGCAGAATCTGGAGCGCCGGGCGCTGTCGCAGTTCGACGCGATCATGGTCGTGCCGGGAGCAGTCGGGGCCTGGCGTCGCTCAGCTCTCAGAGAGGTCGGCGACTATCCAACCGATACGCTTGCCGAAGATCAGGACCTGACCATCGCCATTCAGCGCAAGGGCTGGCGGATCGGCTACGATGTCGATGCGGTTGCCTGGACCGAAGCGCCCGAGAGTTTCTCGGCACTGTCCAAACAGCGCTTCCGCTGGGCCTTCGGCACGTTGCAATGCCTGTGGAAGCACCGCACCATCATGCGGACGCGCAAACCCGAAGGGCTGGCCTATATCGGCATCCCCCAAGCCTGGCTGTTCCAGATCGGCTTTGCCCTGGTCTCGCCGCTGATCGACCTCGCGTTGGTGGTCAGCATCGTCTCGACCTGGCTGCGCGTCCAGCAGCACGGCTGGGAACAGACGCAGAGCGACGTACTGCGCATGGCGGTCTACTGGATCGTTTTCACTGCCATTGATGTCCTGTGCGGCTGGGTCGCCTACCGGCTGGAGAAGCGCGAGCAGCGCTACCCGGCGCTCTTGCTTGTCGCGCAGCGTTTCATCTATCGCCAGCTGATGTATTCGGTGGTGATCCGCGCCGTGATCAAGGCTATGCGCGGCCCCAGAGTCGGCTGGGGCAAACAGGTGCGCAGCGGGCGAGTGGAGGCATCGGGATAGTCATGCGGCCGCTACTGCAATCGCTGGCCGTATTGCTGGTGGCGCTTCCCTGCACAATGCCCCAACTGGCATTCGCCAAAACACGAACCCACAGTCGGCAAGTTGACTGCGGCGACGATGTTGCAGATCAGCAGGGGGTCTCTGCCTTTAATTCGCTGCTCGACGGGCAGCCGACCGATGCGCAGCACCCGACGCTGGTGATGGGCCTGTCACATTTCTCGGGAAGCACACAGCTGCAAACCGCTATCCAGTTTGCGCCGGGCAAGGAAAGAGGCGCGTGTGATGCCGTGCTTTCCGTTGCCCTGCCAAATGTGAATTTGGACGACAAGCTGCACCTTGGTCAAACGGTGGGGCTTGGCTGGGAGCAACGCTGGCATGCCGATGACGGGAATATGCCGACGGTCGCCACGTCCTTATCCGCAGTAATCGACTATTCGCAGCCCAAATTGGGCGTCGCACTGACTGGCACGGTGATTGTTGCCAAAACCGTCGGCAGGGTTGTTTTGTATGGCAATGGTTTCGTCGAATATGCCAGATCGCCCGGCAGTCCCGCCGTTTGGACCCCCGGCTTCATTGTCGGTGTAAAAGCGCCTGCACGGGCTGAAGATGCCTTGATCCTCGATCTCGTCATGGAAAGACGCGCGCCTGCTGCGCTTGAGCTGAGCTATCAGCTGGCAGCACCCGACAAATTCAATATCGGGCCAGGCTTGGCAGTCACGCTGGAGAACAAACCGCAGGTGACGATCGGGCTGGTCATTCAAAGGGAGTTCTGAAGGGGTTGGCCGGGACATGGTGCCCCGGCCTCCACCGTAACATCAGGTGCTGTCATCGTCCTGATCACCATCCGCAGCGGCGGTTTCGCCGCTGTCGTTTTCGTTGGCTTCGGTCTGCGCGTCGCCGCTGCCACCAAGCATTTCTTTCAACTTGGAGACGCCTTCGAACCCGGCAAATGCCGCAGCGCCTTTGGCCAGAAGCCCCGCATCCGGATCGGCAGCTTCCAGCGCCTTGTCGGCGGCAAAGGCGCCGGCAGCTTCTTCAATAATGTCCAGAATACCCATTTCATTACTCCTTAGCCCTGCAACCCGGTGTTGCAGGGCGACGATAGGAGGCTTGGAAATTCTGCACGGTGACGCGCGGATTAAGAAAAGTTCATGCAGCGACGGGATCGAGGCCGCGACGTTTTTCTATCACTTGATGGTCAGGATCACCTTCAAGCCCGGTGCATTGTCTTCCAGGATAATGTCGCCGCCATGCAGCCGCGCGACAGCTTCGACCAATGACATGCCAAGTCCCGAGCCGGAAATGCTGCGCGCCGGATCGAGACGACCGAATTTCTTCCGTGCCTCTGCCCGGCGTTCTGGTGGGATTCCGGGGCCATCATCTGCGACGCTGAGCGTGACTCCATCGGGAGAGGGTGCAACTGCGAGTGCAATCTTGCGCCCACCCTGCGCATATTTGAGCGCATTCTCGATCAGATTGCCCAGTGCCTGGCTTAAGAGCTCGCGGTGCAGCGGGATGATCAATTCCCTGGGTGCATTGGAGGACAGGACCATGCCTTGTTCCTCGGCGACAGGGCCGTAAATCTCAACGAGATCGGCGAGCATGACCGAGACATCGGTCTCGACAAAACGTTCGCGCCCGATTCCCGCTTCGACGCGGCTGATCTGGAGCGCGGTCGATAGCATGGCGAGCAGCAACTCTGCTTCGACCGAGACTTTTTCGAGCGCGCTTAGTGCCACGGGATCATGCGTGTCGATCATCGCCCTTTCCAGCGTCGATTTGAGCCGGGTGATTGGCGAGCGCAGATCATGGGCAAGGCCGTCAGTGACAATGCGCAGCTCACCAACCAGCGTTTCGATCCGGTCGAGCATGGCATTCACACCATGTCCCAGCGCATCGAAACTGTCGCCGCTGCTGTCGAGTGTCACCCGGTGCGTCAAATCGCCAGCACCCACCGCTTCGGCTGTCGCAGCGATATTCCTCACCCGAATGTTGATCATTCTGCCAAGCAATACGGCAAGCAGCAAGGCAAGCGGGATCGCCAACAGCAGCGCACCAATCATCGCTTCCCGGTTCAGGTTCTTCAGACGGATACTGCCGTCGATGACATGGCCGGTGAGCAGAAATTCACCACCAGGCAGCGACGTTGCGATTAGTCCCATTGGCTCAGGCCGCTGCGAGTTGGTTCGGTAGAGATTGACCGCTTTCCAGGCAGTCGATTTGGGGATCACGGTTGGCCATGCATCGAGATTGCCCGCCAGCACCGTTCCATCGCCGCGAATGAGCAGGATCACCGGCACTTCGGTTTCAACCGCCTGAAGCCGCGCGTTGATCAGCTCGATGAGTTGGCGCTCGCCCCCCTCGCGGTATCCGGCAACAAGATCGTCCCGCAAGCCCCTGACCAGTTCCCTCTGCTCGGTAAGCAAGGTCGCCTCGCTCGACTGCCGGACAAAATATAGCACGCCGCCCGTAAGCGCCAATTGCGACAGGAACAGCAGGAGTATGAACCGCGCGATCGTTGATCGCAGCAAGGTGTGCCAGCGCAGGCCCATTCAGGCCGCTGGCCCCAGACGGTATCCGGCTCCGCGAACGGTGTGGAGCAGCGGCGAGGCGAAGTCATCGTCGAGCTTGCGGCGCAGCCGGCTGACGTGGACATCGATTACATTCGTGCCGGGATCGAAATGATAGTCCCACACGCCTTCGAGCAGCATGGTGCGGGTAACCACCTGATCGGCGTGGCGCAGCAGATATTCCAGCAGGCGGAATTCGCGCGGTTGCAGATCGACCAGTTTCTCGCCTCGCCGCACTTTGCGCGAGAGCAGGTCCATTTCCAGGTCTTCGCATTTGAGCTTGGTCACGACGGCTGCCCCGGCTCCGCCCTTGCGCAACAACAAGCGAATGCGCGCGAGCAGTTCGGCAAATGCGAAAGGCTTCACCAGATAATCGTCCGAACCTGCGGTCAACCCGGCGATCCTGTCATCGGCTGTGCCCATTGCCGAAAGTATGATGACCGGCGTTTCGATCTTGGCGGCACGCAGTGCGCCGAGGACCGCCATTCCATCCATGCCCGGCAGATTGCGATCAAGAATGACTGCATCATAGCTGCTGTCGCTGGCATGAAACAGGCCATCGCGGCCATTGTCGGCGCGATCGACAGTAAAGCCTTCCTCGGTCATGCCCTTGACGATGTAGGCGGCCATCGCCTCATCGTCTTCGACCAGTAACAGCTTATGTCCCATGCTGCCCGCCCCCATTGTCATGCAGTGTAACGTCACGCGGTGCGGCGTTGTGAAGCAGGCGCAATGCAAGCACAGCCTGCCGGTTTTGGTTCATGACCTGATCAGCTTCTTCCAGCGACCCCACGGGATGGTTGTCGATAGCCAGCACTTCATCGCCAACCACGATGCCGTTCATCTGCGCTTCGCTGGCCGATTGCAAGCTCGTCACGACCAGCCCGTGTCCGGGCCTGGGCAGTTCGTCTGCGGTGAACCCGGGAAACAGCAAGGCCGGTGCGTCAGGGCTACGCAGCATGCGGCGCGATTCACGCGCCACCACAATCGCCAGTCCGATCAGGATGATGACGGTTGCCAGCACCATGGCTAACTCGTGCCGATCGCGCCGCAACTGCAGTCTGGTCATGATCGTCCCTTCAGCTGGCGTCGGCCAAGGGATCGCAGTCAGGATGGACCGATCCCTTCGCCGCTACAAAAATGCGCATCCGGTGGCCCCAAGTCACGTTAAGCTTTAGTCATGTTCCCGCCATCGCCCAGTCAGCCACTCAATGGCAAAGTGCTTGTTCCAATGGGCCCAGGAACAACGTGATGCAGGCAGACGGCCGATCGGCAATACCGGGCGTTCAGCCATGAAGATCGCATTCCGGATATTGCTCAGCCTTTTAATCGTGCTGTGCGCCTTGCTCGCGTTTGCCGGATATTTCGATCGCGGTGTGCTGGTGCGCGTCCCGGCAACCGCCAGCCCGACACTGGCACACAGCCATCTGGCGGTGGTCTATTTCTCCGGTGACGTCGGCTACCGGGTGGCGATGGGTCGGATGATCGGCAACCGGCTGGCAGCTGACGGCATCCCGGTCGTGGCTGTCAATTCGCTAGGCTTTTTCCGTCAGCACCGGACAGTCGCGGAAGTGTCGACTTTGACCGCCGAAGCAATCCGGCAAGCCCTGGCATTCGGCCACGCCGATCAGGTTGTCCTGATCGGCCATTCGCTCGGCGCGGATGCGTTGCAGGCGGCTTTGGTGCAATTGCCGAACGATCTGCGCCACAAAGTGCGCGCCGTTGTGCTCATCGTGCCGACAGACGCACTCCATCTGCAAGTTACTCCCGGCGAAATGCTAGAATGGAGCAGACCCGATGCCGAAGTTCTGCCGACCTTGCGACAACTGACCTGGGTGCCGGCGACGTGCATCTACGGGATCGAGGAGACTGACAGCCCCTGTCCGCAGTTGAGCGCGCCCAATGTCCGCAAGGTTGCGCTTCCGGGCGGTCATGCGCTGGATTGGAATATCGGCGCGGTGCATTCCGCACTGATCAGGGCGATCGACGCCGCAGCATCCCGCAACATTACCAAAGTTTCAGGACAGGACCATCTGACAGCAAGGCCCGTGAGCGCAAACAGCGAACATCGACAAGCCGACTGAGGGAACTCCAGTGTCTCTATCACCACTCTCGAAAGGATTGGCCCTGGCGCTCGCCATGATTGCTCCCCTGACCGCGATTGCCCAGCCATCGCAGCCTGCACCGCAATCGCAGGCGCATGGCATCTGGGTCAATCCGCACGACAATGTGAAAGTCGAAACCGGCGACTGCAGCGGCAAGCTGTGTGGCTGGGTGGTGTGGGCGACGCCCGAAGCCGAACAGGATGCCCGCGATGGCGGTGTGCAGAAACTGGTCGGCACCGAGCTGCTGCAGAACTATCGCCAGACCAGCGGCAACCGCTGGCAAGGGCGCGTGTTTGTGCCCGACATGGGCCGGACATTCTATTCAACGATCACCCGGGAGGAACCCGGCGCTCTGAGGATCAGCGGCTGCATCCTGGGCGGCCTGGTCTGCAAATCGCAACTCTGGCGCAAGGCGTAACCGGCAATGCTCCGATTGTTTCGCAAGTGCCGCCAGCTGTTCGAGCACAACCGCACCAGTGCCAGTATCGGCTTTGTCCTGCTGCTGGCAGCGATGGGGTTCTTTGCGCTTCACCGCCTGCTGCTCGAAGTCCACCTTCACGATCTGCGCGCTGCCTTGCATGCCTTGCAGCCTTGGCAGATCGGCACGGCACTGGGCCTGACTGCCGCAAGCTACCTGTTGCTGACGCTCTACGATGTGCTGGCACTGCGGATCATCGGCAAACCCCTGCCGTGGCGCACTGCGGCGCTCGCCTCGTTCACGAGTTATACGCTGAGCCACAATCTGGGGCTTGCGCTGTTGACCGGCGGCTCGGCGCGCTATCGCGTCTATAGCGCGAGCGGGCTTGAAGGCGCTGACATCGTCCGGATCATCGCCACCGCCAGCATGACCTTCTGGTCCGGTGTGATCGTCATGGCGGCAACCGCGCTCGCCATTCACCCTGCCAGCATTGCTCTCGGACCGGTCCTGGTTCCAATGGGCCTGCAACGGCTGTTCGGCCTCGGCGTGCTGGCGGTTGCGGCCTGGCTGCTTGTCAAGGCGCGTAAGCCCGGCCAGTCACTCCGGATCTTTGGCTGGGCCCTGCCGCTGCCATCGGCTGGTCAGGCGGTGTCGCAGATATGCGTGGCGGGCCTCGATCTCGCGGTCGCGAGCGCCGCACTCTATGTGCTGGTTCCGGGTGTCGGCATCCAGATGTTTCCGCTGTTTTTCCTCGGCTACGCGCTGGCGATTATTGTCGCGCTGGTTACCCATGTTCCCGGCGGCATCGGTGTATTCGAAGCAGTGATGATTGCCACACTGCCCAATGTCGACAAATCGGCATTGCTCGCGGCTCTCGTCGCCTATCGCGCAATCTATTATCTGTTGCCGCTGGTGGTGGCAGCGGTGCTGCTGGCGGTTCATGAGCACAGGCAATGGCGCGGACCGCTCGGCTCGGCCCTCCAGCTATCGCAGTCTGTGTTTTCCGGGATCGCTCCGATGCTTCTGGCCGCCCTCACATTCGTCGGCGGCGCAATCCTGCTGGTCTCGGGTTCGCTCCCCGCCATTCCCTACCGGCTGCATGCGCTGCGGCATATCGTGCCGCTCCCCTTCGTCGAGGCTTCGCATATTGCCGCCAGCCTGACCGGCACCGGGCTCCTGCTGCTTGCCCCCGGTCTGTATAAGCGGCTTGATGGCGCCTTCATCCTGACGCGTCTGGTGCTGCTCGCAGGCGCCGCTTTCTCGCTCGCCAAGGGCATCGACTATGAAGAGGCGGTTGTCCTGATGCTGATCGCGGGGTTGCTGCAATGGTCGCGCAAGAGCTTCTATCGGCATACCGCCTTCACCATGCGCAGCTTTTCCGCCGGATGGATCGTGGCGGTGGCGGTCGCGGTCGGGCTGTCGCTGTGGATCGGCATTTTTTCCTACAAGCATGTCGATTTTCAGACCGACCTGTGGTGGCAATTTGCCTGGAAGGGTGACGCCTCGCGCTTCCTTCGCGCGAGTTTTGGAGCGGCGGTTATGCTGATTGCCGCGATTGTGATCCGCTTCGGCAATCCGGCGGCACAGCGCGTGTCGTTGGAAGAGGCCCGCCTGCCGGACGAACAGGCCGCCTTTGCCGACAATGACCGCACCGACGCGATGCTGGCCTGGACCGGCGACAAGCGGTTCCTGCGGTCCGCAAGCGGCAATGCTTTCCTGATGTATCAGGTCCAGAGCCATAGCTGGATCGTGATGGGAGACCCAGTCGGCCCGCGCAGCGAATGGCCCGACCTGCTGTGGCGGATCCGCGAACGCGCCGACGCCGCGCAGGGCCGGCTCCTGCTATACCAGATCACCACCGAGGCCTTGCCGATCGCCATCGATCTTGGCCTGCAACTGGTCAAATATGGCGAAGAGGCGCGGGTCGATCTTGCCAGCTTCACTCTGGATGGCCCGGATGCCAAAAGCTTGCGCCATGCCGAGCGGCGCGCGGTGCGCGATGGGGCCGAATTTGCCATCGTCCCGGCTGCCGATGTTCCCGGTATTGGGCCTGAATTGCGCGCCATCTCGGACGGCTGGCTGAGGGCAAAGGGCCAATCTGAAAAAGCATTCAGCGTCGGTCGCTTCGAACCGTCGTATATTTACCGCTTCGATTGCGCCGTCGTCCGCCAGAACGGCAAGATCGTCGCTTTCGCCAATATCTGGGCGACGAAGAACCGCAACGAACTGTCGATCGACTTGATGCGCCATGCCGAGGACATGCCTTATGGCACGATGGATTTCCTGTTCACCCACCTGATGGAATGGGGACGCGAACAGGGCTATCGCTGGTTCACCCTTGGCATTGCTCCGCTTTCGGGCATCGAGGCGCGCCGGCTCGCGCCGATCTGGGCGCGGGCGAGCGCATTTCTCTACCGACACGGCGACAGTTTCTACGGGTTCGAGGGCCTCCGGGCCTACAAAGACAAATTCGCGCCAGTATGGGAGCCCCGCTATATCGCTGGCCTCCACGGCGTCGGCCTGGCCCGGGCCTTGATCGACTTACAGACTCTGGTCGGCGGCGGGCGCGGCAGCGCGGCACTTCAACGCAAGCTGTCGCTGGTGGCATGACCGAAGTTTAATGCGGCGGCCAAGACGATGTCATGCTGCCAGCGCCATGAGGCGCTGGCCAAGGCGGGCCATGAACCCGACTGGATCGCCGGGATTTCCATCGGCGCGATCAATGCCGCAATCATTGCCGGTAACGCTCCCGGCATGCGCGTGGAGCGCCTGCGCGCCTTCTGGGATATGGTCTCGTCGCGGGTGACCGTCCCCTCGCTGTTTCCTGAGGGTTTCATGCGGAGCTGGTTCAACGAGATTTCCGCCG
>JANOBA010000142.1:0-3924 GCA_031411415.1 Novosphingobium sp.
CACCAGCCCCCGCTCCCGCCACGCGCTCTGCACCGGCCCCCGCACCCACGCCGCCACCGCGCGGCCCTTCCCCGGCTATAACGCCCACATTCCGACCTCGGCAGGAAGCCTTGCGGACAACCTTAAGGCTGCGGGCTATGCCACGGTTGCTTTGGGCAAGTGGGACCACTTGCCAAACGAGGAGGCAACGCCTGCCGGGCCCTTCACCCAGTGGCCGGTGGGTCAAGGCTTCGAGCACTTCTATGGCTTCCTCGCCGCCGATACCGACAACTGGTACCCGCTGCTGGTGCGCGATCAGACCCCGGTGCAACGCCCGCCTGCGCCCGGCTATCACCTTAACCACGACCTTGCCGACGAGGCGATCGCCGCGATCCAGAGCCGCTATGCCGCGCCCGAACAACGCCCCCTGTTGCTCTATTGGGCAACCAGCACCGCGCATGCCCCACACCACGCGCCGGCTGACTGGATAGCGCGCTATCGCGGCAAGTTCGACATGGGCTGGGACGAGATGCGACTGGAGGTTCTGTGGCGCGAAAAGAAGGCGGGCGTCGTGGCCTCCGGGGCAGAACTGGCGAAGCGGCCCGATAGCGTGCCCGCCTGGGACAGTCTTTCACCCGAACAGAAGCGGCTCTACACCCGTCAGATGGAAGTCTTCGCCGGCGCGCTGTCCTATGCGGATAACCAGTTCGGCCGCATCCTCGATGCGCTGAAGGCTTCCGGAGAACTCGACAACACGATCATCATTGTCGTCTCTGACAATGGCGCCAGCGCCGAAGGCGGCGAGAACGGCATGTTCACCGAAGCCTTGCTGGGCCGGGGCCGGCAGGCGACGCTGGATGAGAACCTGCGCTTTTATGATCGCTGGGGCGGCCCAGAAAGCTATCCGCACTATGCGATGGGCTGGGCGGTGGCCGGCAACACCCCGTTCCGCTATTTCAAACACACCGTCCACGAAGGCGGCACACGGGTGCCCTTGATTGTCGCCTGGCCAAACCACATCGCCGCGCGGGGCGAGCTGCGCGGGCAGTTTGTGCACGTCAGCGACGTGACGCCGACCATTCTGGAAGCCGCCGGGGTGCCGCTCGCCGCCACGGTCCACGGCGTGCCGCAAAGCGCAATGGAGGGCACCAGCTTCTTCTACTCCTTCGCCCAGCCCGAGGCGCCGAGCCGCAAGGGGCCGCAATATGTCGAGATGTATGGCAACAAGGGGCTGTGGGCAGACGGCTGGTCGCTGGTCACCAGCCACCGGCTCACCCCCTGGGAAATGACTACGATGCGCCCGATCACCGAGCCGTGGGAGCTGTATAACCTCGCCGTCGATCCCGGCCAGAACCACGATCTTGCCGCGCGCGAGCCCGAGCGCGTTGCGGAGATGGAGCACATGTTCACCAGCCAGGCATGGCTCTATAACGTCAATCCCATCGGCAACATCGGCGAAGGCATGGCCGAGACCGCCCGCAAGGCCCGCGCCGAATTCGCCCGTCGCGGCGGGGTGTGGCGCTATCCCGGCCGGGCGAGCAACATCGGCGGCATGATCGCGCCGCCGGTCGCCGCCATGGGCTTCACCATGCGCGCAAGTATCGACCTGCCCGAGGGCAACGCGACCGGCGCAGTGTTTGCCGCCGGCGGCAAACTGGGCGGCATCGCGCTCTACATCAAGGACAACAAGCCAGTGTTCACGCTCAACACGCTGGAAGGCGAAAACGTCTCGATTCCCGCCACCAAGGCGCTGCCCATGGGCGCGAACGATCTGGAGCTGCGCTTCACCCGGCCCAAAGGCCCCGGCAATTCCCCTGCTGATGCGAATGTGACGATCAGCGCGGGCGGGCGCATGTTTGCCAGGGGCACCGTCCCGGCTGCAACCTTGCAAGCCTTTGGTGCCACCGAATTGTTCGGCATCGGCATCGACAGCGGCAGCGCAGTTTTGCCGGGCGCGGCGGGCGATACGCCGCTGCCGGGCACGATTGGCGCGGTGTCGTTCGATTTCAACACTGCGCCATGAGCGCGGAAATGCAGCCCCCCCCGGTAATTATGTGTTCCCCTGCGGCCTCAAAATCAGCTGAATCCAGCCCGCCATCGACGCGCCCGCACAGCACCCCGGTGCTACCGATCAATTGGGAACCCAAATCCTGAGACTGGCACCGTCATTGCCAATTAGACTGGCACCGTCATTGCCGATCAGGGGATAGTATTGACCGTTGATAACAGCCATGCGTGCACCATTTTGCTCGACAATCTGGGCTCGCTTGGCGGGAACTGTCACCTGGCGCTTGCTATAATAGGGGTATTGCGCACCGTTGTTATTGTCCCATGGCGCGCACCCCCATACGAACCAGTTGACTACGCCGTTGCAGCCGGTGCCGGCGCTCGCTGGCATCGGCAACGCTACCATGGCAGCAGCGCCAGACAGCGCGAGAAGCATTGCCTTGCGATTGTTCTTTGTTCCGGACACCGACTATCCCCCTATGTTTAGTGGACGCAAGTCCCGCCCACAGCGAGTCGATTTCGACGACACAACAATCTATCACAATAGCATTGTGACGCGAAATATTGCTCCGCAATCGGAAACGGGGTCATAGTTGGAACTGCTTGGGCTTTGCGCCCTTGCCTGGCAAAGTTCGCTCAAATTAGCACCGTTTCTAGCGTGTCCCTCGCTCACGCAGGTTGCGGGTGGCAAGGTCGCGGATCATAATGCCGGTGCCTTCTGGACCTTCCTCAGTGCGTTTGTGGACCAGCCAGTCTGCACCGCTCTTGGCGGCGAGCAGCACCACACCAGCCCCGCCCTTGTCAGACTTGGCCATTTCCTCGGCACTCGCTGCACGCCAGTTGCCCCGCAGCATGCCCGAGGGCGAATTCCACAGGTAGGTGCCGTTGGCGTTGACGGTGAGCGATCCGGCGAGACCAGCGTATTCCTGACGCTGGTAGTTGTTGCCGCCGCGGGTGACCGAGGTCGTCGCGCCAACCTTGATCAAGCGCCAGGCGCCAAGCAATTCGCCTTGCACCGCAGGCGGCCCGAAATTGTCGGAAAGAGCATAAGTGACGTTGCTGAGCGCACCAAATTTGCCAAGCTGATTGGCAAAATCGCCGATCGCGTGGCTATGGAAATCGACCCCGCGCCGCAGGACTTCCTCGCGCAGCGCCTGAAGCACGGCTTCGCGCCCGGGGTTCATGAACGGGTCGCCGTCGCCGAGCCGCTGTTGCAGAAACCCGAGCACATCCTGCTGGCTCATCAGCCCGGCGCCTGCACCGCCTACGCCTCGGGCCGGCTGGGCTGCGGGCCTCGCACGAACTACTGGCGCCGGAGCCGGCGCTACTCTTGGAGCAGGCCGCGCGACCGGAGCCTGCGCGGCTTCTGGCGGGGCCGCCTCGCGCACTTCGTTGAGCGTATAGGCGCGCTGAAAGCCCTCGGGAAAGAACTGCGACGGCTTTTCGCTGATCAGCACCTGGGTGCCGCCCGGCAGGTCCCTTACGTAAGTCCCGACTTCCCACTTCTCAGGCCAGTTCTGCGCCTTGTATTCGATCTGCTGTCCGGGCTGATAGGTCTGTGCCAGCGCCAGTCCAGAACCGAATACTGCCGCCATGGCCAGCAAGACGAACGCGGTAACGGCCCGCTTGATCGATGAAATTTTCACATCATCTCCCCCGAAATCTCTTGGATGCCCCGAAGGCTATCAGATGCACGCGGTCCAACCTAACACCAATGCATCGCAATTGCCTGTCCCCGCAAAGCATATTCGAACTTCCCTGCACCTTCGATTCCGATGCACACTGCCACTGCGGCACCCTCAAAGGCTGTCCGGGGAGGAGTGAGACCATGAATGACCTTGCCAAAAATATCGAACGCCTCATCGCCATCGAAGAGATCAAGCGGCTGAAGGCACGCTATTTCTATGGCATCGACAACAAGGACTGGGAGCTGTGGCG
>JANOBA010000143.1:0-4449 GCA_031411415.1 Novosphingobium sp.
AATGGCTGCCAAAACCGGAGGCAGAACGACAAGCCATATAGCGCGACGTAGGGTCATGGTGCCACCAGCTTGCCGCGAATGGTGAAAGTAAAACTGCCGCTGTCTGCGTTGCGCGAGGCGGGGCCGGCGAAATCGACGTGACCAAAGACAGAATCCGCCGATAGCGCGGGGATGATCCCTTCCGGTCTTGCCGTTTGGCCAGAGATTTCAAAGCCGTCGGCAGACACAGACAGTGTTGTCAGGTAACTGTCCTGCGGGAGTGCCGCCGCCAGATGGGTCAGGGCCAGCGCAACACTGTCGGCCTTTCGCGGCAGCAAAGCCAAGGCAGCCTGGGCCGGACCAGCGCCTTCCCTCAACCGCGCAGCCGTCCGCTGCAGGGCCGCCTCTGCCAGGCCCGCACGGTCGTGGGCCTGCAGCGCCATGTTGGCACCAACCCCGGCAAGCACCAAAGCTAGCAGCGTGATGAGAAAAGAGGAAAGGGCCAGCCGGTCACGCCAGCGCCGCATCTGAGCGGTGTCGCGGCGAAAGCAGAAACCACCCTGGGCCACGACTTCGGCAACCCGCAGGTCTTTTGCGGCCAGAAAGCTCCCGGCTTCCTCGACTGGACGCAAAGGAACCAAGGCGAGATTGATCCTGCGTCCCGAAACCCTAGCATCCCACAGGAAGGCACTCTGGTCCCACGGCGTCAGCACCTCCACCTGCGCCGCAAGCCAGTTAAGACTCGGCATACTCTCGCCGACGGCAATTTCTAGATCCTGCCGCAAAAGGCGGCTGACAGGGAGCACCAGTTGTACTGAGCGGCCCGGACGCGCCTCGTCAAGTCGGTCGGGCGTCAGGACGTCTAGGCCGCGCAAACCGGGTGGCACCAGATTTTGCAAGGCAGCGGCTAGTGTTTCTGCGGCGGATAAAAGCCTGGCAAACATTCAGTTTCCTCCGATCCTTGCCTCGGGCCAGGCAACGGACAGAATGTGCAGGCGGTGATCGGTGCCTGCAAGGGCAGAAACATGAGTCCAAAGCCCGCCTGCGGGATCGGCGGCATCCACCGTCGGGTCCTCAACATGCAGCCATAACTCGTAAAATCCGCGTCCTGCCAGCAGTTCTCCACCCGAGAAATCGACCTGCGCTGGCGCCGCAACGCCGCGTAGCGCGGGCGGAGCGCTCCTAAGGTCAATGGTCTCTGCCTTGCCAAGCAAAGTGACATATGGGGCAATCTTCGGCCATAGGTCCTCATCGCGGGCAAACAGCCTTGCGACCTGACTCATATTCTGGAAGGCCATCTTGCTGGCCGGTCCTCGGGCAGATGCGATTGATAGTCCGATCCGTTTGGCCTGTTCTGGGGATGCACCCAACGCGGACAGAGCTGCAATCAAAGTGTCCGTCTGGCTAAAATTCGGATTGAGCAGGCCGGTGGCTGCCTCGATCCGGACACGAACAACGCCGCCCGGCACGGGCAGACTGACGGGCGTGCCGTCCTCAGCAAGGTCGCTTTCGGGCAGGCGAGCGCCAAGCGTAGCTAGTGCAGAGCTCATCAAAACCTCACGCCGGAAGGCGGCCCGCTCGGCAGCAAGGCTGGCGATGTCGCTTTCCGACACCCTGATCACTAGCCCGGCCAAAGCGGCCATCAATGCAAGCGCAATCAGTACCACCAGAAGAACGGCACCGACCTCGCGGTTCATGGAAAAACCTCTTCTGGCAAACTGCATTGCGGCCCAGGCCCGAGAGCGCAATGGGCTTCTATCAGCAGAGGAAAGGCAACGACCAGTTTCAACGTCTGCGGCGCATTCAGCGACACAAGGCCAAATGCGCGTGGCAGGCCCGACCCGCTCCAGTCGCGGCCCCACGTCGTCTTGTCGTCCAGATAGCGCAATTCCCACTTTCCAACACCATGCCATATCGTCTGGCCTGCGCCAAATGGACCGGCTGCGCCCCCGGACAGCAAGGCCGCCTCGGACCGCACAAGGTCGGTGAAATCGATGCCTGGGCGCAACTCATAGCGCAGCACCACCGGCGCGGATCCACCAAAGAGGGAAGTCGTGGGAAAGCTGACGATAGTAGGCTGACCGCTAAAGATGACTTCGCCGCGCGCATCCAGCAGCTTCAGCCCATGCAGCGCATCCCCAGACAGAATGGCGCCGGCACGAGCAAAAGCCTCTGCCTCAGCTGCCACGGAAACTGACCGGGTCGCCCCGTTAGACGCGATATGAAGGGTCGACAAGACGATACCCGTCACCGACATCCCCAATGTCAGAGCAACCAGCGCCTCGATCAAGGTAAAGCCTGCCTCATCGCTCATTGCGCGGGCTCTGGTTCAAGGCGGGTCAACGTGATCTGCGGCCCGCCGATCCACGTCACAGCCACCTCGTGCAGCATCATGCCATGATCGGGAGGCATCAGCGTAGCCGCCCAAGCCAGCGCGCCGACCTGCCCGCGCCCGATCTCACCCGTCACCAGCAGTTTGCGCGCAAGATCGCGGGCAGCAGTTTCCTTGATCATCCGGTCGTTAACGCGGGCCGATTGAGTGAACAAGGTGAGAGCAGCGACGATAGCCATGGAAGCTATGGTCAGCGCCGCCAGAACTTCGACCAGCGAGAAGCCCGCCTCAAGGCCGCAAGGCCCCCGTGAGGGGTTCAACGACCAACTTGTCTTCGGATCCCGGCGCCAGAACCCGAACCAGCCCGCCGTTGCTGGTCCCGTCGGGTCCAAATGTGATGGCTTTGCCACCGTCGCTGGCGGTGCAGATGACCTGATGATCGAGGCCGAAGACGAGCGTCTTGCCTGCGGCCAGAAGGCTGTGGCTATCTGCGCTGACCTCAAGCGAGACAATGCGGTCGGAGCGTATGGCGTCCGCCCGTGCGTTTCGCACAAAGGATTGCAGGGCCGCACGGTCGATCCGTTGCTGGCCGGAATGGCCGTGTCCGACGACCAGCCCAGCGGCCATGGCCGTGATCGCCACGACGAGAAGCATCTCTGCCAGCGTGACGCCGGTTTCAGTGCCCTTGGCTTCTGAGCCAGCTTCGCGGGCGGCTTCGCAGGAGCGCTCACGGCGAAATGTCGGCATTGTCACCCTCGCCGCCTTCCTTGCCATCTGCTCCAAAACTGCGAAGCATGTAGGAGCTGCCATCCGCGCTGGCAACGTAGTCATAAGTGTTGCCCCAGGGGTCATTCGCTACCGCCTTGTCAAGGTAAGGCCCCCCCCATCCAGCGGCCTCCAACGGCGCCTTGGCCAAAGCGCCCAACCCATCCGAAGTTTGCGGATAGCGACCCAGATCAAGGTGATACAGCTCCAGTGCGGTCTGATACGACGCTACTTGCACGTGCGCCGTTTTGGCTTTGGACGAACTCATGTAGCGGATGACCTTCGGCCCAACCAAAGCCGCAAGCATGGCCAGAATGACTAGAACGACCAGCAATTCCACCAAGGTGAACCCGGCCTCTTTTTCGTCGTCGGGCTTAATCTGATTTTCGATCTGTGCCATGGAATCCTCTCATAAAAACAAGTCATTGACCGACGTTATCGCGCCGATGACGATGTAGATCAGCCCACCCACGCCGACAGAAATCATTAGTATGATCGCCGGTTCCAGCAGCACCAAAGCTCGGTCCAGCGCGATGCGAGTCTTTTCCTCGAACACCTGTGCGGCTTGGGACAGACTGCGCCCCATGTCGCCGGTTTCCTGTCCCACCCGGATCAAGCTGCACAGCAGGGGCGGCACGCCTCGCGCAGTTCGCAGGGGCTCCGTTACGTCTTGACCGGACCGCAAGGCGTTCTCCATCCCCTCCAGCATGTTCGCAAGATCGCCTGTAACTGTGCTGCGGCGAGTCAGGCGCAAGGCTTCGGCAAGGGGCAAGCCCGCCTCAGTCAGCATGGCGAGTGAGCTGGTCATTTCGGCGAGCCGCGCCGTCAGGATCAAATTGCCCACCACAGGCAGATGCGTGGCGCCAGCAGTTATAGCGGCTTGCACAGCGGGTAAGCGCAACAGCAACGCCAACGCACCAAGCCCAACCGCCAGGCCCAGCCCTGCTAGCAGCGCGTGGGCGGTAATCCAATCCGACAAGCCGATCAGCCGCCAGATTGCGGGATCCGCCCCTCCAGCCAGAGGCTCCGCTGGCAGTATCGACCGCATTTGCGGCACCACGGCCAGAGCGATCAGCGCCATTGCGGCAAGTGCCACCAGCAAAACGAACGTGGGATAAACTAGCGCAGACCCAAGCTTACGCCGCAAGGCGTGAGCCTTTGACCGCCCGGCGTGCAGGCGTTGCAAGACCATCGGCAGGGTGCCAGTACCCTCTGCCAAAGCCACCAGCCGCACATAGGCCTCAGGGAACACCGCGCCCTGCCGGGTCAATGCATCGGCAAGGCTGGTGCCGGCGCGCAATTCACCGCGGATTGCCAGCAACACCGGTTGAAGACGGCTTGGCCCGGCCTCTGCGGTCAAAAGATCAATCGCC
>JANOBA010000144.1:0-2039 GCA_031411415.1 Novosphingobium sp.
CGACCGACAGCGCCGCGCAGAACCGCCTGCATAAGATGATGCTCCAGGCCTTCCAGTATAACCGCCCAAAGAAATACTGGGTGCTAAAAGGCTTTCACGGGCACCGCCTCAAGGAATTTTTCGAAACCTATCCCGATGCCACGCTGGTCTGGCTGCACCGCGATCCGGTGCAAGTCGCCGCCAGTTCGACCGCGATGATGCGTGACATCATGGAAGGCATCGTCGGGCCGATCGACATGGTCGCGGAGGCGAAAATGCACATGCAGCGCCTGCGGATGAGCATTGCCAACACGATGGAAGACCCGCTGGTCGCCGACCCGCGGGTGCACCATGTCCGCTACAAGGATTTCGTCGCCGATCAGATTGGCACGGTGCGGGGCTACTATGCCTTTGCCGGGCGTGATTTCACCCCGCAGGCCGAGGCGGCGATGCAGGGCTATCTCGCCACCAACAAGGGCGACCGCCACGGCAAGTTCGAGTATTCGACCAGCCTGCTGACGGACGCGGGCTTCGATATTAATGCGCTGAACGCGGAGTTCGCCGCATTCCGCGAGCGCTTCGGGGTCGAGATCGAGCTACGCAAGTGAGCGCCATGCACCCCCGCATCAGCCTCCACCAGGTCGCCTTCATGGACGAAAGCTCGGCCTCGTTCATCGCCTTCTGCCGCGAGATCGGCGTGCCGCACATGACGCTGGTCACCCCGGCGCTCACTCGGCCCGGAGACCTCGATGGCGCGCTTGCCGAACTGGCCAAGGGCGGGCCGAAAGTGGCAACGGTGAACCATGTGTTCGGCGCCTTCCCCAATCTGGAAGGGGACCGCGATCAGGCCGTCGCCGGGATGATGCAGGCGATTGATATTGCCGCGCAGCTTGGCTCCGGCGCGATATACCTGATCTCGGGCGGTCGCGGACGGCTGTCTTGGGAAGAAGGCGCGGCGCGCTTCGCGGCATGGATCGCGCCCTGCATCGCCGAGGCAACGGCAAAGGGCGTCAAGCTGCTGGTCGAGAACGCCCAGTCGCTCAATGCTGACCTGCACATGATCCACACGCTGGCCGATGCGATCCGCTTTGCCGAATTAACCGGGATTGGCGTGTGCATCGAATTGCATGCCTGCTGGACCGAGGCAGACCTGCCCGCGCTGTTTCGCCGCGCCATGCCTCTCACCGGGCTGGTGCAGGCGAGCGACTATGTGCTGGGCGACCGCACCACGCCGTGCCGCGCGGTGCCGGGTGACGGGGTGATCCCGCTTGAGGCGCTGCTTCGTGATGTCCTGGCGGCAGGCTATCAGGGCGTGTTCGATCTTGAGCTGGTCGGTCCGCGCATTGTCGCAGAAGGCGCGCGGGCGGCTTCGCTTCGCGCAGGCGAGCGGCTGTCGGAAATTTTGGAAAGACTGGGTGCTTGATTGTGAAAGTCCCTCCCCACCGGGGAGGGGTTGGGGTGGGGGAGCGAGGCCGATAGGTCTCGCGTCAACGCTGGCGTAGTACACCCCACCCGGCCTCCCCCTCAAGGGGGAGGGGCAGAAGGAAAAGGAGTCGTTTGTTATGGCCTTTGGCGACGGACCGGCGGATGAAATGCTGCGGGGCGGCTGGGCGAAGTTTTGCGACCAGCTGATGGCGGCAGGCGATCTCGTGTTCAAGCCGGCCAATCCCGCCGCGCCGATCATGCGCGCCGATGGCTATCATTTCCTGACGCAGAACCTCGCCCAGGCCTTCGATCTAGCGCTGGAAACCAAGGATCCAGCTTTCCCCCAGATCCACTATTTCACCCATCCGAACATGAAACTCGGCGGCGATGTCTGCGATTTTACTTATCGGCAGGCGTGGATTTCGGGCGATCATGCCTACCGGATTACGGGCCGCAAGGGCACCGCGCGCTGGTTCAACCTCACCGTGCAGGGGTCAAAGCCCGCAAAAATCCCCGGCACCGACTTCGCGCCGCTGCACGAGCCATTTGGCGATACGCCCGAATGCAACATTCTGGGGAGCCAGATCGCGGCGGATAGCGACGGCAATTTCGAGCTGTTCATCGGCGGACCGCAG
>JANOBA010000145.1:0-1793 GCA_031411415.1 Novosphingobium sp.
TAGGTCGGTTCGGGTTGACCGATCAAACGCAAAACGCCCCAGGTCGATTTTCACCCTTGCAAAGCCCGACCCGTGCGACTAAATCCGCGACCAGTGGATCCATAGCTCAGCTGGAAAGAGCATCAGACTACGAATCTGAGGGTCTGGCGTTCGAATCGCTCTGGGTCCACCATTTTTTCCTAAATTATCAGCAGGTTAGGTGTCGGCCGTCACGCCGGTATAGCTCTGGTTTGCAATTGGTTTGCAAATGCCGTTGCTGAAGCGTTCTCGAACGCCGTCATCGCAGCCTTCGATAGTGCTGGTGTCATCGACAGGTAGCGCTCCAGGATGCGGGTTGCTGATTGCATCGTGTGACCTGTGATGGAGACGATCTGCGGGATGGTAGCACCCGACTCCGCGAGCAAAGTGATGGCGGTGCCGCGAATGTCGTTGAAGTGGAGGTGGGAGCTCTTTTCTGCATCCGTCAACTCCGCGAAAGGCTTCGCGTAGAACTCCGCGGCTTCCATGTGGCCGCGCCAGGCCTTGTCCAGGGCCTTGTTGTTTGCCGCCGTGAACCAGGGCCGACCATCGGCTCGAGCGAGGATGTAGGGGCAGGTCTTCGGTGTGGAGGTGAGCATTTTGAGCAATGCCGCAGTGCAGTGCACACGCACTTTTACCGACGTCTTTGACTGGGTGAGATGCAAGGCTTCGCCGTCGAAGTCGGACCAGCGCAGATGGATGAGATCAGAGTAACGCTGACCAGTATGCAGGGCGAGGATCATGACCCGCTGCAGTTCAATTGGGGCGTCTTTCATGAATCTTCCGATGTCATGTTCGGTCCAGATGATGTCAGTGCGGTTCGACCTGTGCAGACGCTTGAAGTGCGCGATAGGATTGACGGTAATTCGGCCCTTGTCGTGCGCATAGGAGAACACTGCCGAAATGACGGACATCCTGTTGTCGGCTTCTCGAGGCGTTTTTGCAGCAATGCGCTCTTGATAAGTGATGAAAGCGCCTCTGACTTTGGGGCTCTCCAACGCCTTGATCGGCATGGTGCCGAACTCGAGTTCGATATGGGACAGCATCCGCCGGTATTCCGCTTTTGTCCTGGTAGCGAGGTTCTTTTCGAACGACGGACTAAGCAGGTATTCTCGGATCAGGTGTGCGACTGTTTCAGTCTCTTTCGCTGTGATCGTGTTGGCCTCTTGATAGGCGGCGAGGAACTCGGCACTTCCATATTCACCGGGAAGCTTCTTTTTCGAGGACCGATGATACCAGTAGATGCGGGTTGTCCCATCGCTAAGAACCTTCTTCGTGGCGAAAACTCCCGGAAGTGATTTCTGTTTCATTGTAGTCCCTGAGAAAGCTGATGGTGGTTTCGCGTGGATCAGGAAGCGCGGCGTCGCTCTTGCCACTGAGCCAGGGCATCGTCCGGGGTTGGATCTGTTTCTGCTGGAGCTGCACCGTATCCCAAGGTGAACGTGCCATCAGGTTCGACATGAGCAGAGGTTATCGTTAGCCCAGCCGCTTGGGACGCCTTTATTGTGCGCGTAAGATCGACAGTGCTGATGCTTTGTTTAGCCCGGGCCACGGCAGATGCTCCTATGATGTGAGTAGGTCCCTATAGCGGTCGCAGCGTGGGTCTGCGCTATCGGTAATCACAAAGCTGTGATCATTGATCGTCCTCTTGGTTCTTCACAGCACAAGTATCTCTCGATCGACGCGTCGCTTTTTTGCCCAGTTGCCGGGAGTCATCGGCGGACCGTTCGGACCGCCAGCGTGCTCGCACTCTGACCTTGGCCGGGCATGATCAA
>JANOBA010000146.1:0-2201 GCA_031411415.1 Novosphingobium sp.
GCCAGATGCCGGTCGGCACCATTGTCCACAACGTCGAGATGAAGCCGGGCAAAGGCGGCCAGATTTCACGTTCGGCAGGCACCTATGTGCAGGTCGTCGGTCGCGATCGCGGCATGGTGATCGTTCGCCTGAATTCAGGCGAGCAGCGCTACCTGCGTGGCGATTGCATGGGCACGGTTGGCGCGGTTTCAAACCCCGACAACCAGAACCAGAACTTCGGCAAGGCGGGCCGTACCCGCTGGCAGGGCCGCCGTCCGCTGACACGCGGCGTCGCCAAGAACCCGGTCGATCACCCGCATGGCGGCGGCGAAGGCCGCACCTCGGGCGGCCGTCATCCGGTTACCCCTTGGGGCAAGCCGACCAAGGGTGCCCGCACTCGCAACAACAAGCAGACGGACAAGCTGATTATCCGTTCGCGTCACGCCAAGAAGAAGAGGTAAGCGGCCATGGCACGCTCCGTCTGGAAAGGTCCGTTCGTTGACCTCCATCTGCTGAAAAAAGCAGAGGGAGCGCAAGAACTGGGCAGCCGCGCCGGTCCGATCAAGACCTGGTCGCGTCGTTCTACCATTTTGCCGCAGTTTGTCGGCCTGACCTTCAATGTCTATAACGGCCGCAAATTCGTGCCCGTTTCGGTCAACGAAGACATGGTCGGTCACAAGCTGGGTGAATTTGCACCGACCCGGTTTTTTCCGGGCCACGCTGCTGACAAGAAGGGCAAGCGCTGATGGGCAAGGAAAAATCCCCGCGCCGTGTTGGTGACAACGAGGCCCTGTCGGTTGGCGCGCAAATTCGTGGTTCGGCCCAGAAGCTCGGTCTTGTCGCTGCGCTGATCCGTGGCCGCAAGGTGGAGGAAGCGCTCAACATCCTGTCCTTCTCGACCAAGAGCATGGCTGTTGACGCCCGCAAGGTGCTCGCATCGGCGATCGCCAATGCCGAGAACAACCACAATCTCGATGTCGATTCGCTGGTCGTAGTTGAAGCAAGTGTCGGCAAGTCGATCACGATGAAGCGCTTTCACACGCGCGGCCGTGGCAAGTCGACCCGCATCCTTAAGCCGTTCAGCCGCCTGCGCATCGTTGTGCGCGAAGTTTCCGACGAAGCAGGGGAGGCCTGATCCATGGGTCATAAAAGCAACCCGATCGGTCTGCGTCTCCAGATCAACCGCACCTGGGACAGCCGCTGGTACGCCGAGGGCAAGAACTAGGCCCAGATGCTCAGTGAAGACCTGAAGATCCGCAAGTTCATCATGGAAACGCTGCCCCAGGCGGCAATTTCCAAAGTGGTGATCGAACGGCCCGCAAAGCTCTGCCGCGTCTCGATCTATGCCGCACGCCCCGGCGTGATCATCGGCAAGAAGGGCGCCGACATCGAAAAGCTGCGCCTGCAGCTCGCCGCGATGACCAGCAGCGACGTCAAGCTCAACATCGTTGAAATCCGCAAGCCGGAAATCGACGCCAAGCTCGTGGCGCAAGGCATTGCTGACCAGTTGGTTCGCCGCGTTGCTTTCCGCCGCGCAATGAAGCGTGCGGTGCAAGCGGCACTGCGGCTTGGCGCCGAGGGGATCAAGATTACTTGCGGCGGCCGTCTCGGCGGCGCTGAAATTGCGCGCGTCGAATGGTACCGCGAAGGCCGCGTGCCGCTCCACACGCTGCGCGGCAATGTCGATTATGCCACCGCTGAAGCACTGACCGCTTATGGCATCATCGGTATCAAGTGCTGGATCTTCAAGGGCGAGATTCTCGGCCATGATCCGATGGCGCAAGACCGTCTGATGATGGAAGCCCAGACCACCGGCGTGCGTCCGGCTCGCGAAGACCGCAGGAACTAAGTCATGCTGCAACCCAAGAAACACAAGTTCCGCAAGGCCTTCAAGGGCCGGATCAAAGGCGACGCCAAGGGCGGTACCGATCTCAACTTCGGCAGCTATGGCCTGAAGGCGCTTGAGCCGGAGCGGATCACCGCCCGTCAGATCGAAGCGGCTCGCCGCGCGATCACGCGTCACATCAAGCGCCAGGGCCGCCTCTGGATCCGCATTTTCCCCGATGTGCCGGTGTCGAAGAAGCCTGCCGAAGTCCGTCAGGGCAAGGGCAAGGGTTCGGTCGAATATTGGGCAGCGCGGGTAAAGCCGGGCCGCATCCTGTTTGAACTCGATGGTGTTCCGGGGCCTCTTGCAGCAGTCGCGTTCCAGCGCGCGGCGATGA
>JANOBA010000147.1:0-9912 GCA_031411415.1 Novosphingobium sp.
GCCGCCCAGTTCGCCGGCCTTTTCCAGCACGGTGAAATTGCGATAGCCCTGTTCGAGCAGGCGGATCGCCATCAGCACCCCGGAAATGCCCGAACCGATGATGATGAAGCGGGTGTCCTTTCCTCTTGCGCCAGCCGTCACACTTCACCTCTTTCGATCTTTTCAGGCAATGCCATATCGCTTCCAGACCAGCCGCATCTGCCGTTGATCGGCGAAAATATGGGCGGCGTTTCCAGCCATAGATATTGATTCATCATATGTGCAATACGGACATAGTCCACCCCCTGATCGTTGGGAAAGCTATTCATCTCGACATGGTGGACAATCCTGCCGGACTGGATCGTATAGGTGCCGCAATAGGCCGTGGAACTGCGCGCGGCCTGCCGCCATTCGCCATCCGAGCCGCCACGCCGCCCTGCCGGGATCGGCGAGCTGCCAGCTGCCGAGAAGATCGGCTTGCTCCAGCCGGTCCTCTCCGTTCCCGAGACCGCAGCGAGTGCCGGACGGCGATCAGCTGCCCGATGGCTCGCTGTTTAGCTGGACGTAGTTCTGCAGGCCCATGCGCGCAATCATTTCGAACTGGGTTTCCAGATAGTCGACATGCTCCTCCTCGGCATCGAGGATTGCCGCAAACAGATCACGGCTGACGAAATCGCGCACCGTCTCGCAGTGGGCAATCGCATCCTTGAGCACCGGCAGCGCGTCATATTCGAGCGCGAGGTCGGCCTTGAGAACTTCTTCGACCGATTCGCCGATGCGCAAGCGGCCGAGCGCCTGGAAATTGGGCAGGCCTTCGAGGAACAGGATGCGCTCGGCCAGCTTGTCGGCGTGCTTCATCTCGTCGATCGATTCGTGGCGCTCGTAGTCTGCCAGCTTGCCGATGCCCCAGTTGTCGAGCATCCGATAATGCAGCCAGTACTGGTTGACCGCAGTCAGCTCCATGAACAGCACCTCGTTGAGGTATTCGATGACTTTGGCATCGCCCTTCATGACAATCTCCGGCAGCTGGGGAACAAAGGCGGATAATACCCTGCATTGCCCCCGGCAACAAGCCGGACGCCGGGAAAAAAGCTAGATTCCAGCCATATAGTAATGCGGATGAATTGCAGTTAGGCGAAGGCTCAGGCGTTTGCCATGCAGCGTGCGCGTTCCTCGATCAGGATTTCCGCAGCGTCATCAAGGCACTGCCCGCACTGCGGACGTTTGCCCAGGGATTCGTAAACCTGATCCGCATCGCCAGGGCAGCGCCGAGCCGCCTCGCGCAAGCAGGTTTCACGGATGGCATTGCAAACGCAAACGTACACGAAGTTGCTCCCATCGATTCGCTACCGTAGTATTGCGAATGGGTCGCAATAGCAAGAGTTATTCCGCGCAAAGTATCAGTTGCGCACTGCCATACAAGCAAAGCCCGCCGCCGCCAGCCGCGCGCAGGCCGCATCAGCAGCTGCCTCGCTGGCAAAGCCGCCAGCCTGCAGCTTGGTCACTCGACCGGCGGGCACCAGCAGCTTCGACTTGCCGGCCACTTCGGGGCGCGACCTGATCCGGCTCCACAAGGCATCGGCATTGGCGGCAACGCCAAAAGCGCCGAGCTGGACCCGCCAGCCGCCGCTCGCCGCCGCCGGGGCAGCTGCCAAAGTTGGGGGTGCGGCAGCCGGAACGACCCGGGCAGCCGACGGACGCGGCGTTGCAACGGCGACGGCCACTGGCGGACGCGGGGTGGCGGGCATGACTGGCCGGGCATAGTCTGCCCCGGCTTCGCGCGGTGTGCTGCGCTGCGGCGGCGCGGCGGCAATCGCCGGCGGAACGCGGGGCTGCGCGGTGACCACCGGGCTTGCCGGCGTGGTGGCCGGGGTGCGGGGCAAGGAAGAGCCGAGATCGGCGGCGGCGAGCTGGCGCGCGCGGGTCGCCTCGGCCTGGGCGCTCAACTCCTGCGACAGGGCGACGCTGCGCTGGCGCTGATCGAGCGGGATATACTGATCCATCTGGCTCAGCGCGGCATTGGCCTGCGCCAGCCCGGCCTGCTGCGCCAGACTGACCAGCGCATAGGCGCGCACCCAGTCCTTGGGCACGCCGTCGCCATTGAAACTGGCAATGCCGAGCAGATATTGCGCGCGCGGATCGCCGCGATCCGAAGCGGCGCTGACATAGGGCAGCGCCTTGGCCCGTTCGCCGCGCTGGAACAGCAGCAGGCCGTAATTGTCGGAGGCTTGCATGTGCCCTTTGCCTGCCGCCTGGCCGAACAGTTCTTCTGCCCTGGCAAGATCCTGTTTCACCCCGCGACCCAACTTATAGGCCTGCGCGAGGTTGAACTGCGCGTCGGGATCGCCCTGGGCTGCCGGGGCAGTCCATTGGCTAACCGCCGCGTTGAAATCGCCGCGCGTCCACGCATCAACTCCTGCCTTCACATCGGCCAGCGCCGGCGCGGCCCAGACCCCGATGAGACCGGTAGCGACCAGCGCGCAAGGTGTGACAAAAAGCCTGAATCGAGACTGCATGCCGTGGTTCCCCAAAAAATTGTTATCCTGCCCACAAGTATTAACGGCAAAAGCCCGACATGCCAGCGCCGAAAGCCGCGTGTCCACCTTGCCGCCGGCAGAATGGTAAATCCCCAAGCTTAACCAGACCTTGCCACCCCCAGAGCCAGGCCTTGCCAGCCATGCCCGGCAAATTGGCCGGGGCGGCTTTAACCCAAAATTAGGAACGTTCTGCGATCTCGCACTATCGGACATTGGCATGTTCGGCAGCGTTTCAGGGGAATTGCATTGCGCGTATTGGCATTGGCATCGCAGAAGGGCGGATCGGGCAAGACAACGCTTTCCGGCCATCTTGCCGTCCAGGCGCAACGTGCCGGCGCCGGCCCGGTCGTGCTCATCGACATCGATCCGCAAGGTTCGCTCGCCGACTGGTGGAACGAGCGCGAGGCCGAACTGCCTGCTTTCGCCCAGACCACGGTGGCACGGCTCGCCGCCGATCTGGCAGTGCTGCGCCAGCAGGGCTTCCGCCTTGCGGTGATCGACACGCCGCCGGCGATCACCATGGCCATTCAGAGTGTTATTTCGGTTGCCGAGTTGATTGTGGTGCCCACCCGCCCAAGCCCGCATGACTTGCGCGCCGTGGGTGCCACAGTCGATCTGTGTGACCGCGCCGGCAAGCCGCTTATTTTCGTGATCAACGGTGCCACGCCGAAGGCCAAGATCACCTCGGAGGCCGCCGTCGCGCTTTCGCAGCACGGCACCGTGGCGCCGATCACGCTTCACCACCGCACCGATTTTGCCGCCTCGATGATCGATGGACGCACGGTGATGGAAGTCGATCCGGGTGGGCGTTCCTCGCTCGAGGTGGCGTCGCTGTGGAACTATATTTCGGACCGGCTGGAGAAGAACTTCCGCCGCACGGTGTTTTCGCCGCCGAGCCCGGTTGCCCAGATGGCTGGCAGCCAACGCACCGCAGGCGGCTTTGGCCGCCGCGTCGCGGGCTCCTGACGGGAGCGCGCGATATGGCCGCAGCCAAACCCCCCGCCTTGCTGAAGTCCGCCTCGCTGAAGCCCGCATTGCTGGCGCGCAAGGGCGGCGCCCGGCCCGCCATCCGCTCGCCGCAGCAGGAGCTGACGCGTGCAGATGATGCAGATGTTTCCGGCATCGATCTTCCGGCCAAGCCTGCCCCGCGAGCGCGCAGCCTGGGCGGTGCCAAAGTCGTCTCGCTCAATACAATCCGCAAGCCAGCGGCCCAACCTCCGGCAATCAAGTCCAATGCCGTGCGCCGCCAGCGCGAACAACTCGCCGAACGCCTCACTGAACGCCGGGCCGAAAAGCCCGCGCTGCGTCCGGCCGCCTTCACTTTGCGCCTCGATGCAGAGCGCCACCTCCGCTTGCGCCTTGCTTCCGCGCTGTCCGGTCGCAGCGCCCAGCAACTCGTCGTCGAAGCTCTCGATTCCATGCTCGCAAACCTGCCCGAGGTCGCCGAAGTGGCGGCACGGGCGGGCAAGCAGCGCTGACTTTTTCGCAACAGGGGGATAACCCATGACCTCGTACCGTCTCAGCCCGAAGGCTCTCAGCTCCGTCGCATCCGGTGTCATGGCGGTCGCCGTTCTGGCTGGCTGCACCGGCAGCGCCCACATGGCCCGCGCCGGCACTTACAGCGAGAGCGCAAACACCCGCGAAAGCCGGAGCGCCAACAAGGATGTGGTGCGCGCCGAAAAAGCGCTGGCCCGCAGCCCGCAAAACGCCACGCTGCGTTCTTCGCTGGGGATCGCCTATCTGCAGACCGGGCGCTTCGCCTCGGCATCGCAAGTGCTCGATGATGCCATGCGGCTGGGGGACAACAGCCCGCGCACCGCGCTGAGCCTGGCGCTTGCCAAGATCGGTGCCGGGCGCGGCCGCGAAGCAGTGGCCATTCTCGATGACTGGCGCGACGGCATTCCGGCAAGCGACCTGGGCCTTGCGCTCGCGCTGGCTGGCGAAAGCAGCCGCGGCGTTGCCATCCTCACCGATGCGCTGCGCGCTGGCGACAACACCACCAAGCTGCGCCAGAATCTGGCCTATGCCTATGCGCTCGATGGGCGCTGGCGCGAGGCGCGCACGATGATGGAGCAGGATGTTCCTGCCGACATGATTGAGCGCCGGATCAGCGAATGGGCGTTGCAGGGCAAGGCGGAAGATTATCAGAAGCGCGTTGCGGCCCTGCTTGGCGCGCCGGTGCGCAATGATCCGGGCCTACCGCCCAGCCTGGCGCTGGCCGACACTGCGCCCACCGAACAGCTGGCCGCCGAAACTTCGCAAGTCCAGTTGCAGCCCGCATCGCAGCTGGTTTCGGCGGTGAGCGAACTGCCCGCCGCCGGTGAAGCCCCTGCGAGTGTTCCGGCGGTTGCCGCGCTCGAGCCGGTGGCCGCACCTGTGACGACTTACGCGCCGGTGACTCAGCCAGCGCCGCTCGCCCAGACCCCTTCGAACTTCTCGACTGCCTTTGCCGAAGCTCCCGCCCCGGCGGCAGCACCGGAAGCCCCAGTCTGGACCGCCGCCGCATCGCATGCGGCCGCTCCCGTGGTCGCCTGGAGCCCGCCGGTCAGCCCGGCCCGCGCGGTTGTCGCGCCGCGCACGGTGCGTGTCGCATTGCCCTCCGCCAAGCCACATGTGTTGCGCACCGGCAGCCACCTCGTCCAGCTCGGCTCGTTTGCCAGCGCGCAAGGCGCAAGGCGCGGCTGGGGGATACTGACCGCGCGCAATCCCGAATTGCGCAACTATCGGATGGTGATCACGCCCGCCGTGGTCAACGGTCGCAACTATTGGCGCGTCGCCGCTGCCGGCTTCAACGCTGGCGGCGCATCGGGCCTGTGTTCATCGGTCAAAGGCCGGGGCGGGGCGTGCTTCGCCTATGCCGCCACCCGCGCTCCGGCTGGCGCTTTGCCGGCGGGCAATGCGGGCCAGATCGGTGCCGGCCCGCGCATGGCTCGCCGCCGCTGACAGTTCCGGACTAACCGAAAATCGCTGCGCCGCCCTTCCACAGGGCGGTGACGCGGCCTTGCACTGGCTGGCGGTCGAACGGCGTGTTGCCGGCGCTGGCGGCCATCTTGTCCGAATCGACGATCCACGGCCGGTCGGGATCAATCAGCGCCACATCGGCTTGGCAGCCCACGGCCAGCACACCGGCATCGACCCCCAGCAGCCGTGCCGGATTGCCGGCCAGCAGCGCAAACGCGCGGGCCATGTCGATCACGCCGTCGCGCACCAGATTGAGCGTCAAGGGCAGCAGGGTTTCGGCCCCCGCCATTCCCGGTTCGGCATCGGCAAACGGCAGGCGCTTGTCTTCAGGCCCACGCGGATCGTGGCCTGAGGAAATCACATCGATCGTGCCGTCCGCCAGCGCGGCGAGCACCGCCTTGCGGTCTGCCTCGCAGCGCAAGGGCGGCGACAGCCGGGCAAAGGTGCGGAAATCGCTGATGGCATTGTCGGAAAGCATGAAGTGCGCCGGAGTCACGCCTGCCGTCACGGCAACTCCGCACGCTTTGGCGGCGCGCACCAGCGCCAGCGCGGCTGCCGTCGTCACCTGGCGCAAATGGAGCCTCGCGCCTGACAGTTCGGCGAGCGCAATATCGCGTGCGACCGCCAGGGCCTCGGCCTCTGCGGGCGCAGATGCCAACCCCAGCCGCATCGCGATCTCGCCAGCCGTGGCCACTGCCGGGCCGGTCAGCCCGCCGTCTTCGCTGTGGGCAACCACCACCAGATCCAGCATCGCGGCATAGCGCAGCAGCCGCAGCATGGTGCCCGAATCGGCGATCCACTGCCGCCCGGTCGCCACCCCGCGCGCACCGGCGTCGCGCATCAGGGCCAGTTCGGCAAGCTCGCTGCCCTCAAGTCCGCGCGTCGCGGCGCCCAGCGGGTGGACCCACAGGTCTGGCTTGGCCGACAAGGCGGCAAAGCGCACCCGCGCCGGGTGATCGAGCACCGGTGACTGATCGGGCATCAGGGCGGCGCGGGTGATCCCGCCGAAATGGAAGGCGGGCTTGTCGATGGCGAATGTGCCAAAATCGACGAGGCCCGGCGCGATCAGCGCGCCTTTCGCATCAATCACCACATCGCCGGGCTGCGGCGCCACATCGCCCAGCGCGGCGATCTTGCCATCAGCACAGCGCAGCGCGCCTCTGGTGGGCACGCCATCGGGCAGGACCAGCCGGCCATTGGTCAGGGTCAGCGGCGGGGCGACGCTCATGGTGCCCATCCCGGAACGCCGCGCGGCGCTCGGGTCAGCACATCAAGGCAGGCCATGCGGATCGCCACGCCCATTTCGACCTGGCGGGTGATCAGCGAGCGGCCCGCTAGATCGGCAACATTGCTGTCGATCTCGATGCCGCGGTTCATTGGGCCGGGGTGCATCACAACTGCGTCGGGCTTTGCGCGTCCCAGCCGATCAAGCGTCAGGCCATAAAGGTGGCGGTATTCGCGGGGGCTGGGCACAAATTGCCCGTTCATGCGCTCTTGCTGGAGGCGCAGCATCATCACCGCGTCGGCGCCTGCCAATGCAGCGTCGAAATCGTAATAGGGCGTGACTCCCATCGCCTCGATGCCATCGGGCATCAGCGCAGGCGGCGCGCAGACGCGCACGTCGGCGCCCAGCGAAGTGAGGCAGAGCATGTTCGAGCGCGCTACCCGGCTGTGCAGCAAGTCGCCGCAGATCGTGATCCTGAGGCCCGCAATCTCGCCTTTTGCCTGACGCAAGGTCAAGGCATCGAGCAGCGCCTGGGTTGGGTGCTCGTGCTGTCCGTCGCCGGCATTGAGCACCGGGCAATCGACTTTGCCGGCAATCAACTGGACCGCGCCGGAGCTGGCATGCCGGATGACGATGGCATCGGCGCGCATCGCGTTGATCGTCACGGCGGTGTCGATCAGCGTCTCGCCCTTCTTCACGCTTGATTGCGCGGCATTCATGTTGACCACGTCGGCGCCCAGCCGCTTGCCGGCAATTTCGAAGGAAAGCCGGGTGCGAGTCGAATTTTCGAAGAAGGCGTTGATGATCGTCAGCCCCGCCAGACTTTGATCGCGTTTCTGCGGCTGGCGGTTGAGTTCCACCCATTGCTCGGCCTCGTCGAGCAGGAACATGATCTCGTGCGGGGCGAGCCCGGCGATGCCCAGAAGGCTGCGATGCGGGAAGGCGGCGCTGCCCGCCGGATAGCGGGAGAGGTGGGTTGGGATCGCCGATGTCATTGAAGCCAGTGCCCTAGTCGCGGTTCGGCTTCGGCTCAAGTCACTTTGCCATTCTGTCCCCAGAGCCTAAGGCATGGTCTGCTGCAAAAGAGGATTCCGCATGATTTTCGCGCGCAAGGTCTGGAAAGTGCTGGTCGCGATCAAGGATGGGCTGGCGCTGTTGCTGCTGCTGTTGTTTTTCATGGCGCTGTTCGCCGCAATGTCGAGCCGTCCTTCGCCGGGCGCGGTGCGCGAGGGCGCGCTGCTGCTGCGGCTGGACGGGGCGATCGTCGAAGAACCCAAGGTCATTGACCCGCTCAGCCAGTTGCTCGCCGCACAGGCGCCCACCCGCGAATACCGTGCGCGTGACATCGTCTCGGCGCTGCGCAGTGCAGCAGGCGACAAGCGGATCAAGGCCGTGGTGCTCGATCTCGATCGCTTCACCGGCGCCGGCATGGTGCACCTGCTGGATATCGGCAAGGCGCTGGACGGGGTGCGCGCTGCCGGCAAGCCGGTGCTGTCCCATGCGACGCTTTATACCGACGACGCTGTGCTGCTCGCCGCCCATTCCAGCGAAGTCTGGGTCGATCCGCTGGGCGGCGCGCTGATCGCCGGGCCGGGCGGGCGGCAGCTGTTCTTCGGCGGGCTGCTTGAACGGCTGAAGGTCAAGGCCCACGTCTTCCGCGTCGGCACCTACAAGAGCGCGGTCGAGCCCTATACCCGCAATGATCTCTCGCCTGCGTCACGCGAAGCGAGCACTGCGCTCAACGCCAGCCTGTGGGAGGCATGGAAGGCCAATGTCACCAAGGCGCGGCCAAAGGCCAACATCGCGCTCGCCACCGGCGATCCCGCCGGATGGTTCAGGGCATCGGGTGGCGACGGGGCCAAGGCGGCGCTGGCTGCCGGGCTGGCCGACCGAATCGGCGATCCGGTCGCATTCGGCATCCGCGTTGCCGAGATTGCCGGCAAGGACCGGCGCGATTCGAAGCCCGGCGCTTTCGCCCACACGCCGCTTCGCGCCTGGCTTGCCGCCAATCCGGCGCCCCGGCGCGGCAAGGCGATCGGCGTGGTGACGATTGCTGGCGAAATCGTCGACGGCGATGCCGGGCCGGGTACAGCCGGCGGCGCGCGAATCGCCGGCTTGCTCGATGATGCGCTGGAAGACGATCTCGCCGCGCTGGTGGTGCGGGTCGATTCGCCGGGCGGCTCGATCTATGCCTCCGAACAGATCCGCACGGCGATCCTGCGCCACAAGGCCAAAGGCATTCCGGTGGTCGTCTCGATGGCCAATCTGGCGGCGAGCGGGGGCTATTGGGTTTCAACGCCGGCAGCGCGCATATTTGCCGAACCGGCGACGATCACCGGCTCGATCGGGGTCTTCGCCGTGGTGCCGAGCTTCGAGGCGGCGCTGGGCCAGTGGGGCGTGACCACCGACGGCATCGCGACCACGCCGCTATCGGGCCAGCCTGATCTTGCTGGCGGGCTTTCGCCTGCGGTTGAAGGTATGCTGCAAGGCAATGTCGAAAGCGCCTATGCGCGATTTGTCGGACTGGTCGGCGCGGCGCGGGGCAAGACCGCCGCCGAAGTCGACGCCATGGCGCAAGGCCGCGTCTGGGATGGCGGAACCGCGCGGCAAAAGGGCCTGGTCGACCAGTTCGGCGGGCTGGACGATGCGCTGGCCTATGCTGCCGCTCAGGCGAAACTGCCGGCGGACGGCTGGCACGCGGCCTATCTTGGCGGCGGCAAGCCGGCCTATGCCTCGCTGCTCGACCGGCTCGGCCCGGACGAGGACGCTGCCCCGCCGGAAGGGGCAGAGGGAGCCGCGCGTGATTGGGCCGGGCAGGTCGCGGTGCGCCAGCAGGCTTCGATTGCCGGGGCGCTCGCCACGCTGGAGCGCATGCTGGGGCGCAGTGGTGCGCAGGCCTTGTGCGCAGAGTGCCCCATACCCGCTGCCGAGGCAGCCGCGCCCACCGGCACTGCCTCGATACTGCTGCGGCTGGAGCGCCTGCTAGCCCACATTTGACACAACTTGCGGCGCGAGCAGGACAGCGCGCCCCTCGGCGCTTGCCCTTTTGCCCCACTGCCCTTAAGGGCTCGCGCCTGAGTTTTCAGGTTATGAATTTCTTGGGCTTCCTCGACCTGCGGGCGTGGCGGAATTGGTAGACGCGCTGGTTTTAGGTACCAGTATCGCAAGATGTGGGGGTTCGAGTCCCTTCGCCCGCACCAGTTTCCGCCC
>JANOBA010000148.1:0-7519 GCA_031411415.1 Novosphingobium sp.
CCGGTGACGCGCTTGGCGGTCATCGGGATATAGGGCAGGCGCACCCCGGCGTGGATGGTGAAGTAGTCGACGCCCTGCTCGGCCTGCTCGATCAGGGTATCGCGGAAGATCTCCCAGGTCAGGTCTTCGGCGACGCCGCCGACCTTCTCGAGCGCCTGGTAGATCGGCACGGTGCCGATCGGCACGGGCGAGTTGCGGACGATCCATTCGCGGGTATCGTGGATGTTGCGCCCGGTGGAGAGGTCCATCACGGTGTCGGCGCCCCAGCGGATCGACCAGACCATCTTGTCGACCTCGGCGGCGACGTCCGACGCGACCGCCGAGTTGCCAATGTTGGCGTTGATCTTGACGAGGAAATTGCGCCCGATCGCCATCGGCTCGCACTCGGGGTGGTTGACGTTTGAGGGGATGATCGCCCGCCCGCGCGCGACTTCGCTGCGGACGAATTCAGGCGTCACATAGTCCGGGATTTCCGCGCCGAAATCCTCGCCGTCGCGGATATATTCCGCCCGGCGCTCGCGGCCGAGATTCTCGCGCACCGCAACATATTCCATTTCCGGCGTGATGATGCCGCGCCGGGCATAGTGCATCTGGCTGAGGTTCGCGCCGGGCTTGCCGCGCCACACGGTCTTGCGGACATTGGGGAAGGCGGGGACGCCGCCGCTGCGATCCGGGCCAAGCTGGCCGTTGTCCTCGGGGCGAACTTCGCGCTGGGTCACCTGCTCGATATCGCCGCGCGCCAGCTGCCAGGGGCGGCGCAGTTCGGCGAGGCCGGCATCAATGTCGATCAGCACATCGGGGTCGGTATAGGGGCCGGAGGCGTCATAGACGCGCACCGGGGCCTCGCCGGAAGTCGGCTCAAGGCTGATCTCGCGCATGGCGACTTTGACCGCTGGATTTCCGGGAGCCTCGACATAAACTTTTTTCGAGCCACGGATCGGGCCGGTTGTGACGCCGATCTCGAATTTGCTGTTGATGTCGGCCATGGCAGCGCTCCTTGTGTGACGGATAGGTGGGAGCGCTTGGCCCAAATTGACTGGACGGCAACCCTCCCTCCGCCCGTGCTAACGGGTTCAGGTTCAACGGGTCGGGCTGCGTTACCAGCCCCTCTCAGTCACACGACTCCCCGGGGATGTTGCGGTTCTAGAGCAGCAGAGGCAGACAGTCTAGTATGACCATGCTCTATCGCCTTGACGCAACCGCAGGCGCTATCGCCGAGCATTTCGGCGCTTCGGCACAGCGCGATGATCCATGGGCTGGCGGGCATATTGCGCCGGGCGGTTTCGGACCGGTTGTGACTTCAGGCCGCGAATTTGTCGCCGGGCCGCGCCCTGATGGACACTTGCCGCGCCGGCTGGTCCCGCGCCAATGGGGCGTGCCGCCGCCAATGTCTGCCGGGGAGACAGGTCGCGGGGTGCTGAGCGTGCGCAACCCGGACAGCCCGTTCTGGATCGGCAACTTGCGCAACAGCGAGTTTCGCTGCCTGGTGCCGGCGACCAGTTTCATGGAATGGGGGAAGGGGACAGACCGCGATGGGCGCCGCCGTCATTGCCGGTTTTCTCTCGCCGACCAGCCGCTTTTTGCTTTTGCCGGGGTGTGGATCGACAGTGAAGTGCCGAGCTTTGCGCTGCTGACCACTGAGCCAAATGCGGCGCTGCGCCACGAAGGCCGCGATGCCATGCCGGCGATCCTGCCGCCAGATCCCGCCACTTGGGCGCTATGGCTGACCGGCGACTGGAAAGGGGCGCAAGGCCTGCTTGCGCCCTATTCCTCGTCGTTGATGCTGGTCAGCTAGTGATTCAGTCGGTCAATTCGGCGGGAACCTTGCCGCCATTTGCCGCAAGCTGGCGCATCGTTGCCTTGTGCAGCCAGATGTTCATTTCAGCCGAGCCTTCGAGGTCGCCGGTGTAGCCGAGCTCGCGGGCGAGTTCCTTGCGGTTGTCGAGGCTCGAATCGATGCCGAGCAGCTTCATCAGATCGACGATCGACGTGCGCCAGTTGAGGTCCTTGCCTTCGCCCATCGCGGCCAGATTGGCCATCACATCGACTTCCGAAACAGCGACCGGCGCTGCGGGGGTGGCGACTGCGGTGGGCTCCGGCGCGGCGCTGGGCAGGGCGACAGCGGGTGTGGCCGCGGCTGCCTTGTTGCCGAAAATCGCGTCCTTGATCGTGCTGAAAATCGACATCATCGGTCCTTTCAATTGTCGTGTCGGGTGCATAGGGTGCTGCGGCGGCTTACCTGCCCGAATCTGCGCAGTCGGGCACTGCCTAGCACGATTCGGCCTCGGCGGGAGCAGATTCCCAACACGCCTTGCCCCAATTTGGGCCCGGCACAGCAATTGGAGCAGTCGATGCAAGTTCTGGACATCCTCAAGGCTACCGGCGGGCTTGATGCCATCGCCAACCAGCTGGGCATTTCCCCGGCTATGGCCGAAGCCGGGGCCGGCGCGCTGCTGCCCGCCGTGCTGGGCGGGCTGAGGAAGCAGGACGAGGCCGCCCCGGCATCATCGGGCGGGCTTGCCGATATCCTGGGAAGTCTGGGCGGCGCGGGCCTTGCCGCCAATGTGCTGGGCTCCGAGCCGACCAATATCGATCGCGGCAACGAGGTGCTCGGCCAGATCTTCGGATCGAAAGACGTCAGCCGCACGGTTGCCGGCCATGCCGCAGAGCAGACGGGCGTCGATGCCAGTGTGCTGAAGAAGATGTTGCCGATCCTGGCGATGCTGGTCGCGGGCTATCTTGCCCACCAGAAGGGCATTGGCGGCACTGCCGGCGGCGAGGCGGAAGGCGGCACGCTGGGTGGCGGACTCGGCGGCGGACTGGCCTCGATCCTGGGTTCGGTGCTCGGTGGCGGCGGTCAGGGCGCGGCGGCGCCATCTGGCGGCGGCGCACTGGGACAGCTCGGCTCGTTGCTCGACTTCGATGGCGACGGCAATCCACTCGACGACATCATGGGCATGGCCGGAAAATTCCTGAAGTAAACGCCTGAAGGGCGGGCTGTACCCTCAAAACGTATAGCCCAGCCCGGCGGCGAAAAACCACTGTGAGGCCTTGCCGCGCAGCGCTGTGATCGGCGTTTCCGCCGCGCTGCCTTTCAGCCGGGTATACATCGCGCCCGCGCCGATCGACAGGCCGCCGTTCAGCAGGTTTCCATCCAGATCGCGCGCGGTGAAGGCGCCCACACTCAGGGCTTTCAGCCCGCCGTGCGGCGCATAAGCGGGCAGGCCGCTGGCGGCACTGCCGGCGGGGGTGACCTCGTAATTGTAGCTGGCGAAGCGCTGGTCGGCGATCTCGGCCGAGGCGAGAATGCCGACGACCTGCGCGCGGCTGATGGGCGTGAGATAGGTCACCGAAGGCGAGATCAGCCCGCCGCCGCCGTGCCCGGAAATGTCCCAGCGAAAGTCGGTGCCGACCGATAGCTGATCGTGCGGATTGAACACGCGCTTGAAAGTCATGCCCACATTCACACCGCCTTCGATCACCGAGTGAAGTTTGCCCAACTTTGCCACGACGGGATCCTTGATCCGCCCTGAGCGGTTCATCCGGAGGCGCACAACCGGGCCCAGACCCAGGCTTGCCCGTGCACCGGGTTTGCCCGGCACCAAATCCAGAGCGAGCCCCGCTGCGCGCGGGCTGATGCCAATGCCGCCGACCCGGCCGGCAAATGCGGCTGCGGGCAGAATAGAGTTTTCGTCCGCGCCTTCATAACTCGGCAGCACCACTCCGCCGGCGGCGATAATTAGAAAATCGCCGTCGAATGCGGATGGCTCGGCATCCTGCGCCATCGCGGGGCAGGACAACATCAGGGCGGGGATCAAGAGGAGGAGTGAGCGGTACATGAGGTCTTCTAGCTTGTCAGCAATCCGTCACAAACCAGTTAAGCCGCCGCTTGCCACAACTTTATCGCATCCACCGGCCAGACCAGCATCAGCACGTTGAGCGTCAGATTGTCGCGGATCATCGCGAGGGTGAACAGTTCGAAGCCGAGCGCGAGCGCGAGTGTGGCTTTCCACGGCAGGCGGCTGGCGATCCAGAAGCCCAGCAGCATCCAGCCTATGTCAGCCATCGAGTTGACAATCGAATCGCCCGAATAGCCAAAGCTGACAGTCACCGAACGATAGCGCTCGATAATCATTGGCGAGTTTTCGAGAATTTCCCAGCTTGCCTCCAACGCCACCGCAATCGGCAGCGCCCAGCGCGCGGGCATGCCGTCGAACCAGTTCCACTTGCGCCAAAACAGATGGGCCAGACCATAGAAGATCAGCCCGTGGGTGATGTGGCTGAAGGTGTACCAGTCGGAGATGTGTTGGCTGTTCTCCGCCGATTCGACCGCACCCCACCACAGCTTGATCGTGCCACAGGCGCAAATCGGCGGGCGCTGCATGGCGAAGAGGATGAACGCGCAGTAAGCCCAGATGGCCAGCGCGGCGATCATAGCGCGGCGGTGTGGAAGCAGGCTGGGGGGCACAGGATTGGTCATGCTGGTTCCACTCCCGGGGCGCTGGCATCGCCTTCGCCTAGCGCACGTTGCATGTAAATCAGATCTAGCCATCGCCCGAACTTGCGTCCGGCACTCGGCATCCGGGCGACCTCGACGAAGCCAGCGGCTGTGTGCAGCGCCATCGAACCGGGCTCCGATCCGGACATTCCAGCGATCATCTGGCGAAAGCCCAGCGCCTCGCAGCGGGCGATCAGTTCGCTCAGCAGGCGCGTGCCCAGCCCGCGCCCCAGCATGTCATGGCGCAGATAGATGCTATCCTCGCAGGTATGAAGGTATCCCGCGCGCGGGCTGAATTGCGCGGCATAGGCATAGCCGACAACCGCACTGGCCTGATCGCGCGCGATCAGCCAGGGCCATCCGGCGTCCAGTACCCCGGCCATGCGGCCAGCGATTTCATTGGGTGTGGGCGGGGTGTGTTCCCAGCTCGCCATTCCATGGAGCACATGATGCGCATAGATTGCGGCCACTTGCGGCGCATCGGAAAGGCTTGCGCTGGCGATGATCCAGTCGGTCATGCGCAAACTTTGGCCGATCTTGCCCGCTTTGCCAAGCCGCCCCCCAAGCGCCGGTTGCCCCGGGCGGGTCAAACCTCTAAGCCGCCTGTGAATGATTGGGCGCAACGATAGACCTGCCAGGCGCAGAAGGGCCTGGGCGTGACTCGCGCATGCGTCATCGGCGCGGGCTTTGCCGGGCTTGCCCTGGCGATCCGGCTGCAAGGCTCGGGCGTGGAGACCGTGCTGATCGAGGCGCGTGATGCGTCCGGCGGCCGGGCGGGGCCGCGCGAGCGGGCGGGTTTCCGCTTTGATGCCGGGCCATCGGCAATCTCCGACCGTGCCGAGCTGTCCGAGCTGTGGCAGCTATCTGGCAGCGATATCGACAACGATGTCACATGGCTGCCGGTCGCGCCGATGCGACGCTATTCGTGGCCCGACGGCAGCCATATCGACATGGCTGGCGGCGAGGCGGCGGAGGCGGCGATGCGCAGCGAGGTTGCCCGCATCGCGCCCGATGATGCCGCCGGATATGAGGAATTTCTGCGCTGGTCGGATCAGGCCCGGCGCGATGGCGGCGTACCATGGCTGGGTAATGCTCCGCGCGAACTTGCGAGCATTGCCCGCGCCGCGCCGATGCTGGCCCGGCATCAGGCCTGGCGTTCAGCCTATGGCATCATTGCGGCCTACGTGAAGAACGAGAAGCTGCGCGAGGCGATCGCAGTTTCCGCGCTGGCTGCCGGAGCCAATCCGTTCGCCGCCAGCGCCTTTCATGCGCTGACCCACCGGCAGGAGCTGAGCAGCGGCCGCTTCTGGCCCAAGGGCGGCATGGCTAAACTTGCCGCGACCATGGCGAAGCATTTCACCAAGCTGGGCGGCCGGCTGGTGTTGCGCGATCCGGTGCTGCACATCCACACGCTGGGTGACCGCGCCAGCGAGGTCGAATGCGTCAGCGGCTGGCGTGAGCGCTTTGATACGGTCGCCAGCAGCGCGGACGCAGTCCATACTTACCGCGACCTGCTCGCCAGCAATCCGCGTGGGCCCGATGTGGCGCGCCAGTTGCGCCGCCGCCGCTTTGCCCCCGGCCAGTTCACTGTCTTTTTCGGCCTGCACGGCGGCTGGCCCGGCATTCCGCACGAAAGCGTGCTGTTTCCGATGCGCTTCAAGCCGCTGATGAAAGACATTTTTGAACACGGCGTGCTGCCGCGCGATTTCGTAATGTTCCTGGAACACCCCACCGTCACCGATCCTTCGCTGGCGCCGCGCGGCAAAAGCCTGTTCCGCGCGACCATAACCGTCGCTAATCAGGCGCGGCTGCCGATCGACTGGGAGCAGGCCGGCCCGCTGATCGAGCGGCGCATTCTCGACGAGATCGGCCGCCGTCTGATCCCCGACATCGACGACCGCATCGTGGTCAAGTTCCACACCACCCCGCGCGACATGGCGCTCGATTTCAACGCCTGGGCAGGCAGCGCCAGTGGTTTCGAGGCAAGCCCCGCGCAGTGCCTGTGGCCGCCGCTTGGCCAGCGCGATGCCAGGCTGCACAATCTCTGGTTTGCCGGGAGCAATGCCCAGCCCGGAGGCGGCTTTGCCGGCGCGCTGGCGAGCGCACGGAGCGCCGCGCGGCGCATGATCGAGGAGGCCCGATGAAGCGTGTGGCAGTCTATTGCGGTTCGGCCAGCCCCGCCGATCCGCGCTATGTCGCGCTGGCGCGCGAGGTGGGCGAGACGCTCGCCCGGCGCGGCATCGGCGTGGTGTATGGTGGTGGCCGGCTGGGCCTGATGGGCGCAGTGGCGGGCGGGGCCCTTGCGGCGGGCGGCGAAGTGATTGGGGTGATCCCCGAAAAGCTGGTCGCCGCCGAAGTTTCCAACCCCGACTGCACCGAACTGCACACCGTTCCCGGGATGCACGAGCGCAAGTTGATGTTCACCCAGCTGGCCGATGGCTTCATCACCTTGCCCGGCGGGGTGGGCACGATGGACGAGCTTTGGGAAGCGGTCAGCTGGGCGCAGCTGGGCTACCATGCCAAGCCCGTTGGCCTGCTCAATGCCTTTGGCTTTTTCGATCATTTGCTGGCGTTCAATGCCCACATGGCAGCAGTCGGCTTCGTGCGCGAGGCGCACCGCGGCATCCTGATTGCCGAGGACGAGCTTGACCTGCTGCTGGCGCGCATGGCGGCGCATGAACCGGTGCGCGCCATTTCGGCGATGAAGGCGGACGAGCTATGATTGCCGAGGCCGGGCTTGCCGCGCTGTGGCTGGGTGCTGCGCTGGCGCTGGCGCAGGTCGTGCTGGGCTGGCTGGCGATGCGACCGGCGCAAGTTGCACTGGGTCGAGCAGTCGCGCCGGTGGCAGTGGTGCAGGCACTGTTTGTCGGGATTGCTTTCACCTGCCTGATCGCGGTTTTTGCCCGCTCGGACATGTCGGTTCTGCTGGTTGCCAGCAACAGCCATTCGGCCAAGCCGATGATCTACAAGATATCCGGCGCCTGGGGGAACCACGAAGGCTCGATGTTGCTGTGGGTGACG
>JANOBA010000149.1:0-9879 GCA_031411415.1 Novosphingobium sp.
GCGAGCGTTTTGTCGATGCCCATCCCCAGCTGGTCGCTCCCAGCGGATTGGCCGCTTATGGCCCCTTCCGCGTGCTGGATGGCGCGCGCGCGGCGCTGGTCGATGTGACCAACGAGCGCTCGCCCGGCCAGTTCACCGCGATGCTGCGCGCCCATCCCGGCATCAAGGTGATCGAGATGATCGAGTGCCCCGGCACCGAAGACGACCGGGCCAACCTGCGGCTTGGGCTGATGATCCATGCGCGCGGGCTGACCACGCATGTGCCGCCGGGCGGCTCGGTGCGGTCGGGCGCGGTCGAGCTGTTTCTGGCGGGCGCGCGGCGAGTTGCCGATCCCGGCGCAGAATTTGCGGTGCATAGCTGGGCCGACGAATTCGGGCTCGAGCCAAAGGACTATGGCCCCGATGCGCCGGAAAACCGCGTCTATATCGATTACTACCGCGAGCTGGGCATGGCTGAGGCCGAAGCGCGCGCCTTTTATGCCATGACCAATTCGGTGCCCAATGCCGATGCAAAGTGGCTCACCGACCGCGATATGGCTCGCTGGGTGCGGCTTGATGCGCCCGTCCCGATAGCCGAACGGCTTGACTCTGGCATTGCCGTGAATTAACGGCCCGCCCTTGAACAAGCTGTCCTTTGGACGGCAAGACCATATTCCGAACTATCGAGACCAGCCATGAAGCGCACTTTCCAGCCTAGCAACCTCGTCCGCGCCCGCCGCCATGGCTTTCGCCATCGCTCGTCGACGGTCGGCGGCCGCAATGTGCTGCGTGCCCGCCGCGCCCGCGGCCGCAAGAAGCTCTCCGCCTGATCGTCAGGCTCAAGCCCGCGGTTCTGACGCGGCGCGCTGATTTTATCGCCGCAAATAAAGGCCTGCGCGTTGCGAGGCCAGGTTTTGTATTGCTCGCCCGGCCCAATGATGGCGCGGGGCTGCGTTTTGGCATCACTGTCACCAAGAAAATCGGCAATGCCGTGGTGCGCAACCGCATGAAGCGGCGTTTCCGCGCGCTGGTGCGTGAACTGCTGCCCGAGCATGGCATGGCCGATACCGACCACGTGCTGATCGGCCGCGAGGGCGGGGTGGAGCGTGACTTTGCCCTGCTGCGCGCCGAAATGCTGGCGGCGCTGGAGCGGGCGCAGGCCGGCAAGGGCGATCCCCCGCGCCGGCCAAGACCGCCAAAGCGTTGAAACACCTGCTCATATTCCTTGCCCGGCTGTGGCAAATCGGCCCCTCGCGCATTCTCCCGCCCACCTGCCGCTATGCCCCCAGCTGCTCGGAATATGCGATTTTAGCGCTGGAAAAACACGGTGCGATTAAGGGTGGCTGGCTGGCAGTGAAGCGGCTATTGCGCTGCCACCCGTGGGGCGGGCACGGATATGATCCGGTGCCTTGAACCTGCGCTATGCCAATAGAGAATTAGGGACGCCCACTTGGACAATCAGCGCAATATCATCATGGCGGTGGTGCTCACCGCGCTGATCCTGTTCGGCTGGGACGCAGGGCTCAAGCATTTCTATCCTAATGCGGGCAAGAGCGCGCCGGTCGCCGCCGCCAGCCCAGGCGCCGGAACTGCGCCAGCACCGGAAGCCCCCGTCAAGCGCACGCGCGAAGGTGGGTTGACCAGCGATGCTGACATCGCGCTGGAAGCGCGCGATCTCAAAACGGCGCTGGCCGCACCCGGCCGCGTGCCGGTCGCGGCACCCGGGCTTTCAGGCTCGATCAATCCGCTGGGCGCGGTGATCGACGATCTGACCGCCAACCGCCACACCGACACGGTCAAGAAGAACAGCGGCCCGGCGCGAATCTTTTCTCCGCTGGGCACCCCGGCGCAGCATTTCGCCCAGTTCGGCTGGGGCGGCGCCAGCAATCAGAACGGGGGCCAAAACGGGGGCATCGAACTGCCCAGCGCGGCAACCGTGTGGACCGCGCCGGAAAATGCGCGCCTGACCCCCGCCAGCCCGGTAACGCTGACCTGGGCCAATGCCACCGGCCAGACTTTCGCCATCCGCTATGCCATCGATGGCGATTACATGCTGACGGTCACCCAGACCGTGACCAACGCGGGCGCCGCGCCGGTGCGCCTGCGCGAGATCGCCCAGCTCAACCGCACCGACAAGACTGCGAGCCTCGATTCGTGGAATGTCCATGCCGGGCCGATGGGCAGCTTCGACGAGGCCGTGAAGTTCGGACCCAACTATAGCGAAGTGACCGATGCCGAGGGCGGCATTCAGAAGAACATTGGCAAGCCCGACTGGCTGGGCTTCACCGACATCTATTGGATGAGCACGCTGATCCCGGACAAGTCGCCTGCAACCAGCGACTTCCGCAGCATGGGCAATGGCATCTATCTCGCCAACCTGTTCTACGGTGATGCTGATGTCGCGCCGGGCCAGCAGATGACCCGCACCACGCGGCTGTTTGCCGGCGCCAAGGAAAGCGCCGTGCTTGATCGCTATCAGGAAAGTGGCGTGACCAATTTCCACCTCGCGATCGACTGGGGCTGGTTCCGCTGGTTCGAGAAGCCGATCTTCATGCTGCTGGTCAAGCTTTTCCACCTCGCCGGCAATTTCGGCGTGGCGATTATCCTGCTTACCCTGATCGTGCGCGGGCTGATGTTCCCGGTCGCCCAGCGCCAGTTTTCCTCGATGGCGGCCATGCGTGCGGTCCAGCCCAAAGTGAAAGCCCTGCAGGAACGCTACAAGGACGAGAAGGAAGTTCTCCAGCAGAAGATCATGGCACTCTACAAGGAGGAGAAGGTCAATCCGCTGGCCGGCTGCCTGCCGATCTTCCTGCAGATTCCGGTATTCTTCGCGCTCTACAAGGTGCTTATCCTGTCGATCGAAATGCGCCACCAGCCATTTGTGCTGTGGATCAAGGATCTTTCGGCGCCCGATCCGCTGCATGTGCTCAATTTGTTTGGCCTGCTGCCGTTCACTCCTCCCAGCTTCCTGGGGATCGGCATTCTCGCCATTGTGCTGGGCATCACCATGTTCCTGCAGTTCAAGCTCAATCCGGCGCCGCCAGATCCAGTGCAGCAGCAGGTCTTCGCGATCATGCCGTGGATGATGATGTTCGTCATGGCGCCGTTCGCCGCCGGCTTGCTGCTCTACTGGATAACCTCGAACCTGCTGACGATTGCGCAGCAGAAATATCTCTACTCGCGCCATCCGGCGATGCGGGCCGTGGCAGATCAGGAAGCTGACGACGCCAAGCGAGCGGCAGCGCGCGCCAAATCGTGATTCTTCGAGACACGCCTTCGATACGCCGCTTCGCGGCTACTCAGTCGCTCCTCAGGATGAGCGGTTTGATTCGCACGTCCGTTCATCCTGAGGAGGGCTGAGCTTGTCGAAGACCGTCTCGAAGGATCAGTCAGAAGCGGCGCGCATCCTGTTCGCCGGGCGGGTGGAATTCCTCAAGAGCGCGCCTTCGCTCCAGTATCTGCCTGACCCGGACGTGCCGGAGATCGCCTTTGCCGGGCGTTCGAATGTCGGCAAAAGCTCGCTGCTCAACGCGCTGACCGGGCGCAAGGCAATCGCGCGGGCATCGGTCACACCGGGGCGCACGCAGGAGCTCAACTTCTTCGAGGTTGGCGATCCGACCCGGCTGATGCTGGTCGATATGCCGGGCTACGGCTTCGCCAAGGCCCCGCTCAAAGTGGTCGAGAACTGGAAGCGGCTGGTGCGCGATTTCCTGCGCGGACGGGTGGTGCTCAAGCGCACGCTGCTGTTGATCGACGCCCGCCACGGGGTGAAGCCGGTCGATGCCGAGATGATGAAGATGCTAGACGAAGCAGCGGTCGGCTATCGCATCGTCCTGACCAAGGCCGACAAGATCAAGGCCGCTGATCTGGACGCGGTGCTGGCGGCAACCCTGGTCGAGGCGCGCAAGCACCCGGCGGCCTATCCTGAAATTCTCGTCACCTCGGCTGAGCTAAAGATGGGCATCGCCGAGCTGCGCGAAGCCGTGATGAACGACGCGCTTCAGACTTGATGTCGCATCGCTTTACGCGAAAAACCGGTTCCCACTTTTTCGCGCGATGCTTCAGGTTTGAATTTCGTAATCGTCCGGATTGAAATCGGCGGTCAGATTGCGGTATTTGCTCAGCGGCCAGGGTGAATTGGTCACCACCCGGCCCCCCTTGTTGCGATACCAGTTCTTCACGCCGGGATGCGTCCACACCAGCTGGTTGTGCTCGGCATCGACCAGCGCGTTATAGGCTTCGAACGGCTCCTCGCGCACGTCGAGCGCAGCGGCCTCACGCTCGATCAGTTCGCGCAGCGCCAGCATGGTATAGCGCACCTGGCATTCGGAATTATAGACCGCGCTGCCGCCGTGGCCGCCATTGGTGTTGGGGCCATAGAGGATGAACAGGTTGGGGAAATGCGGCACGGTGATGCCGAGGTACGCACGCGGATTGTCACCTTCCCAGGCCTCGCGGATGGTGCCCCTCGTGCCCTCGATATGCATCGGATAAAGCGGCATCTGCGCCTTGAAACCGGTCGCCAGGATTATGACATCGGCGGGATGCTCGACCCCGTCCTTGTCGACCGCGCCGGTCTCGGTGATTTCCGAAACAGTGCCGGTGACCAGCTCGACATTGTCGCGGGTCAGCGCTTCATACCAGTTGCTGTCACGCAGCATGCGCTTGCCATAGGGTGGGAATGTCGGGATGATCTTGGCGAGCAGCGCGGCATCGTGGTTCACTTTGCCGGAAATGTATTGGGTCAGCTGTTCGCGCACCGCTTCATTGGCGGCGTTCAGCGAGCGCTCGGGCTCGGGCCAGCTGGGGTCCTTGCGCAAGTTCGGCAGCACCAGGTCGGAGGTCGCCCAGAGCAGCTGGAAGCGATACCATTTGGTGTAATAGGGCACATGCGCGAGACCCCATTTCACCGCCTCGCCAGTCTCGGCATAGAGCAGCGGATTGTACCGTGCCCAGTGCGGTGACCGCTGGAATATCGTGAGGTGCGAAACGATCGGTGCGATCGACGGCCCGAGCTGCATGCCGGAAGCCCCGGTGCCGACCTGCACCACGCGCTTGCCGGTCAGATCGACCGAATGATCCCAGCGCGACGAATGGAACATCGGCCCCTTGAAGCGCTCCATGCCGGGGATTTCCGGCACAGAAGCCCGGTTGAGCAGGCCGGTGCCGCTGATCACGGCATTGGCGCGGCAGGCATATTCAGAGCCGTCCTTGCGGCGCACGGTAACGTCCCAGCGCTGGCCCACCTTGTCCCAGATCGCCGAGACCACTTCTTCCTCGAAGCGCATCTCCTCTGCGATGCCCATTTCGGCAAAGCAGGTGCGGATATAGTCGATGATCTCGGGGCCGCGGGCGAAATAGTGGTCCCAGTCGGGCTTCACCCGGAAGCTGTAGGAATAGAAATGGTTTGGGGTGTCTACCGCGACGCCGGGATAGGTGTTTTCATACCAGGTGCCGCCGACGCCGGCGTTCTTCTCGATCACCACGAAAGGAATCCCGGCTTCCTTGAGCTTGGCCGCCATTGCCAGGCCCGAATAGCCCGCGCCTATGACCACCGCCAGGAAGCCATCAAGGAAGGCCTTGGAAGGCTGTTTGCGCCATTTGACGGTCTTGGCGTCGGTTTGATCGAAGTTCAGCTCTTCGCGCACCATCGGCAGATATTCCGCCGGCATATTCGCGCCCACCGCGCCGCTGCACATGCGCTGGAGCATTTCGTCCGACGGGGCGGGGGGCAGCGGACGGCCACTCGCAGCATAGTCGGCAAATGTCGCGATCAGCGCGGCAACCAGCTCGCGCTACAGCTCGGGAACCTGCTCAACCTCGAAAGCCCAGGCACCTTTGACATGCGGGGCATAGCGTTGCAGCAGGCTTTCGTCGCCGCTGAGGTGGGTATAGACCAGCAGCATCGGCACGTCGTCGAGCGCCATCAGGCGCGCTTCGAGCAAGTCGGGCTCACGCAGCAGTTCGGCAAGGATGCCCTCGCGGTATTCAGGGGGTTCCTGGCTCACAGGAAAGGATTCGTTGGTCATCGCGTTTGCCACTTGTGGATGTGCCGGTCGGCCCGGCTTATTGCCCTGTGCTTCGATTAATGCAATAGGGCTAGTGCATTATGTGCGGGCCGACACAGTCACACCTGGCCTGCCCCGACGGAGCGCCTGACCCATGCCCGAAGCTGTTGCCACCGATGTTGTTGCGGATGAAATCGCGATCCGCCGTCTGCTCGACGAATATTGCCTGCGGCTGGAACTTGGCAGCTTCGAGGACTGGCTCGAACTGTTCACCCCGGATGCGGTTTATGAGGTCTACAAGCTCACGCTGAATGGCCACGCGGAAATGACCGAAGTGCTGGGCAAAGCGCCGCACGGGGTTCACATCGGGGGACCAGCGCGCATCACGATGGCCGGTGACGCTGCGGAAACCTTGCAGAACTACCTGTTCATCTCGACCAGCAGCGACGAATGGAACGCCGGCTGGTACGCCCGCGAAGTGGTGCGCACCGCTGCCGGCTGGAAAATCGCCCGCTGCCAGGTCAAGTTTGCCCGCAAGGGCGCGCTGCCTGAAGACAAGCGCGCCGCAGGACTGGCTTTTCCGATAGTGTTCGGCTGAAAACCCTCAGCAGGCCCCCACCCGGCGCAGCACCGGTTCGCGCTGTTCCTTGAACTCAGCGAACATGCGCTGCAGCTCGGTGCGGGACTTGTCGGGATCGTTGATCGTCTCACCCGCAACGATGAGCAGCTGGTTCTGGCTGGCCAGCAAGTTCTGGACCCATTCGACCGGATCCTTTTCCTTGGCTGCCATGGCCTTGATGAACAACTGCTCGATGCGGCCAACCTGGATCGCCGAGCCGATGAGTGGAGCGGCGAGGTATTCCACACCGATACCGAGCGCCGCCCGTTCAAGCAGTTCCGCATTGAGCGCCCTTGAGGCGGCGGCATCATCATCGGGCGTCGTTGAGGTCGAGACCGGCGCGACAAACCCGGCACCCGTGAGGATCAGCAGTGATTCCCATATCTGGCCGCGATTGATCGCGCTGAGTTCCTTGATCTGCATCAGTTCGCCGATGCTGGCGGTCGCATCCGGGAACGTGGCGAGCGCGGCAGTCACCGGGCGGTGGATATCAGCCCGCAACTCCGCCTCGCCGATCACGGTGGCGACCTTTTCAGGGCACTTCTCAGGATCGCCGAGCAGCACGAAGCGCTCCTTCTCGAGCCGCTTGCCATGATCGGTGACGGCCATGAAGCGCGGCCCCTTGACGAAAATATCGCGCCGGAACTGTGTATTGACGAAATAGTCGCGCGTGGTCTCGCGCATGATCGGATCGCGGATCGCCTGCAGGATCGGCAGCGCGCTGGCCGGAAGGCTGATGGCGGCCAGATTCTCGATGATCGAGGCATTGGCAGCATAGGTCAGTTTGGCCTGGGCAAGGTGATCGGCAGCCTTGGAGAAGGGCATGGGATGCCAGTCGGCGTTGTAATATTCGTGCGCCAGATAGCTGCGGTCCTGGCCCTTGATCTGCTCAAGGCGCTGTTTCAACATCGGATGCTGGTCAAAATAGGCGGCGCCGGCGCCCATCACCTGTTCGACGAATTCAAGTGAACCGTTGATCCGGTCGACCAGCGCACCGCCGGCCTCGCGCTTGGCATATTCGGCCATGAGAATGCGCAGCGGGATCCCCGGCGACCAGCCGGGCGTGACATTGTAGCTCATGTAAAAAGCGCCGCCGGGCTTGAGGTGGCGCAGGGCGATGTCGACGATGGCTTGCCTGCCGGCTTCGCTGATCCACGACCAGATGCCGTGCAGAGCGATAATGTCGAATTGCGGCAAGTCGTCGCGAGCGGCGAGCTCTTCGAACGAATCCTCAAGCAAGATCATCTGCTTGCCCATGACATCGGCAAGCTCGCGGGCATTGGCCACCTGGCCAGGATTGAAGTCGGTGCCGTAGAAGGTTCCCGAAGAGGTCGCCGCATTGATGTTGAGCGACAGGCCCTGGCCAAAGCCGAGCTCGAGATAAGTCGGGTTATCCGAAATGGAGTGATCGATGCCGCAGGCCAGCAAGGCAAGTTGGATCCGGGTTGGCGACAGCTCGTTATAGTAGCCGTAAGTGTAGTTTACTTCTGACGTATAGCCCTGATGCCACATGTAGCTGATCCTCTTGCCTGGAAATCCGAAGGCGGGCGAATAACCAAATCGCCCGGCAATGTCGAATCGCTCAGTTCTTGGCGGGTCCGCGCAGCGCGTCGGCGTGGATCACCGCATTGCGGACATATCCGCTCACCCCGGCGCGCATATTTTCCAGCGCCGCATCGGTGAGGTCGCGGGCATAGGCGGCGGGGCGGCCGGTCCACAGCTGGCGGCTGGCAATCGCCTTGCCCGGGGTCAGCATGGCGCCGGCGGCCAGCATGCCGTCGCTGGCAATGCGGCAACCATCCATGACGATGGACCCCAGCCCGACGAAAGCACGGTCATCCAGAATGCAGCCGTGGAGCATCACCATGTGGCCGATCAGCACTTCATCGCCGATGATCGTCGGAAAGCCTCCCGGGTTGCGCGGATTGGGGCTGTCGCAGTGCACTACGGTGCCGTCCTGGATATTGGTCCGCGCGCCGATGACGATGCGGTTGGCATCGCCGCGGATCACGCAGTTATACCAGACCGAAGCATCCGGGCCGATCTCGACATCGCCGATGATCCGGCAGCCCGGCGCGATGAAGGCGCTGGAATGGATGAGTGGGCGCCTGTCGCCCAGGGCGATGATGGAGACATCCGGGTAGGCATTTTCGGTCATGGCGGTCAGGGGCTCTTGAACATGTTTTCCCACCGCATGAACGGCAGGATGCTGGCGTGATCATCGGACCAGACGCGCGCTGCCGGTGGCAGCAGCGGGGTCCACGGTGTGTTCGGCGCGGCCTTGCCCAGCGCGGCGATGATCGCGGGATCACGGCTCATCGCCACCCAGGTGGATGGGGTAACGAAAGTGTGCGTGTTCGGATTGTCGTCGCGTTTGACGTAAGTCAGCCCGCGCTTGCGGCCAATCGCGGCAAGCACCGGCTCAAGCTCGATAAAGCGGTTGGAGATGTGCACCAGCAGCAGGCCCTTATCGGCGAGCGCATCGAAATAGACCCCGAAAGCCTCATTGGTCAGCAAGTGCAGCGGGATTGCGTCGGACGAGAAAGCATCGACCGCGAGCACGTCAAGGCTGGCCTTTTTAAGCCCCGCCAGCTCGATCCGGGCATCGCCGATCACCACTTTGGCATCAGGCGCACAAGTGGCGACATAGCTGAAAGTGCCGTTGCGCGAATAGCGCAGCACGGTGGGATCGATCTCGAAGAAGGTCCAGCTCTCACCCGGCCGATGTGCGCAAGCAAGCGTGCCCGCGCCAAGCCCGACGACGCCGACCCGCGCCGCCACGCCATAGATCGCTTGTGCCTGCGCCAAGGCAAGCCCTGCGCCTGATGTCGGGCCATAATAGCTCATCGGCTCGCGCAGGCGGGCCGGATCGAGCGACTGCTGGCCATGCAGCGTAGTGCCGTGGGCCAGCGTGCGCACTTGCCGGTCGGGATAGTCGCGCACCGTATAGATGCCGAAATAGCTGCGCGAACGCGCGCCGGCGAGCGAAGTGCTGAGCGTATCCCAGCCGCCCTGCGCCAGCATCATCAGGAACAGCGCCGGCACGAACAGCCAGCGCCACGGCGCCAGCATCAGCCCCAGCAGCGCCATCGCCAGGCCCATGCCGGCGCGGGCCAGCGTGGCATCCTGCAGCGCCGGCTCGGTGGCGAGGAACCAGGCAAGGATCGTCACGACGAGGAAAATCACCCCGGCGGCAATCCGCGCCATGCCGGGCTCCAGCCCCGGCGACTTGTGCCAGTTGACCAGCGGCACCAGCGGCACCAGCGCGGCGGC
>JANOBA010000150.1:0-5142 GCA_031411415.1 Novosphingobium sp.
ATCCGCTTCCTTGCCGAACTGCCCAGCCGCAGCGATCCGGTGGAGATCGTCACGATCAGCGTGATGGCGCTGGTGTTCAGCTTCCTCGCCACGCTCTATCCGGCGTTCCGCGCGGCGAGCACAGATCCGGTGCAGGTGCTGCGCTATGAGTGAGCTTGTCGTTAGCGTGCGCGATTTGGCGCGGTCATTCGAGCAGGGTGGCGTGCGTATCGACGTGCTGCGCGGGGTCAATCTGGATATTCGCCCCGGTGAGATCGTCGCGCTGCTGGGCCCGTCGGGCTCGGGCAAATCGACCATGTTGCAGGCAATCGGCTTGCTGGAAGGCGGGTTTTCCGGCTCGATTGCCATTGTCGGGACCGAGGCGAGCAAGCTCGACGGCGATGCGCGCACCACTTTGCGGCGCGATTCGATCGGCTTCGTCTATCAGTTCCATCACCTGCTGCCCGATTTCACGGCCATCGAGAACGTGATCCTGCCGCAACTGGTTGCGGGCACTGCGCGCGGAGATGCAGAACTTCGCGCTGAAGACCTGCTAGATGCACTGGGGCTGGGCGAGCGGCTGGAGCACCGGCCCAGCCAGCTTTCCGGCGGCGAGCAGCAGCGCGTTGCCGTTGCCCGCGCGCTGGCGAACAAGCCGGCACTGGTGCTGGCGGATGAGCCCACCGGCAACCTCGATGAAGCGACCGCTGACAAAGTGTTCCGCGAATTCGTCAAGCTGGTGCGCGAAGAAGGCAGCGCGGCCTTGGTGGCGACCCACAACGAGCGGCTGGCCTATGCCATGGACCGCGTTGTGCGCCTGCATGAAGGCCTGCTGGAATGAGGCTGGCAGGGCTCTGTTTGGTGTTTTTCGCCGCCCCGGTCATGGCGCAAATGTCGCCGCCGGTGCCGCCGGCCAATCCCCCGGCGCACTGCACTGCGCCCGAATATCATCAGTTTGATTTCTGGATCGGCGATTGGCGTGTGTTCCGCACCAGCAAGCCAGACGAAATGCTCGGCGGGAGCAAGATCGAGAGTGTCTACAACGGTTGCGGCATTCTTGAGAGCTGGCAGCCGTTTACTATGAACACCGGCGGCAGCCTCACCGGCTTTGACCGGGCCACCGGCAAATGGTGGCAGACTTGGGTTGATTCGACGGGCGGCCGCGCTGAATTCACCGGGGGTCTGGTCGATGGGGAGATGGTGCTCACCGGCCCGTGGAGCGGGTATGGTGGGCCGGGCAAGGATGCTTTCATTCGCATGACTTTTTCGCGGCTCAATGGCGGGGCGGTGCGCCAGCTTGGCGAAAGGTCGCGCGATGGCGGTGCGAATTGGACGCCAGCCTTCGATTTCACTTACCGGCCAAAGCCGGAGACGGAGTAAGCCCGCATGCAAACAATCGCAGATTTTACCGCCAGCCTGCCAAATGGCCAGAACCTGAGCCTGGCCGACAAGGCCGGCAAAGTGCTGCTGGTGGTCAACACTGCAAGCAAGTGCGGCTTCACTCCGCAATATGCCGGGCTTGAGGCACTGTGGAAGAAATACGGCGATCGCGGCTTCGAAGTGGTGGCGTTCCCCTGCAACCAGTTCGGCGGGCAGGAACCGGGGAGCGCCGAGGAAATCGAGAGTTTTTGTCAGGTCAATTATGGCCTCAGCTTTCCGGTGATGGCCAAGATCGATGTCAACGGCACAGGAGCGGCCCCGCTTTACGACTGGCTGAAAGCCGAAGCGCCGGGGATTTTCGGCACGCAGCGGATCAAGTGGAATTTCACCAAGTTCCTGATCGGCCGCGATGGCAAGGTTGCGGGCCGCTTTGCGCCGACTGCCAAGCCGGAAAGCCTTGAAAGCGCGATTGAGGCGCTGCTTTAAGGGCTAGCCAACAAGGCCCATCAGCGCGCCCTGATCGATACTCGTCACCGCAGCTTTCAACTCGTCGATGCTCGCCGCTTTGCCATCCGCCTCGATCATGAAGCGGTTAGCGATGACCATGCCGAACTTGCCGCGCTTGCTGTTCTTGCTCCAGCTTTCGGTCTGCATCTGGCCGCCCACTGTGCCGGTTTTCTCATAGCCGTCGGCATCCTCGCGGCTCTGTTCCACGCCCATTGCCGTGCCCAGGCCTGCCAGCGCGCCGAGCGCGGACATGTCGACAATTTTGAGAGTGAAGCTGTTGTCGCCAGAAGTGTAGGTTCCTTCGGCGGTGCTGCCCATCCCGCCCATGCCGACGGTTTCGCTGGCGGTGCGCTGGAACGAGCCGATGGAACCAGGCAGCAGCGCCATCATCTTTGCTGCTTCGATTGGCGGCGACTTGCCGCTGGCCGCGCCTTCGAGCTGCTTGGTCAGCTCTTCCATTTTGCCGGAATCCACCGAGCCGCCACCGGGCAGGGTAACCTTGCCGCCCGTGTCGCTGCCCGATGCCACCGACATCGCGCCGAGCCCGACTGCGCCGGTTATGGCGGCGGCAATCGGCCCGATGATCATCATCAGCACAATGCCGCACAGCACGGTGACCGCAGTATAGCCACCTGCTTTCTCCTGCGGCACTTTCATCAGTGGCGTGGCGCCCAGATAGAGCAGATAGAAACTGTAAAGCCCGAGCAGACCGAAGATGGTGAGTGACGGGATCAAGCCGAAAATGCCGGTAAGCCAGCTGGCCGTATAGCTGTAGGCGACGAGCTTGAAGGCCTGAACCTTGTTGGCCTCGCCTTCGAACTTGGGCGCCAGCATGTCGGCGATCAGGCTGACGACAAACAGCCCGACCAGCCCGAGCACGAATGTGATCACTGCCGAGCTCAGCCCGGCGATCAGCCCCGGCTTATAGGAAAAGCCGAAAGCGCCGTAGCCGAAAATCTGCCCGCCAAGGAAGCCGGCAACTGGGCCTATGGCGGCGAGCGGGATGGCATAGCGCATCAGGATGTCGCGCTCGGTGGTCATCTCAGCCGCGATCTTCGGCCATTCGTCCTTTGGCGTCAGGATGATGGCCTTGGCCCGTTCGATGAGCGACTTGTGATCAAATCCAGACAGGTCGACCATGCCCGCTTCCTTCCGTGTTTTCAAAGAGGTGCTAATAGGAACATATCTTGAGATTTTTGCAAGGTTTGGGAGCAGCTTTCCCCCGCCAATGGCATGGCGCGGGCTTGCTTGCGCCGTGCCGCGCGGGCTAGCTTGCCGCCATGGCCTATGCTCCCTTCGTGCCGCTGCGCGTCTTTTCCAGTTATACCATGCTCGATGGCACGATCGACCCCAAGGCGATCGCCAAGCTGGCGAAAGAGCGCGGATTTCCGGCGGTGGCGATCTGCGACCGCAACGGGTTTTATGGCGCGGTGGCCTTTGCCGCAGCGGCGATGGAGTGCGGCGTGCAGCCCATCGTCGGCACGCTGCTGGGGGTGTCTCGAGGAGAAGCCGGCCCAATCGATGCGCTGGCGCTTTTCGCCAAGGATGAGGCCGGCTGGCTCAACCTGTGCCACCTCGTCAGCAAGGCGCATCTTGATCGTCCGCTCGAGCTGGAGCCGCATGTAAGCCTTGCCGATCTGGCGGGGCGCAGTGATGGCCTGATCGCGCTGACTGGTGCGGGTCAGGGCGCCTTGGTGCGGTTGCTTGCCGAAGGGCGCGTGGAAGCGGCGAACGACTATTGCCGCGAGCTTGAGGCTTTGTTCGAGGGCAGGCTCTATGTCGAGCTGTCGCGCAGTGGCGATCCGCTGGAGGAAGCCGCCGAAGCAGCCTTGATCGATCTCGCCTATGCGCGCGATCTGCCGCTGGTCGCCAGCAATCCTGCGCATTTTGCCGGGCCGGACGGCCACGCGGCGCATGATGCCATGCTGTGCATCGCCAATTCGACCCACATCGACGCCGCCGAGCGGCCGCGCTCCAGCCCGCAAGCCTGGGTCAAGTCCTCAGCCATGATGGCCGAACTGTTTGCCGATGTGCCCGAGGCCTTGGTCAACACGCTGGTCGTCGCCCGGCGCTGTGCCTATGCGCCGCCCAAGCGTGATCCGATCCTGCCCAGCCTTGCCGGCGACAAGCTCGGCGAGGCGCGGATGCTGGCCGATGATGCGCGCGCGGGGCTGGACAAGCGGCTGCAAGCGGTCGGCGAACTCACCGGGGAGGAACGGAAGGTCTATGACGACCGCCTCGAATTCGAGATCAATGTCATCAACCAGATGGGCTTTGGCGGCTATTTCCTGATCGTTGCCGATTTCATCAAATGGGCCAAGGAACAAGGCATTCCGGTGGGGCCGGGGCGCGGCTCGGGCGCGGGCAGCTTAGTGGCCTGGGCGCTGACGATCACAGATCTCGATCCGCTGAAGCTTGGCCTGCTGTTCGAACGCTTCCTCAATCCCGAACGCGTTTCGATGCCGGATTTCGACATCGACTTCTGCGAAACCCGGCGCGGCGAAGTGATCCGTTATGTCCAGGCGAAATACGGCCACGATCACGTCGCCCAGATCATCACTTTCGGCAAATTGAAGGCCCGCGCGGTGCTGCGCGATACCGGCCGCATTTTGCAGATGAGCTATGGCCAGGTGGACCGTCTCTGTAAGCTGGTGCCCAACCATCCGACCGATCCGTGGTCGCTGCCGCGCGCGCTGAATGGCATTCCCGAATTCCGCCGCGAGTATGAGAATGACGCCGAGGTGAAGCGGCTGGTCGATCTGGCGATGCAGCTGGAAGGTTCGCCCCGCAACAGCTCCACCCATGCTGCCGGCGTGGTCATCGGCGACCGCCCGCTGGCCGAGCTGGTGCCGCTTTACCGCGATCCGCGCTCGGATATGCCGGTGACCCAGTTCGACATGAAATATGTCGAGGCGGCGGGGCTGGTGAAGTTCGACTTCCTCGGGCTGAAGACGCTCTCGGTGCTGCGCAAGGCAATCGATCTGTTGGCGCGGCAGGAAATCACCATCGATCTTGACGGCCTCGCCTGGGATGATCCCAAGGTTTACGAACTGCTCCAGCGTGGCGAAACGGTGGGCGTGTTCCAGCTGGAATCGGAGGGCATGCGGCGCACGCTGTCTGCCGTGAAGCCGAGCAATTTTGGCGACATCATCGCGCTCGTTTCGCTCTACAGGCCCGGCCCGATGGACAATATCCCGCTGTTCGGCCGCCGCAAGAACGGGCTCGAAGCCATCGAATATCCGCATGCCAGGCTCGAAGGCATCCTTTCCGAAACCT
>JANOBA010000151.1:0-15001 GCA_031411415.1 Novosphingobium sp.
GGCAATCCGGCGCATCTGCGCCTCGCTCAGCATAAACAGGTCATCCACAAGCAGCACCTCCCTGGTGCCGCCATTGAATCAACCATCAGTGCATCATGCAAGAGTGCATCATGCAAGCAATTTAATAGGTCCTGACCCTAGGCCTACCGATACCCCCGGCCCGCCATTGGACAAGTTGAAGCGGAAGGGCCCTACACTGACTGACTTGCGAAAGTAGAACGGCATGGCACAAGCTCCAGAGGCATCACCAGCCTAAGAGGCTTGCAGACGCTAGGCGAACCTTCAAGGCATGACTTCGAGAGTAGTAGGGCTTAACGGCCTATAAGCTTGATGGCATTCGAGTTACGATCTAACGGTATAGCCAAGGTAACGCTATAGGCTGTGAAATGTATCACGGGCGATGACAGTCTTTCTCTTAGCTGCCGCGATGGTCGTTCCAGCCGGTCAGACCTTCAACTGCACCCCTACGCGTGTCTGGGATGGTGATGGGCCGATATGGTGCCAGGAAGGCCCCCACGTCCGATTGGCAGGCATCGCCGCAAGGGAGATGGACGGGACTTGCAGAGACAATCAACCCTGTCCCGATGCTGGGCCGAGGGAAGCAAGAGACGCCTTGGTGGACCTTGTAGGCATCCCGTTAGGCAACAGCCCCGAAGGCCATATCCTTGTTCAAGGCCCCGCTATGCGCTGCTTGTCAGTAGGAGACGGCGTGGGCAACCGCACAGCGGCTTGGTGCATCTCACAGCGTTTCGGCGACATATCTTGCGCGATGGTGGAGGGCGGCTGGGCACTGCGCTGGCCAGTGTTTTGGCAGGGTCATAGGTGTGACCGTTGAAAGAGGAGAAACGACTTCGTATCGAGGCATTCACCGGCCCGATAGTCTCACAAAAAACACAGCCCGCCCTGCCCTAGACAGTGCCATATCCCTGAGGCTTGTAGTTGTTCCGCATGGTCGCACAGGGCCTTGCGTCCGGCTTCTAAATTGCTTTCAAATGAAACTATATTTCAAGGGGCGATTGCGGCCTTGCGGCTTCCGCTTTCGCCTCAATGATGGCCAATTCCAGTTCAATTACGATCCCCGGTCTCGCAAGTTCAAGCAAATCTAGGAGGGTTTCAGCCGATGGACGCATGTCCAATACTGGCTTCAATCGCTTTGCCAGTTGCCGTCTCAGCACTTCCTGATAGTCAAAGTTGGAAGGGTCGCCATTGTCCTTGCGGCGTCTCAATTCGTAGCTAGCCTGTCGCCAACCGTAGCCCATCATTGAAGCGATATCCTCGCCACCTAGCTCTAGCAGGCCTTGCTTCACTTTTCTCATGTTGGCTATTTGACTTTCGGACACGCCATGGTCGCGGGCAGTCTTTTGCTTCGAGCCATACATGTGGCAGAGGCGCTGAGCTATCGGCGGATCGCACCGAGGGGGTGAGGGAGCTTTCAACCCAATTGCGGACATCAACTTTTAGCGGCAAACTAGCAAGATGACCGTTCTCACTTCCGCCAAAGCGTTTGAAGAATCCGATGCGGCGCGCTTGCTGACGAACTCAGTCCAATATCTCGCAATGGCAAGCCTCGTAATTGAGTCGGAGAAGTTTAAGCAGAACCCGCGGAAATATAATCGACCAATCCTCAATACTCTTGCTACTGGCATTGAACTTCTGATGAAGTTTTCTCATGTTCAACATGGGGCATCGGTCGATGAGATTGCGAGCCGCTACCGACATAATATCTGGAGGCTTTGGCGAGAATGTCCTGAGCCGACCTTGGTTGATTTGATGTTGCAAGTTGCAAAGCAGTCGTACGCCGACGCCCTCGCGCAATCTATTGTTGAGCCAATTGACGATGTCCTAGATGAGTTCCGCAGAGCGCTTCGCAATTTGTCAAAGCTTCATTCTGCTGGGGGATCACAATTGCGTTATCTAGCTCCACCTAATGTCAAAGCGACTGCTCCCGGGTGGCTTAATCAAACATTCTATAATGTGGCTGAAGTGTGCTTGCGACGACCGCCATTTGGACCCTAACTACGTTCACTTTATAACTAATGGAAATTACGGTTCCAGGTGCAATAGCCCCGTACCTCCCACCATCCACAACATAAAAAACGCGCTGTCCTACATCGCCACAATGCGCCAGGCTCCTCAGTTCTCGTCAGAGTACTGCCGAGTTCAAATCTCTTCCAGACAGCGCTTGATTCTTGTGCTAGGATCGGTGGCCTTGTACTTTGGAGGCGGATAGCGGGAGGCCGAAATGCAAGGTCGTTTTCGAACTGTTTCATGCTTTGTCGCTGCTAGTTTGGCTTGCCTCACCCCGAGCGCTGTCAGCGCGAAGCAGGCGACGTCAAGCAACGTGCAAGAAAACAAGGAGACCTTCGCCAGCATCGGCGACGTGCTGGTGAAAGTGACTCTTCGCGAGAGCTTGCCCAATGCGTTTGGAGGCGCGGATATTTTCGGCAGGAAGCGGGATCGCGGTTTCGTGGAAGTTCGATTTATGGGCCTTGCCACTGATGGTCGGGCAGTGTTCCGCCGCCGCACCGTGGACATCTATTCAAACGAAACCACAATGTCGCGCTCAGGTATGCGCTACGGCTCGGCTGACGTCCAATACGACAACAATAGCGCTCACATTCAGAGCTACAGTGTCGGCCCCCAGCAAGCCACAGTCCAGGCGCTGCCTCCCGATACGGTCGAGTTCGCGTTAGACCTCACGAAAGGCAACCTCATTACGATTGAGGATCGTCAGATTCAGGTCCTGTCGGCTGATGATGCTGGCGTCAAATTTGTTGTGCAGAGGCGTTGAAATCCGAAATTCGGGGGGACACCACCGAACTCCGGGGACACAATTCTAACCCACCCCCAACTCCCGCCGCAACGCCGCATTGATCCGCTATTGCCAGCCCGGCCCGGTCTCGAGGAAGTGGGCGATGACGTCCTTGTCCAGCTGCAGCGTTAAAAGCCCCTCCTCTTCAGGGGAGGGGTTGGGGTGGGGTCTGTCCGCTGGACGCGACTTTGCGTGTGGGGCGAGACCCCACCCCGCTGCGACTAGGCAGCGAGCTGCCAAGTCTCTCTGCCCCTCCCCTGAAGAGGAGGGGCTTTTGGCCCGCACCATTTTTCTCTGGAACCCGCCGCACCATCAGCCCACACTCCCCCCATGCGAACCCTCTTCCTCACCGCCGCGCTATGCGCCTTGCTGGCAGCAACCCCCGCCTCTGCGGCACCGAGCCTGATTGGCCAATATCGCCTCGCCGAAGGGCCCGATGTTGCGGGACAGCTAGAGATCGGGGCGGATCACCGGTTCCGCTACATGCTCTCCGCCGGCGCGCTCGACGAGCAGGCGGCGGGGCGCTGGGAGACGGATGGCGCGAAGGTCTGTCTCTATACCGAGCCCCGGCCTGTGCCCCCCGCCTTCACGCTCGGACCGCGCAGTGCGCCGGGCAGGGGTTCGCCGACGCTGCTGGTGAAATGGCCCAATGGCCGGGGCGTCGCGCTGGTCGATTTCGTGATCGGGTTTGATCGCGGCGAGGCGCTGACTGGCTATACGCAGGACTATGGCTGGACCATGCCGCGTGCCGACCGGCGGGCGCCGCGCTGGATCGAGCTGGCCGTGCCGATGTATGGCCTCAAATCGCCGCGCCTCGCGCTGGACGGCAAGGCGCGCGGGACGATCAATGTGCTGCTTACGCCCAACGACCTTGGCGTGGTCGACTTTCAGGGCGCGTGCTTCGAAGCGCGGGACAAGGGCTTTGTCCTGCCCCGGGGCGGCATGGAAATGCGCTTCGTGCGAGCGGAGCGCTAGGCCCGCAGCGCCGGCATGACCGCCGAAGCATGCCGTGTCACTGCGTTTGGCCTAGTTCTTGCGCGGCGCGGTCTCTTCGTGGACGCGTTTGCGAGCATTTTCAGCCCCCTGCTCAATTTTATCGCCAGCACGGTCAGCTGCGGCAGCTGCCCTTTCGGCAGCATTGCCCACCGCAGTCGCGGCATTGTCCACCGCGCTACTGGCTTGCGCCGCTGCCTTGTTCGCGTCGGCCCCAGCCGAATCTGCGGTTTCTGCGGCGCTTTCCTGCGTGCGCTCCGAACAGCCGGCCATGGCCAAAACTGCCAGTGCGAGTGCGAAATAACCTGATTTTTGCATAAAGCCTCCTGCCAAACGTTCACGTGCTAAACTGGCAAGGCCGCTAAAGGTTCCGGGGAAAAGTTCCCGGTTCATGCTGATCGCAACGCCGGCATAACCTCGCGCGCAAACAGCCCCGCCGCCTCGCCCCAGCTTGCCGGATAAAACCCCGGCCCCACCACGACGAAGCGCTCCAGCCCCATTGCTTTCAGCGCCAGCAGCCGCTGCGTGCATTGATCGGGCGTGCCGACCACGGCGAATTCGCGGATGAAGTCCGCCGAGAGCGGGCCGCCCTAGATCTTGTCGGCCCCGCCGATGTCGCCGTGCTTGGTCATGTCGTAGCCCTTGCGCACGGCCTCCAGATTGGCGTCCGCCGCCGCATCGGTCGGGCCAACCTTGCTGCCCGAGATTACCTGGAAGCGCGCCAGCGGTGGGACCATGTGCATGGCGACTCCCATCGCGGTGGCCGCGTCGGGATGGCACACGACGACTAGCTGCGCGCCGTAGGACACCGCGCGATTGCCCTGCGCCGCGCGGGCAATATCCAGCGCCCATGCCATCCGCTCGGCCCCGGCCCCGACGCTGAAAGTCACCCGCTCGGCGATGCGCGCGCCCATTTCGATCACTTTCGGGCCCGTCGCGGCGACATCGAGCGGCACTTTGGGCAGGTCTTTTGGCAGCCAGCGCAGCGCGACGCTGGTCGGCCGGTCGCCCAGCGAGAGCTCGTGCAGCGAGGGGGCATCGCCTGAGCTGCCGAATTCCGCGAACGGAATTTCGCCGCCCGAGAGCAACACCTGCAAGTGTTTCAGCGCAGTCTCGAACTGGCGCAGACCGACCGGCGCATGGCCAAGATAGGCCAGCGCCGAATCGCCGCGCCCGATGCCCAGCACTGCCCGTCCGCCTGAGACTGCCTGCACCGTTGCCGCCGCGCCGGCCGTCACCGCGACATTGCGGGTGAACGGATTGGTCACTCCGGTGGAGAATTTGAGCCGCGTCGTCGCCGAGGCCCAGACGCCCATCTGCACCCACGGATCGGCACTGAGGTTCTGCGAGCACATGAACATCTGCCCGTCCCAGCCCTCGGCCTCGACGCTGCGGGCAAGCTCAGGCGAGGCCCCGGTGTTTGATCCCCCGGCGCGCCAGATCTCCAGCATCAGTCCCTCCGCATGGTCATTTTGCATTCTGCGCAATTGGGCGGCATTCTAGTCCGATGTCGAGTTCAATTCTCGGCGGGAAGGGGCGATGATGCGAAAAATCCTGTCACTGGCCGCTATGCTGGCCTGTTGTGGCGCTGCTCCGATGCCGCAAACGCATGGCTGCGATGTGCATGGCTGGGGTTCGGCGCCGGTCATGCAAGTCCGCGCGGCGCCTTCGCCCGGCGCCCGATTGCTGGGCGTGCTGCGCCAGCGCGCCGCTGACGAGGGCGGGCAGGAGATCAGCGGCACGTTCCCCGAATTTCGCATAACCGGCTCGCAAGGCGGCTGGTTCCGCATCACCGGGGCGGACTTCGGCGACTATGGCGATCCGCCGCCGCGCTGGCGCTGGTACCGGGGCACAGGCTGGGTGCGCGGTGATCAGATTGGCGGTCAGGTGCTTGCCGGCCGGCTCCATGCTGCCCCTGCTGAAACCTCGCGCTCGCGGCGCTATGGCAAGGATGCAGACGCGGTCACGATCCGGCGCTTGCTCGATTGCCGGGGCTTTTGGGTCAAAGTCGAGGCCGATATCGGCACCGGCTGGGTCCACGATATGTGCAGCAATCAGGTCACGACCTGCAATTGAGCGTCCCAATCGAGCTGGCGGAGCACTTCGAGGATCGCCTCAGGATCGCTGGCAAAGGCGAGATGATTGCAGCGCAGCGCCACTGCGCGGTCACGCTCGTGCGGCCAGCCGGCGGCGGCGCGCGGGGCGATGATGCCGTCTTTCGGGCTCCACAGGGCAATCGTCGGCATCGGCGGCTTGGCCGAAAAATCGACTTCGATCGGCGGGGCATCGACCGCATGGCCGGTGATCAGGTGATAGGCGCGCCAGGCGTTGTTGGCATGGGGATCGCCGGAAAACGGCGTGCCCAGCGTGATCACCTTGCGCACGTGCCGCCCCTCGCGCCGGGCGATTTCGCGCGCGAACAGGCCGCCCAGGCTCCAGCCGACCAGCGCCACCGGCTCGCCCTCCAGCTCCGCAAGCGCACGCACCCGCTCCAGCAGGAAGGCGAAGTTTGCCGGCGTCGGGCCCAGGTTAAAGCCCAGCCCCCATTCGTGAACGCGGTGGCCCGCGGCTTCAAGCGCGCCCTTCATGCGGCGCATGCGCAGCGGATGCGCGCCGAAGCCGGGCAGGATCATCACCGGCTGCGGGTGCAGTGCCGTGTAGGGCGCAAGCTCTCCGGCGCGGCGCCGGCCCAGAACCCCAAGTTCGCCGAGAAATAGCCGCAGCGAAGGGCCGGTGATGCCATCCGGGGCCGGCTTGCGGACAAGCGCGGTGCGGCGGCTGAATTGCGAGCGCGCCTCGCTGGTGCGGCGATTGAGCTCGGCGCGCGCATCCAGCGCGCGCTGGTTCGCCTCGCGCCAAAGCGCATCACCGGCCGTTATTGCGGCTTCACGGAATTCATCGATTCGCATAGCGGCCCATTATGGCTTTCGAAATACTACGCAGCCTGAACTGCCTTGTAGGCATGCCCCAGCCGTTCGCTGCCCATTATCGTCGTGCGGTGCATCATCCGGCCGCTGTCTTCCTCATAGGGCACGACCCGGTGCATCACCCCGCAGTTGTTCCAGACGATGAAATCGCCGGGCTGCCATTCGTGGCTGTAGGTGAACTGCTTCTGCGCGCACCATTCGGTAAGTCGCGTCAGCAACGAACGCCCGGCGGCCAGCGACTGGCCAACGATCTCGTCGGCATGGGTGCCCAGCACCAGCGACTTCTGCCCCGAGGCTTGCGTCCAGACCAGCGGATGCAGCATCACGGTCGACATGGTGCGATAGCGGCCCAGCCGTTCGCCCGGCATCTCGACATACATCGGCCGCATGCTGGCTTCCATGCGATGGATCACCGTGAGGTCCTTGATTGCCTCCTGCTCCGCATCGGAGAGCTGGTCCCACGCGGCGAGCGTCGAGGCGAATTCGGTCTGCCCGCCTGTGGCCGACAGTTTACGTGCCGAGAGCATCGTCGCCTTGGGCAAGGGCTGGTCGATGGTCACCCCGTCGATGTGCCAGAACCAGGTGCCCAGCACATATTCGGGCTCGGCGTTGAATTCCTTGTCGAGCGTGATCTTGTAAAGTTCGTCGTCTTCCGGGCTGTTGTTCTCGCCGCCGGGCACGGTTCCAGTGAATTTAACCCGCTGCCCGAAGGCATCAGTGAAAGCGAGTTGCTCTGCATTGGTCAGGTGGATCTGCGGAAAGACCAGCACGCCGCGATCTTCCAGCGCCGCGCGGCAGGCCTCAACCACTTCGGGGTGGCACAAGTCGGCCCGGTCAAGGTGGACAATGCCGCCGATGTGTTGCTTGATCGGCTCTATTGTCAGCTTGCTCACTTTTCGGTCCCGTTGCATTCGCCGACATGGCGCGAGGTGACGTCCATGGCGATGTTCATCGACATGCCTTTGGCCATTTCGCCGCTGCCGGTGATCTTGAGGTCATACGAATCGGCGTTGTAGGTGCCGTTCATCGCCATCTTGGTTGGGCCGGACCCCGGCTTGCAATTCATCACCGCGTCGATCTTGCCGTCAGCCATAATGAACCGCTCATAAGTGCAGCCTTGGGCAGTATTCTGAAAGAAGCGGGCGTCGGGCTTAGCGGCTTGTTCCGGCGTGAGGCAGGTGAAATGATGCTGCGCCGTTCCCATTGCCTGGTTCATTGCTTCGCGGGCCGAGGGCGGCAGGCCCGGCATTTCAAGGCTGGTGACGCGGAAAGTGCCTTCCCAGCGGCCCGGGCGCGGGGTCATGCCGCTGGCCGCAACCTTTTTGGCGACTTCGGCCGGGCTTTCGTTTTTTGCATCAACGCCGCTCTTGCTGCCGCACGCAGCAATGGCAAAACTGGCGGCAGTGACAAGGAATAGCGCAAGGCTCATCCGATAGCGCATCTGTGGATCTCCCGTGACTGGCACAAAACCTATCACGCGCGCCGGGGCACTGCCAGCCACTTGATCGCGAGGGGAACAACCAGGCGGGAGCAGCGTTATCATTCATAGCGGCACGCCATCAGGAGGCCATTATGTCAGCCATGCGCTTCAAGAGCAGCAATTCCGATACTTGGGTGCAACCTCAATTGCATCAGGACACCTCAATGCGCCGGATGATTCACGGCCCGATCAGACCGATGCTCGAAGAACCCGGACTGCTGCGCAAATTCTTCAAGCTGCTTTGACCAATCAGGCGGGGCAATGATCACGCCGCCAGCCGCGCGGCAGGCGTGGAATAGACCCGGCCTTCGGGCAGGAAAGTGCGGAACTGGCGGTGAAGGTGCTCGACCACCGGGCCATAGAGCGGGGTGGCAAATTCTATGCCGGCGGTATTGCCCGCAACCCAGCGAACCGTGCCGCACTGGCCTGCGAGCATCGCCGGGGTGACCACGACAAGATCGCCGGCGTGCAGCGTGATCGCGAGGTTTTCGACCCGGCAGCCGCGGCTGGAAAGGTCGCGGATCATCAGCCGGTCAGCAAAGCCCGACCGCGTGCGGCACCGCGCCGGGATGGTCACGCAGAGCCGGTCTTCGCGGCGGAATGCGGGCTTGATCTGGGCCATGGCCGGTCTCCCCGTCCTGTCTGGGGCATCGCGAGAAATTCGCGGCGCTTACAAGGACATAACGACAGGGTCGGGGGCAAGGTTAAGGCCAAATCGCTCAGGCGCGCAGGTCAGGCGCGCAGGTAAGAGATATCGCTGCGGTCGCGCTTTGCCCTGGGCACATCGGGATCGGGCGGCGCATCGGCAACCGGGTCCATTCGCGTCCAATCCAGCGCCAGTTTGCGATGGGCGATGCGCCAGTCGCCAGCCCGGCATTCCATGTGGTCGATGTAGCGGACGGAAGTCACGAAATCGCGCAGCGGCCCATGCTCGTCCGCTGCCAGCCGATGCGTTGCGACGGTGTAGTGCTCGGCCCATGCAGTATCGCCGTTTACTTCGATGTTCTGGTTGCCGGTGTTGTGCGTGGTGACCAGAAAGCCGGGCAGCTGCGCCTCGGCAGAAGCGATGAAATCATCCACTGTGCCGCCGAAAAAGCCATAATTGGTCGTCGCATCGGCGTGGAAACAGCTTCGCAGCAGCTCAAAATCCATCCGGTCGCAGCCCCGGCAATAGCGCATTTGCACGTCGCGGATCGCGGCCTCGGCCAGTACCTCCTCAATGGTCTTGCGCATCGCTTCAATCCCCTTCCCTTTTGCCTGCAGCATGCCATTCTCTGCGGCAAATACAATTGGGAGAGAGTGGATGGCCGGTTTTGACGAAACCCATGATTTCGTTGTCGTTGGCAGTGGCGGCGGGTCGATGTGTGCCGGCTTGGTGCTGCGCAAGGCCGGCAAGTCTGTGCTGGTGGTGGAGAAGACGGATCTGCTCGGCGGCTCCACCGCGCGGGCGGGTGGGGTGATGTGGATCCCGAACAACCGCTTCATGAAGCGCGACGGCGTGGATGACAGTTTCGCGAAAGCCGCGACCTATCTTGATGCCGTTGTCGGCGATCACGACGACGCCCCGGGCGCGACGCAAGTACGCCGCCATGCCTATCTGCGCGAGGCGCCGGAAATGCTCGAATTTCTGATCGGACAGGGCATTCAGTTCAACCGCGCGCCCTATTGGCCGGACTATTACACTCTGGCACCGGGCGCATCGGAGGAAGGCCGCACGGTACTCGCCGACCTGTTCGACATCAACGAATTGGGCGACTGGAAGAACAAGCTGCGCCCGAACAAGTTCACCCTGCCGACGCCCATTGTCAACGCGATGAGCCTGCCTTTGATCAAGGTTTCGTGGAAAGCGAAACTGGCGGCGCTCAAGGTGGTGTGGAAAGGCCTGACCGGCAAGCTGACCGGCAAACACTGGGTGACCGCCGGGGCGGCGCTTCAGGCGCGGATGCTGCAAGCGGCGGTGCGCGAGGGCGTTGATCTGCGCACCGGAGTTCCAGTCAAGGAAGTGTTGGTAGAAGGCGGGCGCTGCGTCGGTGTGGTGATCGAGCAGGACGGCAAGCCAAGGCGCATCGGCGCGCGGCTGGGCGTGCTGCTCAATGCTGGCGGCTTTGCCCACAATCAGGACATGCGCGACGAATATATCCCGCATACTCGCAAGGAATGGAGCCATGCGGCCCCCGGCGACACCGGCGACATGCATAAGGAAATGATGCGGCTGGGCGCATGGATGGCGCAGATGAACGAATTCGTTGGCAACCAGATGGCCCTGCCGCCCAGCGACAGAGACCCCGCCGGCATGCAGACGCAGCTCGCCAAGCCGCATGCCTTCCTCGTCGATCAATCAGGCGTTCGCTACATGAACGAAGGCGGCTCCTACATGCTGTTCTGCCAGGGCCAGCTGGAGCGCCACAAGACCGTGCCTGCGGTGCCCAGTTGGATGATCATGGATAGCCAGTTCATGCGCCGCTACATGCTGTGCGAGACGATGCCGGGCAGCAAAAAGCCGCAGCTTTGGTTCGACAAGGGCTTCCTCAAACAAGGCGCGACCCTTGCCGAACTGGCAGCGGCTTGCGGCCTGCCCGCCGACGCGCTGGTGGCGACCACCGAGAAATTCAACGGTTTTGCCCGCGCCGGCAACGACGAGGAATTCGGGCGCGGGGCTTCGGCCTATGACCGCTTCCTCGGCGACTATACCCACGGACCCAACGATGCGCTGGGCACGGTGGAGGAAGGGCCGTTCTTCGCAGTGCAGATCGTGCCGGGCGATGTCGGCACTTATGGCGGGGTGGTCTGCGATGCGAACGCACGGGTGATGAAGCCCGATGGCTCGGTGATCGAAGGGCTCTATGCCACCGGCACAACCACGGCAGGCGTGATGGGCCATGCCTATCCGGGCGCCGGTTGCTCCATCGGGCCGAGTTTCAGCTGGGGCTTCGTTGCCGCCAAGCATGCGGCCGGGCTGGGCAACAGCGGGGTGTGATCTGACGGGACAAAAAAGGCCCGGTTGCCTCGCGGCAGCCGGGCCTTTTTGTTGTTGGCTTGAATTCAGATCAGAACTTGTAGCCGATCGTCCCGCCGAAGCTCAGCGGCTCGCCGATAGGCGAGTACGTGCCGGAACCGTTGTTGGTGTAGTGCACGCGGTATTTCTGATCGGTGAGGTTGTTGCCCCATACGCGGACATAATAGCTGTCCGTCGAATCGGTCCATGTCACCGAGGCGTTGAGCAGCGCGAAAGCCGACTGGCGATTGCGCTGTTCGCTGGCGCTGCTGGCAAAGCTGCTACCGGCCAGTGCCCGCGAGTTATCAGGCAAGGCGCCCGCGCGCACCACTGCGGAGCGCTCGTCGCCACCCCAGACTGCCGGGTTGGTGACAACATAGCTCGAGGTGTATTTGAGGTTTGCCGCAAAGCGCAGCCCGCCATCACCCATCGGCACAAGATAATCGAAACCGATGAAGCCGGTGAAATCAGGCGCACGCGACATCTGCAGGCCCGAAAGGTTCTGATCCAGTGCCTTATTGGTATAGGTGCGCAGCGGATCGCTGTTGGTATTGAAGCCAACAGTGCTGACGCCGCCGGGGCAGGTGATTGCGGTGTTCAGGCAAACGCCTTGCGCGTTGATCACGAACTCATCGCCATAACGTGCATGGAGCCAGGTTGCCCCGGCGCGCACGGTGAAGTTGTCATTGACCTTGAAGTCGATATTGGCTTCGGCACCATAGATCTTTGCCTTGGGCGCATTGGCGAGCACAACCAGCGGCGTTGCCACCGGCGGTGTGCCTACCTGAATGACCTGGGTGTTGCTGACCTGGAGATCACGATAATCGTAATAGAAGCCGGCCAGTTCGAAGCGCAGGCGCGAAGTGACGGTCTTGAAGCCGAGTTCGTAGGAATTCACCGATTCCTGTTTCACGTCGAACCAGCGCGAGGGATTGTCGCCCGGGATTACCCCGTTCCATTCGCCAGCGCGGAAGCCCTTGGAATAGGTGAGGTAGATATTGGTGCCCGGATTGATCTCATACCGGATCGAGGCGCGCGGAGTGAACTTGCTATAGTGCGACTGCCTGGCAGACGCTCCATTGGCGCAAGTCAATCCGGCGACCGTTTCGCCGTTAATCGAATAAGGGCAGGAAGTCGCCGCCCCAGTCACTGAGCTGAAGTTGATCTTGTAGCCTGAGACGCTCTGGGTCTCTTTGCTATAGCGACCACCCAGATTGACGCTGAGCTGTTCGGTCGCCTTGAAGGTCGCGTCGGCAAACACTGCCCAGGCTTCCTTGGTGCGGAAGAAATAGGTCTCGCTCAACTTTTTGTAGTCGGTGAGCGGAACAAGCGCCGTGGCCGGGTCGGGGAAAGCCGCACCCAGCGCGGCAGGGCCGCCAAAGGCGGTGTTCACCACCGGATCGAAGTCAGTCTTGATGTTGTAGTAGTTGCCGCCGACCACCAGATCGAGATTGTCGATCGCGTCGATGGCGAAGTCGAGATTTTCCTGCCAGGTGCGATCGCGCACCGAGCTGTCCGAATAGCTGTCGGGCACATAAGAGCCGCCGAAGTCGAAGGTGCTGCGGCTGCGTGCAACCGTATAGCCGGTGACCGAGCGCAATTTGCCGATGCCGGTATCGAGTTCCAGCTTGAGCGAACCTTCGTTCATCCGCAGGTTGACATCGAACACATCGCCGGCGGCTTCGCCCAGCCCGCGCGGGCGCGTGGCGTTGCCGGTGGTACCGGTATAGGGTGCCGCCACGTTTTCGATATAGGCAAAAACCACGCCGCGCGGATCAGAGGCGTGCAGATAGTTGTAGGCCACTGTCGCACTGAAGGTGTCGCTCAGGTCAAATTTCAGCTTGGCGCGTAGCGCTTCCTGGCGAAGGCCCAGGAAATTGCCATCAAACGAGCCCGGAGTGGTGCGGCTGGCGCGCTTGTAATAGCCATCCGTGTGGCGCAGCGTGCCGGCGATGCTGACGCCGATCTTGTCGCTCAGCGGGCCGGCGACGAAGGCTTTGCCGCGATAGTCGTTGAAGTTCGCATAGGTCGCTTCTGCCGTGCCTTTCCAGCTGTCGCCGGGATCCATGGTGTTGATCAGGATCGCGCCGCCGGTCGCGTTGCGGCCATAAAGCGTGCCTTGCGGACCTTTCAGGATCTGGATGTCCTGCACATTGGGCAGGTCCATGTTCAGCACTTGCGGCGTCGCCTGATACAGTCCGTCGACAAACAGCGCGACGTTGTTTTCATATGCGCCGGCATTGGTCGTGGTGATGCCGCGAATGGCGGGCTGGGGCGTGTTACCCGAATTGTTCACCAGGAAGCCGGTGGTGACATTCTGCAAGTCGCGCACCGAATTGATGCCGGAATTGGCCAGCGATTCCTGCGTGACCACAGCAACCGACATCGGCACATCTTCCAGCTTTTCATTGCGGCGCTGCGCCGTAACGATGATGTCGTTGCTGTCGGCATCTGCCGCAGCACCCTGCGCCATGGCCGGAGCGGCCCACAGCGGCAGGGCCATGGCCGCGCTGCCCAGCAGCAAGGCCGCGCGATATGCAATACCACGATTGGTGTTCATCAGACTCTCCTCCAAAAACCCTGTGCAGGCGCAACATGCAGTTGCCAGGCGATGCCCCGCCCTGCGCGCCAAATCCCCGGATCATGCCCGGTTAGACACCCGTCTAGGGGCAAACCCCGTGCCGGGCAATGGTGGCGGGAACTTGCATGGTCTAAATTCTGTGGTGGATGGCAAAAATGCAACACTAGGCGCGCAATGTTGGCTGGAGTGCTTCCAACTTGCCGCAAGCCGTGCGGCTGGGCATGACGGGTGCCATGAGCATTCCATTTGATTCTTGCGCATGAGCGCTCCCCCAATGGCCCTGCATGACGTCATCATCGTCGGCTCGGGAGCTGCCGGCCTGACCGCGGCGCTGGCGTTGGCCGAAAAGTGCAAGGTGCTGGTGCTGGCCAAGGGCGGGTTGGCAGAGGGTTCGACCGCATGGGCGCAAGGCGGGATCGCCGCCGTGCTGGCTGCTGGCGACACCTTCGAGCAGCATGTTGGCGATACGATGATAGCCGGGGCCGGGCTCAACCGGCGCGAGACGGTCGAATTCGTGATTTCACGCGCGCCCCACGCCATCGACCGGTTGGTGGAACTGGGCGTGCCGTTCAACAGCGAAACGAACAGCGAGGGGGAAAACGCGCTCCATCTCACCCGCGAGGGCGGCCATTCGCAGCGGCGCATCGTTCATGTTGACGATGCCACCGGCTGGGCGGTGCAGCAGGCGCTGCTGAAAGCCGCGAGGGACCATGCCAATATCACCCTGCTGCCGGGGCGCACCTGTATCGATCTGATCACCGGGCGGCATGAGGAGCGCTATTCGGGCTCGGGCCGCGTCTGGGGGGTCTATGCGCTTGATGAGGCCAGCGGCAAGGTCGAGGCGCACACTGCACGCGCCACGATACTGGCGACCGGCGGCGCGGGCCGGGTCTATCAGTTCAGCACCGCACCGCGGGGCGCGACAGGCGACGGCATCGCCATGGCCTGGCGCGCCGGCGCGCGGGTCGCCAACATGGAAATGATGCAGTTCCACCCGACCTGCCTCTACAATCTCGAGGTCAAGAACTTCCTGATCACCGAGGCGGTGCGCGGCGATGGCGGGCGGCTGATCAACCCGCGCAGCGGCAAGCGCTTCATGGAGGAGTACGACGAGCGGCTGGAGCTTGCCCCGCGCGATGTCGTCGCCCGCGCCATCGACAGCGAGATCAAGCGCTTCGGGCTGGATTACGTGCACCTCGACATCAGCCACCTC
>JANOBA010000152.1:0-13598 GCA_031411415.1 Novosphingobium sp.
TGCGCGCGCTCGCGATTTGCGCATAGTCGGTGCATCCACGTCAAGGGAGGATTGTCATGGCCACGATTGCCCAACCCCGCAGTTTCAGCCGGTTCAAGGTCGCCCCGCTGACGCCGCGCATCGGCGCGGAGATTCTCGACATCGATCTCGGTGGTCCGCTTAACGATGAAACCATCGCCGATATCCGCTCGGCACTGCTGACATACAAGGTGGTCTTCTTCCGCGATCAGCCGATCAGCGAGGACCAGCACATCGCCTTTGCCCGCCGCTTCGGCGAACTCGAAGTCCACCCGATCACTCCCAAGGATCAGCCCCACCCCGAGATATTCCATCTTAAAACCAACGAAGTGACGAGGCCGGGCAGCAAGGTTGGAGCGGACCTGTGGCATTCCGATGTCACCTGGCGCGCCGAACCATCGCTCGGATCAATCCTGCGCGCGCGGATCATGCCCGAAGTTGGCGGGGACACCATGTGGGCTGATATGGTCGCCGCTTACGATGGCCTGTCGCCCGCGCTCAAAGATTGGATCTGCACGCTTACTGCGGTGCACGACGGCAGCATCTTCGCAACATTGCAGGGCAAATCGAAAGAGAGCTTCTGGGAACAGTTTCCGCCCCAACGCCACCCGGTCGTGCGCACCCATCCGGAAACCGGTGAACGCGCGCTTTATGTGAACAGCGCCTTCACCACCCACATCGAAGGGCTGAGTGAGAAGGAAAGCGCCTGGCTGCTCGATCACCTCTATTCACAGGCCTCGCGCCCGGAATATCAGGTCCGCTTTCGCTGGAAGGCCAATTCCATCGCCTTCTGGGACAACCGCTCGTGCCAGCACTATGCGGTGGCGGATTACTATCCGGCGATGCGGGCGATGGAGCGGGTGACGGTGATCGGCAACAAGCCCTTCTTCGATCCGGCGCGGTAACTCCCCTCCCGCAAGCGAGAGGGGAAACCGATCAAAGCTCGTTGCTTTCGCGGCCCTTCTTGGAAAGGCGCCAGTCTTTCGGGTAGTTGAGGTCGTTGCCTTTCACCACGGCGCCAATGCCTTGCTGGAAGGTATCGCCCTTACCCAGGTTCACGTCGTTCACGCCGTCGTCTTTCATCAGCGGCAGCATGCCTTCGAGCCAGCCGGTCATCAGACTGCCAAAATATTCGCCGCGATATTGCTTGTAAGCCTCAATGAAGGTCTTTTGCGCCACGACCACGTCAGTTGGCCGGGAGATCGAACAGGCATGTGCGTACTTCGCGGTTTCCGCCTCGAGCTGGTCGCGCGGCACGACGGAATTGACGAAGCGGTTGGCGGTGTACATTTCCTGTGCGGTGAACGGCCGGCCGGTGAACAACATTTCGCTGAATGCCCGCAGCCCCACGGTTTCCAGCCACTGCCACATGCGCGGGCCCCAACCGGCATAGCGGAATGACGGATGACCAAACAGGGCGTCGTCGGAAGATACGATGATGTCGGCATCGGCACACAGATAGAAGTGCCAGCCATAGCAATAACCCTTGGCCTCGACGATACTGATCTTCTTGAATTCCTGAAGCGCCCGGTTTCCCGAACGTGCTTTGGCATAATAGTCGGTCAGGCCATGGAGGTAGCGATAGGAGCCGACCGGCGGGTATTTCACATCGGGATCATCGATTTCCAGATCATCGAGAAAACCATCGCCGGGCTTGGGGCTGAGATAGAGATCCCCGTGTTCGTTCAGATCGCCGCCAGAGCCGAAATTGTCACCCTCGCCGCGGATCACCAGCACTTTCACATCGTCGTCGATATTGGCCTTGAACACCAGCTCGCCAAAGCGCGCGCGCATCCCGATGGTGGCGGTGTTGTGCTTCTCGACGCGACTGATGGTTATCGTTGCGATCTTGGTCGCCTTATCCTTGTGATAGAGGACGTGGGCTTCAGCTTCTTTCTTGTGCTCGGCGATGGTGACCATGATGCTCTCCCTTGTCTTTGCTGGCGTGACCTTCGGCAGCGCCCCCGGCAAGGTCAAGCGGCTAATCCATCCGCAGCACGATCCGCCCCGCCTCCTTGCCGCCGTAAGCCGCATTCATCGCCTCAGCGTAATCTGCGAGGGCGTAGCGCCGGGCAATTGCCGGTTTCACCACACCCGCGCGGACCATTTCCTGCACAGCGATGCGGTCTGCCGCCATCGTCTCGGGCCGCTCAATCCCCGCCCCGCGCACCTGCACTCCGACCAGGCTGGCGCATTTGAGCAGCGGCAGATTGGTCTTGAGCGCGGCGATGCCGGCAGGAAAGCCGATCACCAGATGCCGCCCGTCATAGCCAAGCGTGCGGAAGGCCAGCTCTGTCGCATCGCCGCCAACGGGATCGAACACGAGGTCGATGGCCTTGCCACCATTCGCCGCCTTGACCTGATCGCGCCAGTCCGCCGCGCCGGTTTCCACCGCGGCATCCGCCCCGCCCGCCAGCGCCGCCGCGCGCTTGTCCGCGCTGGATGCTGAAGCGATCACCCGCAGCCGGAGATGCTTGCCGACCTGGATCGCGGCAAACCCGGTGCCGCCCGCCGCGCCCAGTACCAGCAAGGTCTCGCCTGCTTGCGACCGGCCCCGGTCGACCAGCGCATGCCAGGCAGTGAGGTAGTTCACCGGAAAAATCGCTGCGGTCTCAAGGTCCATGCCATCGGCGACCTTGTTGACGTTTGCCGCCACGAAGTTGCTCACTTGCGAGAAAATGCCGCCCATGCCGCTGCCATTCACCCGATCGCCCACGGCAAAAGTGCTCACGCCTTCGCCAACAGCCTCGACCACGCCGGCATATTCGCTGCCCGGGATGAACGGGAGTGACGGGTGAAACTGGTATTTGCCCATGGCGGTTAGCACATCGACATAGCTGATCCCCGCCACATGAATGCGGACACGCAACTCACCGGGTCCGGGCGGGCCGGGATCGAATTCGCGCAAGCTGTAGCTTTCGGGCGGGCCGAACGCATCGGCGATGACGGCTAGCGGCATCAGTGTTGTCCTCCATCGCAGCGCACCAGCGATCCTGTGACATTCACCGATGCCGGGCTGGCGAGATACAGCGCTGCTGTGACGATTTCCTCAGGGTTCGCCGCATGGCCGCGCGGAATGCCGATCGGCCCCTGCCCCTTGTCCGGCCAGGCCTCGACGATGTCAGTGCGGAAGGCGCCGGGCGAGAGCGTGTTGACCCGTACATGCGGCGCATATTCCCATGCCAGACTGCGCGACATGGCATTGAGCGCTGCCTTCGACGAGCCATAGGCCACGACTTCGGGCAGCGGCATCATCGAGCCTGAAGAAGTGACATTGATAATGCAGCCGGTTCCTGCATCAAACATGTGCTTGCCGATCTGGCTTGCGAGACGAAACGGGCCTTTGAAATTGAGGTTCACCACGGAATCGAATAGCGCTTCGGACAGTTCATGGCTTGGCACACGCGGGCTCATCCCGGCGTTGTTGACCAGGATATCGACCCGCCCGAAGGCGGCATAGGCCTCCTCGATCAGCCGGTCGCACTCGGGCCATTTGCCGACATGGGCCGAGACGGCGAGCGCCCTGCGGCCCAGCGCGCGGCATTCCTCGGCGACCTTCTCGCAATTCTCCAGCTTGCGGCTTGCAATGATCACATCCGCGCCGCGCTCCGCAAATGCCTTGACCATCTGATAGCCCAGCCCGCGCGATCCACCAGTGACCAACGCGACCTTGCCTGTGAAATCAAACAGTGGATCCATCACAGCGGACCCCAATCGGGACGGGCATTCGGATATCGCGCCCGCGCCTCAGCCGTCCGGGTCGGAATATGTTCGGTCGGGAACATGCCCGGCGCAGGCTTGGTCTGCTTCAGGTATGCGCGCGCCAATTGCGAACGGTGCGCATCCGTCGGACCGTCAGCGAAGGCCAGTGACATATAACCGCCGAACGCCGCGCCCAGCGGCATGTCCTGCGATATACCGAGCGAACCATGCACTTCCAAAGCGCGCCCGGCGATGTCGCCATAGACACTGGCCATCGCCACCTTGCACATGCCGATATGGTTGCGCGCCGCGCCATGCTTCATCCGTCCGGCCTCGATCTCGTCGATGATCCAAGCGGTCTTGAGCACCAGCAGGCGGAATTGCTCCAGCTGGATGACGGAATCGGCGATCTTGCCCTGGACGAACTGGTGATCGCCCAGCATCCGGCCCCTTGTGCGCCGCGAGACGGCGCGCTCCAGCATCATGTCGATAAACCGCTGGCATTTACCAACCGTGCGCATCGCATGGTGGATGCGCCCGCCACCCAGACGCGCCTGTGCCACCTTGAAACCGCCACCGCGCTCCCCCAGCATATGATCGAGCGGAATGCGCACTTGCTCATAGCGGATATGCGCGTGGTGGCCGTCTTCTGGCAAATCGCCGGGAATGCCGACATTGCGCAGGATATTGATCCCCAGAGTTTCCGCCGGCACGATGAACATGCTCATCCGGCTGGTTATCGGCGCATCGGCATCGGTGACGCAAATCACCAGCAGGAAAGCGGCGAGCTTGGCGTTGGAGGAGAACCACTTCTCGCCCTCGATCACCCATTCATCGTCCTCTTGCGTGGCTTTGCAGGTAAACTCGCCGGGATCGGCGCCGCCCTGCGGTTCGGTCATCGAGAAGCACGAGACAATATCGCCCGCCATCAGCGGCTCAAGGTACTTCGCCTTTTGCTCAGGCGTGCCGAACATAGCTAGGATTTCGGCGTTGCCAGTGTCAGGAGCCGCCGTGCCGAACACCGTTGGCGCCCAGTTCGAACGCCCGATGATCTCGTTCATCAGGCCCAATTTGATCTGGCCATAACCGGGACCGCCAAGATGCGGGCCGAGGTGGCAGGCCCACAGGCCCTGCGCCTTGACCCGTTCCTGCAACGGTTTGAGGTGCGCCCGCGCGGGTTCGTTTTTGGTGTCGAAACACGCGCCCATTTCCGGCCACAGCAGGTCCATCGTCTCGCATTCCTCGCGGACGAAAGTGTTCATCCAGTCAAGCTTGGCCTGGAACTCGGGCTCTACGCTGAAATCGATCATGATATCCTCCGGATGAACTCTGCGTTCTTTTTGAAATTTTCCTCGACCAACCGCGCGAAGAATTCGCCGACGTCCTTCGGCAACTTGCCGGCTGCGGCCTGCGCCACTTTGTATTCAAGGATGCAGCCCGACTTGAACCCGGCGAGCAGCGTGTAATAGTCCATCTCCGCCGGATCGCGCCCGGTGCCAGCGCAATAGTATCGCACGAGTTCCTGACGGGTCGGCGATTTCCTGGGATCGCTGAGGCCATTGGTGTTGGCGAGATCGGGAAAGCGCTCGTCGCGCATGCCGCCGGTGAACCAGCCCATATCGAGCATCGGATCGCCGATCGTGGAAAGCTCCCAGTCGATGAAGGCAGCGATGCGCGCCGGCGGGCCGTGGCGGAACATGACGTTGGGCGTGCCAACATCGCCGTGGATGATGCCAGTGACCTCTTTTGTGGGCGTGTTGCGCCGCAGCCAGTCCTCGACGACATCATAGCCTTCCAGATGCCGCGCGGTGTAGCCCTTATAGCGCTCGGGATAGCTTTTCAGCTGACCTGCCCAGCGATCGACCTGGCGAGCGAGGAAGTTGCCTGGCTTGCCGTAATCCTCCAGCCCCACCGCTTTGTGATCGACATTGGCCAGCAATTGCAGCCCGCCGACGATGGCGTAGGCGATGCCGTATTCATAGGGCATCTTGTCGAACGGAGGCTGGTTGTGGATCTTCTCGTCGCGCAGATTGGGCGCCCAGCCATCAACGCGTTCCATGACATAGAACGGCATGCCGATAACATCGCTATCCTCGCAGGCGCCATAGCAGACCGGCGTGGGCACTTCGGTGTCGTTCAGCGCCGACAGCACCAGCGCCTCGCGCAGCACGCCCTTTTCCGCACCCGGCGGCGGCACGGCGGGCGGACGGCGCAGCACCATGGGCAGGCCGCCACGATCCAGCGTGAATACGACATTGGATGTGCCGCCATGCAGCATTTCGCGCTTCAGCGAGCCTTTGCCGAGTTCCGGCACATGCGCATCGAGCCATTCGGTCAAAGGACCGATCGGCGCGAGGTCATCGAGATTGGCTTCCATGTCTTTCCTCTCCTCAGGTCTTGTTGCGCAGCTGGGTTTCCAGTCCGCGCCGTATCTCGCCCAGCGCGCGAGCGGCGGCGCGAATGGCATCGGCATCAAGCCCCGCCGCCACTTCTGCCGCCTTGGCATCCGCACGCGCATCAATCTCGCGCTTGAGCGCCAGCCCCTTGTCGGTCGCGCGCAGCAGCACCGCACGCTTGTGATCAGGATTGGGCACGGCCTCGATAAGTTCCGCCGCCATCAACGCGTTGGCCGCGCGCTGCACCAGTTGGCGTGGGTGCCCGAACGAACGGCCGATTTGCGGCACCGTCGGCGGGCGGTCCGCTTCGACCACGGCGTTGAGCACGCCCATCTCGGAATCGCCCAGCCCCGCCCCACGCCGCGCCTCGGCAAACAGGCTTTTCAGCCGGCCGTTAAGCCGGATCAACTCGTCCGAGAGGCCGACCAATGGATGCCGCGAATCAAATTTGCCATGCATGGTCTGAATTTGTCATTTTGACATAATCGTGTCAAATAAATCCTCTCCGGCACGGGGAGGATTCAAACCACCGCCACCGGGTTCCCGTAAATCTTGCGCAGTTCATGCTTGGCCAGCTTGCCCGAAGGAATGCGCGGCAGATCGCACACAAATTCATACGACCTCGGCTGCGTCACTTTCGAAATCCGCGAGGCCACCCAGTCACGCAATTCCGCTTCCATATCCGGCCCCGCATCCGCCCAGTCCTTAGGCTGGACAATCGCCTTCACTTCCTCGCCCATCTCCGCATGCGCCACGCCGATCACCGCGACGTCGAGCACCTTGGGATGGACGATCAGGCAATCCTCGATCGCCTGCGGATAGATGTTCACCCCGCCCGAAATGATCATGAAGTCCTTGCGGTCGGTGAGGAACAGGAAGCCCTCTTCGTCCACCCGGCCGATATCGCCCACGGTCATCCAGTTGGGCTGCAAGGGATTGCTGGCGCTGCGGGTCTTTGCCGGATCGTTGAGGTAGTTGACCACCCTGCCAGGCAGCGCCTCGAAATAGATCAGCCCCGCCTCGCCCACTGGCAACTCGTTGCCGTCATCGTCGCAGATGTGGATCGGGCCGAGCGATGTCTTGCCGACCGAGCCGGGCTTGCGCAGCCAGTCCTCCGCGCTGATCGATGTCGCGCCGACGCCTTCGGTGCTGCCGTAGTATTCGTGGATCACCGGGCCCCACCATTCGAGCATCCGCCGCTTGATCTCAACCGGACAGGGTGCGGCGGCGTGCAGCACGAATTTGAGGCTGGACATGTCATAGCCGAGGCGAACTTCATCCGGTAGCGCCAGCATCCGCACGAACATCGTCGGCACGAACTGGCAGTGGTTTACCTTGTGTTCGTCAATCGCGCGCAACACGCCTTCGGCATCAAACTTGCGCTGGGTGATGAACGTGCCGCCATTGCGGTGGGTGCAGACCATGCTGGACAGTGGCGCGCCGTGATAAAGCGGTCCCACATTGAGCGTCACCAGCGGCTTTAACTCGCCATAGATCGGCATCGGACCTTCGAGTGCGTTAGGCTCATCAATTGGCCCGGGCGTGAAGGGCTGGACAATCCCCTTGGGGCGTCCGGTGGTGCCGCTGGAATAGATCATGTGGAAGCCCGAAATCTCGTCCGGCACAGGCATCGTGGGCATAGCCGCCAATGCTTCTTCCAACGACGATGCGTCGGGCAATTGCTCTTGATCGGCATAAAAAACCGCTTCTACGCCCGGAATTCGCGCCGCGCGTTCAGCAGCCAGCATGTGCGGCGTTTCGCCCAGCGAGGCCGAAAGCACCAGCAACCGCACCCCGGCATCAGCCAGAATATAACTCGCCTCGTCGGGCTTGAGGTGGGTCGAGAGCAGGATGTCAAACACGCCGCAGCGCGTCGCGCCCCAGTGAACCATGGCGAATGCCGGGGAATTGCGCATCATCACGCCGATCCGGTCGCCCGGTTTCAGGCCCGCCGCGCGCAGGAACTGCGCCACCCGGTTGGAGCCTTCGTCAAGCTCGCGATAGGTCAGTGTCTCGCCGGTATCGGCCAGCAACATGGCCAGGCGTTCAGGATCGCTCGCCGCGTGGCACGAGGGATGCAATCCGGGCATGTGCTGCTTCCTCTTCCGCCAGTTCGCGCTTAAAACCGGTCAGCGCTTAATAGACGCCGCCCTGATCCTCGACAAAGTCCTTGGCCTCGGTGGCTTGCGGCTTCGCCTCTGTGTCTGTCTTGCGCACTTGCGGCCCGCGCCGCAACTGGGCGACGACGGCATCGCGGCGCGACTCGAATTCATCGAGCTGGGTCGATCGCCTTGGTTCGGTATCAGCTTTGAAGGCTTCCCAGATCAGTGATGACTTGGGATCGTCGCCCGGGGTTCCCGCAAAGGCGCGTTTACCGGTGATCCGGTCAATCTTGACCATGTGGACATCGGCGGGCGCGGTTGCGGGCAAGTGGCTCCAACGCGGGAGCGTGGCCTGGATCAGCTGCTTGACCATGGGCGCTGCAATCCGGCCGCCCTGGGCATAACCACCCAGCGAGCGCGGCTGATCATAGCCGAGATAGACACCGGCAATGAACCGCTGGGATCCGCCGATGAACCAGACATTGGTCGGCCCCGAAGTCGTCCCGGTCTTGCCGAAGATCGGCAGCTTGAGATCGCGCAGAACTTCCGCGGTGCCGCGCGTCACCACGCCTTCGAGCATGTGGACGGTCTGATAGGCCGTGCGCGCATCGAGCACCTGCTTGCCGCGAGGGCTGAGGCGCGGCATCGGCTTTCCGTCCCACTGCGCCATGTTGCAGCCCATGCAGCGCCGGGTATCGGCACGCCAGATCACCTTGCCGGTGCGGGCTTGGACATAGTCGATGAGCGATGCGGGATACTGCACGCCGTGATTGGCCAGCGCGGAATAGGCGTTGACCATCTGCAACACGGTAGTGTCGCCGGCTCCCAACGCGAACGACAGATAGGGATCGTATTTGCCGATGCCGACGCGGTCGATAGTCTTCACCACGTTTTCCATACCGGAATCGCTGGCGATGCGTACGGTCATCAGGTTGCGCGATTGCTCCAGCCCCCAGCGCATCGTGTGGTTGCCGCTGCCGCCAGCGCCGCCAAAGTTGCTGAAGCACTTCTTGCCATAGCGTGCGCCCTGATAGACGCAGAAGGTACCGTCGAGGATCATGCTGGCAGGCGTCATGCCGAAATCGAGCCCAGTGGCATAGACAAAGGGTTTGATCGTCGAGCCCGGTTGGCGCATCGCCTGCGTTGCCCGGTTGAACGAGCCGAGCCCGGCATCGAAGCCGCCCTGCAGCGCCAGAACCCGCCCGTCGACGGGGCTTTCCACGGCCATGCCACCGGAAACTTCCGGGATCGTGCGCACACCGAAAACGCCGTTTCCGGCCGGCGCCGCAGCGATCACGTCGCCTGCGCGCAAGGCATCGGGCATCCCGGTCAGTGCACCGGTGGTGCCGTCGACAAAGCCGATCTGGCCGGAAGCGCCATCGCGGCGCAGCACCAACCCGACACGCCAGTCCAGGTAGGAAATCGATTTGCCGGCCAGCGCCAGTTGCGAGCGCCAGCTATCGGGATCGAGATTGATCTTGGCAATCGGACCGCTCCAGGCCTTGCCCGCATGATAACGCAGCAGGCCGGTACGCAATGCGTCCTGCGCGGCTTTCTGCATCTGCGGATCCAGCGAAGTGCGCACCCACAGTCCGCCCGAATAAACGCTGTTGGGACCGGCATCGGCGCTCTCGCCGTATTTCTCCATCAGCCGCCGGCGGACTTCCTCAACATAATAGCCGACCGAAGGATCGTAAGTCTCGACCCGGTGCGCGACGATGCCAAGCGGCTGCGCCTTGGCGGCTGCGGCCTCGGCTTCGCTCACGAGGTCGTTCTTGACCATCTGGTCGAGCACCCAGTTGCGCCGCTCCATCGCCAGCGCGGCAAATTTGGCGCGGCCATAGGTTTCCGGCGCCTTGGGCAGAATTGCGAGGAATGCCGCTTCGTGGAGCTGGAGTTCGCCGACATCCTTGCTGAAATAGGCGCGCGATGCGGCCTGCACGCCAAAGCTTTGCCGGCCTAGAGGGATCTCGTTAAGATAGAGCTCGAGAATTTGCTGCTTGGTCAGCACGTCCTCAATCCGGCGGGCGAGAATCATTTCCTTGAGCTTGCGGCCGATCGAATATTCATTGCCAATGAGGATGTTCTTGGCGACCTGCTGGGTGATCGTCGAGCCACCCCGTGCGCGCTCGCCCGAGCCGATCTTCAACACATAATCGAGCACCGCGCCGGCAAGGCCAGTGTAGTCCACACCGCCGTGCGTCCAGAAGGTCTTGTCCTCGGCGGCGAGGAATGCATTCACCATCGGCTTCGGAAAATCGACGAAGCGCAGCTGCACCCGCCGTTCGCGCGCATAACTATAGACAATCTCGCCATCGATGCCGCGCACCATGCTGGGCAACGGCGGCTGATAAGTCAGCAGCTTTTCCGCCGAAGGCAGGTTGCGCAGTACCAGCACCCAGAGCAGCACGAAGGCCAGCAGCAGCCCCGCCAGTACATAGCCGAGCCGCCGGAACCATCGCTTCTCGCGCCAGTTATCGCGAAATTCGCTGATAAGTCCGCTGGCATTGCGGCGGATGCGCAGGCGCAAGTTGAGTGAAGCGTCGGTATCAGCCATGGCGTTGGTGCTCTAGCATGCCCATTTCCCCAAGCGCCAGTCTCTATAGACGTGATTGGCGGGCAAAAAACAGCCGAATGGCCGTGGCGGCAATATCGGCGAAGTCGTGCCTGCCCTCGTGGGTGATCAGCCGCGCCACATCTTCGCTGTTGTTGATATAGCCAACTTCGAACAGCGCCGAGGGCACATCGGGCGACTTCAACACGACGAAAGCCGCCGATTGCAGCGCGGAATCACGCATCGGCAGCCGCCCGCGCGATGTCCGCTGGATCAGCCGCGCCAGTTCTTCCGACTTCGCCTGCGTCTCTCGTTGCGAGAGGTCGACGAGGATGGCGCTCACCGCCTCGCTCTGCTGGCCCAGAACCACGCCGCCCACTGCGTCGGCACGATTCTCGCGCTCGGCCATGCGCTGGGCGGTATCGCTCGATCCTTTTTCAGACAGGACATAGACCGTCGCGCCACTGGCAGCCTCGCCTTCGGTGCTGTCGGCGTGGATCGAAAGGAACAGATCGGCATTCAGTCGCCGGGCAATCCCCGATCGTTCCTCAAGCAGCAGGAAGCGGTCATCATCGCGGGTCAGCGCAACCCGGATGCCGCCGCCGCGCAGCAATTCATCGCGCAGCGCCAGAGCAAGGCTGAGCGTCAGCGCCTTTTCCTTGAGACTCTCAGCGCCTGCGCCGGGATCATGCCCGCCATGCCCGGCATCGATCACCACCAGCGGCCGGCTGGCATCCTGAGGCCCGAGGACCTTGGGCAGCCCGACCTGGCCGGCGACCGGCGGAATGATCAGACGCAACACATAATCATGCCCGCGCCCGGGCGAGCCAAACAGGCGGTCGACCACAATCAGCCCGGCAAGCACCGCCAGCGGCGCAAGCACAACAAACAGAAGTGGGAAAAGGCGACGCATTGAACCCAGCTGAATAGGCTGCGTTTGCCCCCACGGCAACGCCTGCGCCCGCTTGTTCCACATTGACGGGGCGCAATAAACTTGCCCCTGTGGCGATGCGGTGCTAATCCGCCGCTGCCGGGGCAGGCCTGCTCCGATCCTTTCGTGCTGCCGCCGGTGCAACTTGCTTCGGACCTGCAGAAACAGCTGGGTCGGCAAGGGCGCCACGAGCAAAAATCCGGCACTTTTCTTGCCGGAAAGCCAACAGGTTGATGCTTACATGAGAGATTTCCTGACGACTTGTCCGCCGCTGCCTTTCAGGGCTCCGGCAGGCCGGGTTGCAGGTTCTGCGCGCACTTTTTTGCCGCGCATTCTCTTGTCAGCAGACACGAAACCCCACCAGCTGGCCATTCCCGGCCCGCTTTCCCCGATTGCTGCTGCGCGCCGCGCCAGGGCCATTGCCCTGGCCATGCCGCGCAGTTTCAACACACAATTTCGCGCCGCCCTGATCTCCGGTCTCCAATCTTTTGGACCAAGACCCGGACTGCCAGGGCGTGGGCGCGCATGGAGAATAACAAATGACAACGCGCATGCTAATCGATGCGCGCCATCCGGAAGAAACCCGGGTGGCGGTGCTCAAGGGCAACCGTATTGAGGAATTTGACTTTGAATCTGCCGAACACAAGCAGATCAAGGGCAACATCTATCTCGCCAAGGTAACCCGGGTCGAACCCTCGCTGCAGGCGGCATTCGTCGACTTCGGCGGCAATCGCCATGGCTTTCTGGCTTTCAGCGAGATCCACCCGGACTACTACCAGATCCCCAAGGATGACCGTGACCGGCTGCTCGCCGAAGAAGCGGCCCATGCCGAGGAAGAAGCTGCGCTGCGTGCCGCCGAAGACGCGGACGACTTTGGCGAAAGCGCACTCGACCGGATCGAGGACGACGACCTCAGCGAAGACATGGGTGGCGGCCTGTCCGAAGTCGATGGCGATGATCACGACGAGGTTTCGACGATTGAAGGCGGCCACCTCCAGAGCGACTATGACGACGACGGCGAGGATCACGGCGACGATGACCGTGCCGAAAGCAGCGACGATGACGGCGACGAAGGCGATGGCGAAGAATCCGCTGACGGCGAGGATCGCCCCCGCCGCGGGCGCCGCCCGCAAGGCCGTGGCCGCTCGAAGGAAGCCGACGAACTGCGCGCCAAGCGCATGGCGCTGCGCCGCCGCTACAAGATTCAGGATGTCATCCACCGGCGCCAGGTACTGTTGGTCCAGGTTGTCAAGGAAGAACGCGGCAACAAGGGCGCCGCACTAACTTCCTACCTCAGCCTTGCAGGCCGCTATTGCGTGCTGATGCCCAATTCCAGCCACGGCGGCGGCATCAGCCGCAAGATCAATTCTGTCAGCGACCGCAAGCGGCTCAAGAGCATAATTGCCGAACTCAGCCTCCCGCGTTCGATGGGTTGCATCGTGCGCACGGCCGGGCTTCAGCGCACCAAGACTGAGATCAAGCGTGATTTCGACTATCTGGCGCGGCTGTGGGACGGCATTCGCGAAACCACACTGGGCAGCTCTGCCCCGGCGCTAATCCACTCGGACAGCGACCTGATCAAGCGTGCGATCCGTGACATCTACAACAAGGACATCGAGGATGTCGTTGTGGAAGGCGAAGCCGGCTATCGCGCCGCACGCGACTTCATGAAGCTGCTGATGCCCAGCCACGTCAAGCGGGTGAAGGCCTATTCCGATCCGGTCCCGCTGTTCCAGCGCCACGGCGCGGAAGACCAGCTGACCGCGATGTACGATCCCTTCGTCCAGCTGAAGTCGGGCGGCTATATCGTCATCAACCCGACTGAGGCTCTGGTCTCGATCGACATCAACTCGGGCCGATCCACCAAAGAATACGGCATTGAGGCGACCGCGCTC
>JANOBA010000153.1:0-3501 GCA_031411415.1 Novosphingobium sp.
GCCTCATCGTTCAGGAAATCGAGGAAGTGCCACTGCGGCATCATGGCGATGAACGGCGCGGGCATGGCCAAATGGCTGAGATCGCCGATGGTCAGCAGGTGGCCGTTGAAAACAACCTCGGCGCCAGTGATCCGGTGGTGCGGCCGCGCCAGGAAGCGCTCCAGCATGCCAAGTTCGCTCAGCACTTCCATGGTCGAGGGGTGCACCGTGTCGCCGCGGAAATCGCGCAGGAAATCGGCGTGCTTTTCCAGCACCAGCACAGCGATCCCGGCGCGGGCAAGCAGCAGCCCCGCCATCATGCCCGCCGGGCCGCCACCGACAATTATTACGTCTACCTCGTTCATTCCGTGACTTTTGCGCCCGATCTGCAATAGCATCAAGCCTATGGCTGCAACCGAACTCATGTCCGATCCGATGTCCGATGCCCTGGTAATTCTGGGCGCGGCAGGTGTGGTTATTCCGCTGTTCGCGCGGCTGCGAATCACGCCGATCATCGGCTTCATTCTGGTCGGCGTGCTGATCGGGCCGCATGGGCTGGGCACACTCGTTGCGGTGCAACCCTGGCTCTATTACCTCACCATCACCGATCCGGGCGCGCTGGGCATATTCGCCGAACTGGGGATCATCCTGCTGCTGTTTTCGGTCGGGCTGGAGCTGTCGTTCGAGCGGCTGTGGAAAATGCGCCGGCTGGTGTTCGGGCTGGGTTCGCTGGAATTGCTGGTCTGCGCCGGGCTGATCGGCGCCGGCCTGCTGGCGCTGGGCAATTCGGCGGGAACGGCGCTGGCACTGGGGCTTGCGCTGGCGCTGTCTTCCACCGCACTGGTGCTGCGGATCACCGGCACGCGCAGCGCGGTGGGCAAGGCAGCGCTTTCGATGCTGCTGTTCGAAGATATTGCGCTGGTGCCGATTGTCTTCCTGCTGGGCGCGATGGGGCGCGGCGGGGAAGCGCAATCCGGGGGCGAGCTGTTGCAGACACTGGCGCTGGGCGCAGTGACTGTCGCCGCGCTGCTGATTGTCGGACGGCTGGTGCTGCCCATGCTCTTCGCGCAGGCGGCGCGCACCAAGAGTCCGGAGCTGTTCCTGGCGATCAGCCTGCTGGTGGTGATCGCCTCGGCTCTCGTCACCGGCGCGACCGGACTGGGGCCGATCGTCGGCGCACTGGTCGCGGGGCTGTTGATCGCCGAGACCGAATATCACACCGAAGTCGAATCGATGACCGCGCCGTTCAAAGGCCTGGCGCTGGGCATTTTCCTCATCACCATCGGCATGAGCCTCAATCTTGCGGTGGTCTGGGCGCAGCTGTGGCAGGTGACGCTGGCGGTAGTCGCAGTGCTGGGGCTGAAAGCGGCGGTGACTGGCGCACTGCTGCGCGCGATGGGCGCAAGATCGGGCACGGCGACCGAGGCCGGTATCCTGCTGGCGAGCCCATCCGAGACCACGCTGATCGTGCTGACGGCGGCAGTCGGCGTAAACCTGATCAGCGCGCAGGCGGCGGAGTTCTGGCAGATCGTCACCGCCATCGGCATGACTGTCACCCCGCTGCTCGCGCTGGCCGGGCGGCGGCTTGGCCGGCGAATTGACCGCGCGGCGCCGCCACCGCAAGATGCCGATCCAGGCGCCGATGCTGACGATGGCCCGCGCGCGATCATCATCGGCTTCGGCCGCGTCGGACGCTTGGTGGCCGATATGCTGCGCGAGCACGGCAAGCGCTTCGTCGTGGTGGACAGCGACCCCGATGTCGTCGCCACCGCGCAGAGCGACGGCTATCCGGCGATGTATGGCGATGCCGCAAGGGGACGCACGCTTGACCATCTCGAACTCGACCGGGCCAGCGCGGTCATTTTCACTATGGACGATCCGCGCGGAATCCAGCGGCTGGTGAAGCGCATCGCCATGCTGCACCCCAGCCTGCCAATCATCGCCCGCGCGCGCGATGCTGGCCACGCTGCCGAACTCTATCGCGCCGGCGCGACCGATGCGGTGCCCGAAACGCTGGAAGCCGCGCTGCAACTGTCCGAAGCGGTGCTGGTCGATCTCGGCGTGCCGATGGGCCCGGTGATCGCCTCGATTCACGAAAAGCGCGACGAAATGCGCAAGCAGATCATGGAAGAAGGCGAACTCGACGCACCGCCCAAGCTGAAAAGCGGGAGCCTTCGCGACCGGCAGGGCTGAGGGGCGGCAAAGGCCCTTCTTCCCCCTTGATGGGGGAAGCAGGCGCTGCGGCAATCCTCAATCGGCCAGCTTGACGAAACTGTGGATAACGCGCTTGCGCCCGGCGCTCTCGAAGTCGATCTCCAGCTTGTTGCCCTCTTGCGCCGCCACCGCGCCATAGCCGAACTTTTCGTGGAACACGCGCGCGCCAACCGTGATGTCGCCGCGCGGTTTGGCGGCGAAACTGTCGGCGCTGCGGGTGGGCTCGGCAATGCGGCGCGGGGCGGGGTCATAGCTTTGCGATGCGGCGCGTTGCCAGCCGGGGCCGCGAGTTTCCGCCCGGCCCGGCCGGTCGCGGGCCACGTCAGCGAACGGATCGGCCCGCTCGGACCAGTTGGCCTTCCACAGCGATGCGCCGCCCGAAAGCGTGGTTTCCTGCTCGACGTGGGTTTCCGGCAATTCGGCGACGAAGCGGCTGGGGATCGAGCTGGTCCACTGCCCATAAATCCGCCGGTTGGCGGCATGCAGGATGGTGCAGCGCTTTTTCGCCCGGGTGATCGCCACATAGGCCAGCCGGCGTTCTTCCTCGAGGCTGGCGAGGCCGCCTTCATCGAGCGCTCGCTGCGAGGGAAAAACGCCTTCCTCCCAGCCGACGAGGAACAACTGATCGAATTCGAGGCCCTTGGCGGCATGGATGGTCATGATTGTGACCTTTTCCTCTTCGGAGGCCGCATCGTTATCCATCACCAGGCTGACATGCTGGAGGAAATCGCCGAGCGTTTCGTAGTCTTCCATCGCCCGGGCAAGCTCGGTGAGGTTTTCCAGCCGTCCGGCGCTTTCCGCGCTGCGTTCGGCCTGCAACATGGCGGTATAGCCGCTCTCGTCGAGCACGGTACGCGCCAGTTCTGCCGGCGAGTGGCTGGCGGCCATATCGCTCCAGCGGGCGATGTCGCGCATCAGCGCGAGCAGCGTGGCGCGGGCGCGCGCCGGCAGCTCGTCGGTGTCAATGATCTCCAGCGATGCGGCGGCGAGCGGGATGCCGCGCGCGCGCGCGTAACGGTGCATCTTCTCCAGCGTCTTGTCGCCCAGCCCGCGCTTGGGGGTGTTATAGATCCGTTCGAAAGCGAGATCGTCAGCTGGCTGACCGATGATCCGCAGATAGGCCAGCGCATCGCGGATTTCGGCGCGCTCATAAAAACGGAAACCACCGACGATGCGATAGGGCATGCCGATGGCGATGAAGCGGTCTTCCAGCTCGCGGGTCTGGAACTGCGCGCGCACGAGGATGGCGCAGGCGTCGAGCGATGCACCCTCACGCATCAGCCGCTCCAGCTCCTCGCCGACCCGGCG
>JANOBA010000154.1:0-3762 GCA_031411415.1 Novosphingobium sp.
GGTCTCAAAATGGCCGTCACAGCTCTTGCTGGCCGCTATGACGAGATCAGGGCGGGCTGTCCGACCGGTTTTAACCCGCTCGCGACCGAGGACGGCGAACGCGGCGAAGCCTGGCTGCTGGACTGGTTCTCGTCGCTGCTGGATTCCAGTGGCACCCGTCTGACGCCGCAACAATCTGATGAGTTGAAGCGAGCGATCCGACAGAACGCGAATGTCCCTGCTGCCCTGCGCAATTTGCGTGATTTCCAGACTCTTTTGGGCGATATCGGGGACGGTCGTGATCTTGCGATGCGCGTCGGTGAATGGGGACCGGAAGGGCGCTATTCCTGGGTCTTCGGTCCTGCAGCTGAACCGGTGGTGGATTTTACGACCCAGGACATCACCGCCGTTGATCTCACCGAAATCCTCGATCTTAAAACCGAACGCATGGCGATGCTGGCCTACCTGTTCCGCCGCATCGAAATGCACGTTGAGGAAAAGCGCGCCACACTGATCGTGAACGATGAGGCATGGAAGGTGCTCGACGATGACTATTTCAGCCGCAAACTTGCCGAATGGCTGGTCACCGCCCGCAAGAAGAACGTCGTCGTGGTGATGATGACCCAGTTTCAAAGCCAGATCCGGCAAAGCCCCGCACGCTCGGCGCTCGAAGCCCTGTCGAACCAACTGCTGTTTCCGAACCCGAAAGCCGATGGCCGCGATTATGAAGATTTTCGGCTGACCAATGGCGAGCTGGGCTTTGTGCTGTCGGGTGAGATTGGCCGTCGGCTGGTGCTTTATCGCTCCTCGCGCGGCTCGAGAGTGCTGGACATTGATCTGAGCGCGCTTGGCACGTTGCTGGCGGTTCTGCGCGGCGGTCGCGCGGGCCTTGCCGCTTTTGGCGATGATTATGCGTCACGCCCGAAATTCTGGCGAAAAAAGTCAAATGAAATCAAATACACATTACATAACAATCATTATACGATATTTTGTGAGTATCTGACAATAATATATAAAGCTTCTAGCACGGGAAGTACCGAGATCCCCGTCAGACCCTATTCAGGGTTGGAAAGCCGTCCGCAAGGAATGCAGCCTCCTGCGACACCAGCCGGTCGGAGGTCTCTTCGCCAACTCATTGCCGACTGTCAAACGGCGCTTGCTTGCCGATTTTGCCCAGAAAGCAGCCGCGTCATTGACGCGGCCCCGTCTTCTGGTCCTATGCACGATCACAAGCAGGACAAGGTGAGTTTCAGGACATGGGCACGGAGATGACGAAGGCGGAATGGCCGATCGCCGCAGCAAACAGCGCCGCCCGCTCGCACCTGGCGGAGGATTTGGAGATCGACGGCGACGTCAACACCACTGGCCCGATCGATGTCATGGGCAAAATTACGGGCACCCTGACGGCACCGGAAGTTCTCGTCTCGGCAACGGGGCGAATAGCGGGTCAGGTCACGGCGCTCGACATCTCGGTACTGGGCACAATTGACGGCACGATTGCCGCGAAATCCGTGTTGCTCTCCGGCTCTGCCCGGGTTCAGGCAGATATCACGCATGAGACGATCGCCGTCGAAACTGGCGCTGACTTCGAAGGAAGACTGAAGCGCAAGTCCTAGTTACCTTCCGTTTCGGGCAGTGGAGGTGGCAGCGGAACTGCCCTGATGCGGCGCGGGGAGATGACTCTGGACAGCCGAGCAAGCAATGTCAGCTAAGCGGGACGATGCAGTCGTTCGGTTTGGTTCCTCAGATACCGCTTGCAGTCGTGGGATGACCGACGTGCAGGGCGGCGACAGGCCATTTCAAGTCAGCCGATCGCGTAAACGGGAATGTCGCGGGCAATCCCGCGCAAACTCACCTTTTGCAGAACGGGCACCAGGTGCAAGTCGGCGAGCAGTCTTGCGGTCTGCGCATCCTCGACAACGCTGTTGGTGACAAAGATCGATCGCGCATCCGCCAAGCCTTGCACGCGGGCCGCGATATTGACGGTCTGCCCAAAGTAGTCCTGCCGTTCGTTCAGGGCGACCGCGATGCATGGCCCCTCGTGCAACCCGATCTTCAGCAACAGATCGTCCCGCCCGGCCTGCGCATTGAACCCGCGCATCGCCGCGCGCATGCGAACTGCGGCAGCGACGGCGCGCCCCGGCGTGGCAAACGTCGCCATCACGGCATCGCCGATGGTCTTGACCACGGCCCCGGCCTCAGCCGCTACGATTTCCTGAAGCACTTGGAAATGCCCCTGCACCAGATCGAATGCCACCAGATCGCCAACCCTTTCGTACAATTCAGTCGATCCGCGGAGATCGGTGAACAGAAATGTCAGGCTGGTGATCGTCAGCCGTTGGTCGATCGCAAGCGTGTTGGTGCGATAAAGGTCGCGGAAAGTCTGGTTCGTCAACAGCCGCTTGGCGGTCAGGTATGGCCGCCTGGCACCCAGAAAATCGTGTAGAACGTCCCCTGCGATAAACACAGCGGGCAGCGTGCGCGTGTCGGTGCGGTTCTCCAGCGTCAGCCGCACGGGCCCGGGCCGCAATGGCACTTCGGCAGTGTGATGGTGGTGACGGTCGTAGATGACGGTCAGTGTCTGCCGCTCGCGCACAGGCTCGCCCGATACCGGGACGAATTGCACGGCATGGGTCACCGGCTCGAACACGATAATATAGCCCTCGGGCAAGGCCAGCGACATGACTGCGCGCTCACCCGGGGCCAGTTCCATCGTGTCCAGCAGGGCCTCGTTTATGAGCCTGTCGTAGCCTTCATCGGTTACGTCAACCCACGACCCCCAGTATATGTCCCGCAGGAACTCCTTGAGCGAAAGCTCGTGCGGGCGGTGCTGCGCGATCCGCCGGATCCCCGGATTGACCGTGAAGGTGACTTCGATCAGTTCGTCCAGCGTCGGCGCGAAATCGGCAGCACACAGCGCGCAGATGTATTCGGTTTTCACAAGCGTCTTCAGCGAGGCGTTGGTGTCAAGCACGCCTCCGCAGCCCGGACAAAGTACATTCCACGTCAGTTCGAACAGGCCCAAAGCCGAAGCATGAAGGAAACCTTTGATCGCGCTCTCTTCGTCCAGCCCGTATCGAAGTGAAAACGCGGGAACATTCACCCGGTTCAGGTCGCTGTCCGCGCCGTCGCGCACCAGGTTTTCAATGGCCAAGGCGACATCCGGCTCTGCGGCCTGCCGCAGCAGCCCAATCAGGGCCTCGGCTTTCTCCATTGCGCATCCCCCGGGCAAACCCAAGCAGCGTAGTCGCCCACACGCCATCTCCTCGGAAAAGATACTCCCCTGGCCTCAGAAATGCAATCGCATGCCTCCCGCTAACCGACTTGGCCGCACGTCAACGAAGTCGCCAGCAGGCGTTCAGGCCCGTAAGTCCTGCGGCCGCCCAATGGTCGCTTCTGGCCGAGCGCATTGCTGCGCCTGCGAATGGTTTTGTCTCGCGGCGATCTGCCTTTATCGCCGGTGTGGGCTCAAGGTGACGTCTCTCTCACCCGCTGCCGGCAAGCAGGCCCTGCGCCTCGATTTTTGATGGGTGAATCCGCTGCAAGCAGTGCCATGTGCTTAATCCGCGAAGCTTTTCCGCGCATTTCCCTGCGTAAGCCAGTCTTGTCCTCCGAAGGCGACCAGCGCAACATAGAGCGTGTCACGATCGATGTCGGCCCTGAACACGATGGTGATGCGGTGTCGTCGACCGCCGTGCCGGACGAGCCAGTCGTCAAGGGGAGTTGGCAACCTTACCCCAGAGTCCGGGTTCGCGGCGATCTCAACCAAGAGGATGTCGATTT
>JANOBA010000155.1:0-2146 GCA_031411415.1 Novosphingobium sp.
GAGCTGCCCGGCGGCTCGTCTCCAGTTGCCGCAAGGTACCAACCGAATTCAAGACCAAATGCCGCCAGATCGCAGGCCACCTGGCTAGTCTGCATCGCTCCGAAACAGGGGTTGAACACCTCGTGATAGAAGACGATGTCCGATTGCCGGTCGATGGCGTTCAGCGCGGCGAACAACAGCTCGGTGCCCGGCCGCGCTGCCAGGGTTGCACGCAGGCCGACCGAGCGTGCACGGGCCGCCGCGACCGCTTCTGCCGGGCTCAGCCCTTCCAGACCGGCGACGAGCACGCGGTGCAGCGGGCTGCGCAGCGCCGGCGCACCGCCGCAATGATAGCTGAGCACAGCCACGCCGCCGGGGCGCAGGCACTGGCCGATCAGATCGAGAATGCGCCGCTGCACGGCGGGCGGCGTCGCGTAGATCACGCCGATATTATAGATCAGATCGAACTGGCCGAGGCTTGCCGCATCGGTTTCCAGCAGATCGGCGCAGCGCACGTCTGCCCGCTTGCCAAAAGGTGCGAGGCGTTCCTTGGCAATGCGGATCGGCCCGGGCGAGATATCGACTCCGACCAGCCGGCCCCCGACCTGCCCGGCAAGCCGCAACAGCTGGGCCCCGGTGCCGCAGGCCAGATCGAGCACATCAACTGGCTTGCCAACCACGCCGAACATCGCCGCCTGGCCGAACACCCGGTCGGGATCGATGAACGAGGCCAGCACCGGATCATAGACGAAGTTGCTGTAGTCGCTCGCAATCGATTCGTTGTGGGCCTTCACATCATCGACCATGCTTCGAGCCCTCACATTCCCAGCGTCCTGCGCGGCGCACATGCCCGATGACGGGCGCAGGAGCAACGCCCCGGTCATGAAGCCCGAAGTATTGGGGGGCTGGCGCGAGCGCGGCTGCTCTGCCATCTGATGCCGCATGCGCCAGAAGGAACTCCGCATCGCGCTTGTCTGCTACGGCGGCGTCAGTCTGGCGGTCTATATGCACGGGGTCACCAAGGAGGTCTGGCAGCTTGCCCGGGCGAGCCGGGGGTTTCTTGCTGGCGATCCAGAAGGCGATTCCTCCGGTGCGATCTATCGCCGGTTCCTTGACGCGATCGAGGCGCGCAAGGGCCTGCGCCTGCGTGTGCTGACCGACGTGGTTGCAGGCGCCAGCGCGGGCGGGATCAACGGGGTTTTCCTTGCCCAGGCAATCCATTCGGGCCAGTCGCTTGAGCCCCTAACCCAGCTCTGGCTGAGCCGCGCCGACATCGACGTGCTGCTCGATCCCGATGCGCGGCCATGGACGCGCTTCGTCAAGTTTGGCGCCGCGCCTATCGTGCGCTGGCTGCTGACGCGGCGGGGCAATGCCGTTTCGGCCAGCGTGGCGAAGGAAACCCGCACCGAAGTGCGCGACAAGCTATCGCGCTTCATCCGCTCCCGCTGGTTCGAGCCGCCGTTCGGCGGGCTGGGCTTCTCGCGGCTGCTGGCCGAAGCGCTGGACGCCATGGCGGCGAGCGAGGCCGGGCCGCCGCTGCTGCCGCCGGGCCACCCGCTCGATCTGTTCGTCACTGCGACTGACTTCAAAGGCTATCCAGGAACCATCCAGCTGCACAGCCCGCCAGTGGTGGAGGAAAGCGAGCACCGGCTGTCGATCGGATTTCGCGCGGCGGCGCCGATCAATGCCGGCGCCGACTTTGCCGCCCTGCCCGAACTGGTCTTCGCCGCGCGCGCCACGGCTAGCTTTCCCGGCGCCTTTCCGGCGCTGCAAATCGGCGAGATTGACTCTCTGGTCAGCGAACGCGGCGAGACATGGGAAAGCCGCGATGCGTTCGCCCGGCGGATCATGCCCGAACACGCTGCGCGCGGCGACATCGACGGGGTCGCGCTGATCGATGGCTCGGTGCTGGTCAACGCGCCATTCGCCGAGGCAATGGGCGTGCTCCGCGGCCGTCCGGCCCAGCGCGAGGTCGATCGGCGGTTCGTCTACATCGATCCCCGGCCCGACCGCGTCGGCGGCCTGGCGCGCGGAGACCCACGTCCGCCGGGCTGGTTCTCGGTGATCTTCGGCTCGCTCTCGTCGATCCCGCGCGAGCAGCCGGTGCGCGACAACCTCGATGTCATCGCCGCACAGTCGCGCGAGCGGGCGCATCTCGGCTCGATCG
>JANOBA010000156.1:0-2018 GCA_031411415.1 Novosphingobium sp.
TTTTGCCGGAGCCAGCTACACCGTCGACTACATGTTCCGCGAACTGCCAACGAACGATTCCTCCGGCTATGCCGAAAGCTGGCAGATCACGCCGAAACTGACGATTGCCTTGCCGCATGACTTCGAGTTCGAGGCGCTGGCTGGCTTCGGCAAGACCAATGATTATTCCGCTTCTTACTTTGGCCTCAACACCGCCGCATTGAACACCGCATTGGCCAGCGGCGATCCCGCAGCCGCTTTCGACCCATACGGCCTGAAGCGCACCAATTCCTCGCTCTACAGCACGCTGGCCAACCAGATCTTCCTTGCGCCAACCAACGGCGACCTGAAGACCTATGAAGCCCGCATCAACGGGACCCTGTTCAAGCTGGCGGGTGGGCCGGTGAAGCTGGCTGCCGGATATGAACGGCAGGACTTCTCCGTCGCGCTGGGTTCGGCACGTGGCGGACCGACTACGCCAATAACGTTCCGCAACTTTGGTCGCACGGTCGATTCGGTCTACGGAGAAATCTACCTGCCGATTTTCGGCGCGGACAATGCCGTGTCCGGCCTTCAGCGGCTGGAGCTCAATGCCGCCGTCCGGTATGACAAATACAGCGACGTTGGCGGCACGACCAACCCGAAGATCGGCATCAACTGGGTGCCTGTCGATGGGCTGAAGCTGCGCGGCAGCTATGGCACGTCATTCCGCGCGCCAACGATCCCTGAAATCTATGGCAATTCAAACAGCCTGTTCAACCAGAATTACACCAACCCGGCCGGCGGCAGCATTCAGGGTGTTGCCCTGTCGGGCGCGAACACCAGCCTCAAGCCAGAAACAGCCACCACCTGGTCGATGGGCCTGGACATCGATGCGGTTCCCAACCTGCGCATCGGGCTCACATACTGGGACACCGAATACAAGAACCAGGTACTTGCCAACCTCTCGAACCTGACCATCCTTGGCACGGCATCGCTCTATGCCGGCACCAACATTCTCTACACAGGAGCAGCCGCGGGCCAGCAGGTTCAGAGCTACATCAATGCCGGCATCGGCGTGGTCGGGGCGCTGCCGGGCGGCAGCGCTGCAAACGTCACCGTGTTTGTCGACGGGCGCAGCCAGAACCTTGGCGTTTCGATGACCCGCGGCATTGATTTTTCGGCTGAATACCGCGCTGATGTCGGCGCCAATGATCGCCTGACGTTCAATCTCGGCGGAACCTATCTGACGAGATACCGGGTGGCGATCACGCCCACCGCGCCGCTTACCGATCAGCTCAACACGATCTTCAACCCGCTGCGCCTCAAGATGCGCACCAGCGTGACCTGGGATCATGGCCCGCTGACCGCGCGCCTGCTGTGGGTTCACATCAACGGTTACAAGAACACTGCGGCAAATCCGGTTCAGCAGGTCGCCAGCTTCAATCCCGTTGACCTCTCGCTGTCGTGGAAAATCGGCGACAGCTCGGCCAGCAACATGCTGACCAAGGGGCTTACCCTAGGTGTCGAGGTGCGCAATGTGTTGGGTGAGGCGCCGCCTTACGTGAACATCGCACCAACCGGGAACGGCAGCGGCGGTTATGACGCCACTGCGGCCGATCCAATCGGGCGTCTCTTTGCGGTTAGCCTCAGGAAGTCGTTCTGATCGTCAACGCCCGCGAAGCCGCCGCTTCAGGCAGTCTCGCGGGCAACGATGCGGAAGCCCACATCGATCCGCCGCTCAGTCAGCGGCAGCCCTTGAGCGCGGCGGCGCAGCACGCCCACGGCCTCACGGGCGATGCGCGCGCCGTCAATATCGACCGACGTTATTGCGGGGTGCATGTCCTCGGCCAGCGCGGTGTTGCCAAAGCCGATCACCGCCAGATCCATCGGCACGCGCAGGCCGCTCGCCTGGGCGGCAACGATAATGCCCTGAGCGAGCAGGTCCGAAGTGCAGACCGCCGCATCGGGCATTCCGTCTGCTGCGCGCATCGCCTCCATGCTGCGCCCGGCATCACCTAAACGGCCCGGCATATCGACCTGCAATTCGCCCGGCGCAC
>JANOBA010000157.1:0-2800 GCA_031411415.1 Novosphingobium sp.
ACCAGCGAAACCCCTGCGGCCTCCAGCATGGCCAGATCGCGTTCCCTTGGCCGGGGATAGCTCGAAAGATCCTCGCCCGCGCCGAACTGGCGGGGATTGATGAAAATCGACACGGCGACATGTGCGGCGCGTGCCTTGGCCTCGCGGACCAGCGTCAGGTGCCCCTCGTGCAGCGCGCCCATGGTCGGCACCAGAGCCAGCGGGCCATCGCCGCGCAAGGCAGCGACCGCATCGCGTAGTGGATCAAGCCTTTCAGCGATTTGCATGGCAGTGCTCCAATCGGGTATGGCTCTGCGCGTAAGGTCGGTTGACCGGGGCTGGCGCCTTGCCTAGCGCCACAGGCCCGCCAGACCAACCCTCTTCTCAGAAAGCGACCCCCACCAAAGTGCCTGCGCATCGTATTGTTTTCGCCAACGAAAAGGGCGGCACCGGAAAATCCACCACGGCAGTGCACGTGGCCATTGCGCTCGCTTATCAGGGCGCACGGGTCGCCGCGATCGATCTCGATCCGCGCCAGCGCACGTTGCACCGCTATCTGGAAAACCGCGCCGAGACTGAAAAGCGCCGAAATATCTCGCTGCCCAATGCACGCTTCGCCGTGTTCGAAGGCGATTCAGTCGAGGCGCTCGACGCGCTGACCGATGAGCTGGCCGAAAACGCCGACTTCGTGATTTTCGACACGCCCGGCCGCGATGATCCCTTCGCACGCCATGTCGCCACCGGCGCCGATACGCTGGTCACCCCGCTCAATGACAGTTTCGTCGATTTCGACCTGATTGGTCAGGTCGATGCCGAAACCTTCAAGATCCGCCGCCTCTCGTTCTATGCCGAGCTGATCTGGGAAGCGCGCAAGAAGCGGGCGATGGCGACCATCACCGACAAGAAGCGCGAGATGGACTGGGTGGTGGTGCGCAACCGCACCCACCATGTCGAGGCGCGCAACCAGAAGCGGCTTGAAGGAGCGTTGAACGAACTTTCGAAGCGCGTCGGCTTTCGTGTCGCCAATGGCCTGTCCGAACGGGTTGTCTACCGCGAACTGTTCCCATCGGGGCTGACCTTGCTCGATAAGGGCCATCTGGGCGAACTGGGCACCAGCCACCTCGTCGCCCGTCAGGAACTGCGCGCGCTGCTCGCCGGGCTCAACCTGCCGAGGATCAACGCAGCGCAGCCTGAACTGGCCTTAGCGGCGCAGCCATGATCAAAGTTATCTGGCTGCTGGTGTTGGCCTGTGCCGCCTGCCGCCTCGTTACCGGCCGCTGGCCTTGGCAGTTGCTGGGCCAAAAGCCCGGCCCGCAAGCCGCCAAAGCGCGCGCGCTGCTGGGCGTTTCACGCAATGCCGGCCACACCGAAATCGTCGAGGCCCACCGCCGCCTGATCACTTTGGTCCACCCAGACCGGGGCGGGACAAATGAACAAGTCTACGAAGCCAATGCCGCCCGCGATCTGCTGTTGGCGGCTCTGCAGGATCGCACATGACCCACACGTTTCACCCCACCACCTTACGCGAATACGACATCCGCGGCATCATCGGCGAAACCCTGGGGGCAGACGATGCACGCGCCATCGGCCGGGGCTTTGCCACCTTGATGCGCCGCGCCATTGGTGAAGGCCGGAAGCCCCGCGTCGCGGTCGGCTATGATGGCCGGGTCAGCTCGACCATGCTGGAAGCGGCGCTGGTCGAAGGGCTAAACGCCAGCGGCGCAGATGCAGTGTGCGTCGGCATGGGACCAACCCCGATGCTCTATTACGCTGAAGCCTCAGCCCCAGATATAGATGGCGGCATTCAGATAACCGGCAGCCACAATCCCGCAAACTACAATGGCTTCAAGCTGGTGTTCCAGGGCGCGCCGTTTTTTGGCGCGGATATTCTCAAGCTTGGTCGGATGGCTGAGCTGGGGGACTGGCTGGCTGGAGAGGGAAAGTCCGAGCGCCGTGAGGTCCTCGACGATTATATTGCCCGGCTGCTCGAAGGGTTGCAGGGCATTTCCGGCGAAAATCTCGCGCAGCTGCGGATTGGCTGGGATGCGGGCAATGGCGCTGCCGGCCCCGCGCTCGAACTGCTGTGTTCCAAACTTCCTGGCGAGCATCATCTTCTCTTCACTGAAGTTGACGGCACTTTTCCGAACCATCATCCGGATCCGACCGAGGAGAAGAACCTTGCCGATCTGAGGGCGCTGGTCGCGGACAAGAAGCTCGATTTCGGAGTAGCTTTTGACGGCGACGGCGACCGCATCGGTGCGGTCGATGGCGAGGGCCGGGTGATCTGGGGCGACCAGCTGCTAATGATCTATGCAGAAGACCTGCTGCGGATGGAGCCTGGCTCCATGATTATCGCCGATGTGAAGGCCAGCCGCGCCCTGTTCGAGCGGGTTGCAGCGCTGGGCGGCAAGCCGCTGATGTGGAACACCGGCCACAGCCTGATCAAATCCAAAATGAAGGAAACCGGCGCGCCGCTGGCTGGCGAAATGAGCGGCCACGTGTTTTTCAAGCACCAGTATTACGGCTACGACGACGCGCTCTATGCCGCAATCCGGCTCATCGCTGCCTCGGCGCGGCTGGGCAAGAGCATCACCCAGCTGCGCGGCGAAATGCCTGCGCTGGTCAACACGCCGGAAATGCGCTTCCAGGTCGATGAGAGCCGCAAGTTCGCCGTGGTTGGAGAGGTGGCCGAACGGCTGGCAGCATCCGGCGCAGATGTCGACAAGACCGACGGCGTGCGGGTTTCAACCGAAGACGGCTGGTGGCTGCTGCGCGCCTCGAACACGCAGGATGTGCTGGTAGCCCGCGCGGAAAGCACCGA
>JANOBA010000158.1:0-1988 GCA_031411415.1 Novosphingobium sp.
CCGCGATGCTGCACGCATTCGCCCACCGCCATGATCGCCGGATCGGAAGTGACCATATTGTCATCGACCAGAATGCCGCGCTCGACCGTCAGTCCGGCTGCCTTGGCCAACATGGTGGCGGGGCGGATGCCCACGGCCATCACCACGATATCCGCCGGGATGGTGGTGCCGTCCTTCAGCAGCACACCCGAAACGTGACCATCATTGCCGATGATCTCGGCGGTATCCGCACCGGTCAGGATCACTTGCCCGCGCAGTTCCAGCTCTGCTTTCAGCAGCCAGCCAGCCGCTTCGTCCAGCTGGCGCTCCATCAGCGTGGGCATCAGGTGGATGACGGTCACCGCCATGCCGCGCAGGTTCAGCCCGTGCGCCGCTTCCAGCCCCAGCAGGCCGCCGCCGATGACCACGGCCCGACCTGCTTCACCATTTGCGCCGCCAGTCTGTGCCGCCGCCAGCATCTTGTCGACATCATCAAGGTCGCGGAAAGTGACCACGCCGGGCAAGTCCTTGCCGGGCACCGGGATGATAAACGGATCGGAACCGGTGGCGATCAGCAGCCGGTCATAGGGTTCCACCCTGCCCGATGCGGCGATCACGGTCTGCTTCGCCCGGTCGATCTGCGCCACCGCATCGCCCGAAATCAGTGTGATCGCGTTGTCTTCATACCAGGCGGCATCGTTGATCACGATCTCGTCAAACGTCTTCTCGCCGGCCAGCACCGGCGAAAGCATGATGCGGTTATAGTTGACCCGGGGCTCGGCGCCGAAAATGGCAATGTCATAGCGGGCAGGATCGCGGGCAAGGATTTCCTCGACCGCGCGGCAACCGGCCATGCCGTTGCCGATCACCACAAGCCGCTCGCGCGCGCTTGCGTCCCGGCCCTTGAAACTCATCGGCGCATTCACGTTCGTTCTCCAGTCCCGAACGCATGACACAGGAAAAAGCCGCCTCGAACCGATCCTGCTGGAGCGGTACGGGCGGCTTCATTGCCACGCGTTACAGATGTTTTGCAGGGATGCGGAATCGTCCGGCAGTGGACGGCATTGCCTTGCTTGGTGAGAGTCTATCCGATTCGCGCGCGGCTTGGCAAGGGATATTTGTGCAGTGCAGCAAATCCCTGAAATATCCTTCGCCTCTCCCAGAGCGCAGCTGGGAGAGGCCCTGTTCAATTCACTTTTCGCTCAAAACGCCACTTCGGCCTGCAGCCAGAACTTCTTGGTATTCACGCCAAATCCGCGCGCGCTGTAGGCGGCGTATTTTGCCAGCAGGCTGACCCGGGAAATCTTGAAGCCCAGCGAGGCATCCCATTCGTGGCCAAAGGATGTGTTGCCAAGGTCGCTGTCGAACTTGTGATAGGTCACAGCGGCATTGAGCCCCGGTATCGCCTTGATCTGGTCGAACTTGTAGGTCGCGCCGGCATAGGTATCTTCAAGCCCGGTGGCTGGTGTCGCCAGAAACAGGTCGGCCCAGCCGTTGAACTTGTGCAGGGTGGCCATCGGTGTCTGGAAGGAACGTGTGCCGTTGCCGCCCAGCTTCTCATAGCCCGCCATGACCCCAAGCCGCTTGAATGCCAGTCCGCCCTCAAGCGCGATATAGTCGGCCGAAAAATCCACCGGACCGTTCTGCCAGTCCGACTGCTGGGCATAGCTTGCCGCCAGGTTGAGCTTCACGCCGGTGGCCAGCGGCAGGCTGGTGGTCGCCCGCAGGCCATAGGTCTGGGTATCGGCCATGCTGGCGGCCAGCGCGCCGGCCTGCTCGGCGGCGTTGTAGTCGAGCAGATAGGCGAAGGCCTTGACGTTAACCGGGCCCAGCTTGGCGCCGGCCCCAAGGAACACGAAATCGCCGCCGAACGCCGTGCGCGCGCCGCCGTCATAGCCCCAGATATTGCGCTGATCGATCGCATAGGCGCCATCAAGGCTGACCGGGCCGATCTTGGCCTCGATCCGCGCGGCATCGAAGGTCTGCTCGTTCTGCCGCCAGCCGACCGC
>JANOBA010000159.1:0-4147 GCA_031411415.1 Novosphingobium sp.
GATGCCTGGAAAATGGCCATCTATTGTTTTTCCGGTGCCATCTGCGGCATAGCCGGATTGCTCATTGCCTCGCGCTTGAATTCAGCCCAGATCTTCATTGCTTTGATCGGCTGTAGCCGGAACGGAGCGCGACCGGGATGGCGCAAGGGAACGAAGGCGCGCGGTTGCAGCCCGCCTGCAACGGGAATCGCAAATTCCGCCGATCTGACCGCCATGTTCATGGCTCGCCTATCGGATAATTAGGCTAAGAAATGGTCAACCACATGGAAACGAATTGAAAATTTATTCCCAGACCCAGTCGCACTGATCGATGCCGAGCAGTTCCAGCACCCCGGTCAGATTGCCCCGGTCAATCCAGCCATCGGCCGCCGCGCGCGCCTTGGGTTTGGCGGCGAAGGCGATGCCATAGGTTGCGGCTTCCAGCATCGGGATGTCGTTGGCGCCGTCGCCGGTTGCCAAGCTGACCGCAGCCCCGCCCAGCCGCGCTACTTCCTCAAGCAGCACCGCGCGCTTCACTGCGCTGTCGACAATATTGCCGACCAGACCGCCGGTGAGGCGCCCATCGGCCACTTCCAGCCGGTTCGCCACCACCCGCTCGAAACCCAGCTCCTCGGCTATGGGATCAGCGAACTGGTGAAACCCGCCGGTGACCAGAACGGTGCGGCAACCCTTGGCCTTCAGCGATTCCACCAGCACTTTGGCGCCGGGCATCATCGCGATGCGGGTGCGCAAACATTCTGCGATCGCGCTCTCGGGCAAGTCCTTCAGCAAGGCCACACGCTCGTGCAGCGCGCTGACGAAATCGAGTTCGCCCTGCATCGCCCGCTCGGTAATTTCGGCGATCTGCGGCTTGATGCCGGCAAAATCGGCAAGTTCGTCAATACATTCGGCCATGATCATCGTCGAATCCATGTCCGAGACGAAGACCTGCGGAATTTGCGGCATCTGGCCGGAAAACAGCATGTCGCTGGGCATGAACCGCATATCGAGCACGGCACGCACCGCGGCCACGTCATCACTCTCGGCGCTGAGCACCAGCCCCGGCCCCGCTGGCGCAGGCTCCAGCCGCGCGGCGATTCCCTGTTTGGCCAGCGCGGCCAGCGCCGCTGCGGAATTTGCCGACAGCACGCTTTCATCTGCTATCAGCCGGGCAATGACCACGTCGCATTCTCCTCGATCCGGCGCCTTGCGGCCCCCGCTCGCGCTCATTGCAGGGCCGACGGCGAGCGGCAAGAGCCAGGTTGCGATTGATCTGGCGCTGGCCTTGCAGGCGGCAGGCGGCAGGGCCGTGGTTATCAATGCTGATAGCGCGCAGGTCTATGCCGATCTCGCCGTGCTGAGCGCGCGGCCTTCTCTATATGAAATGGGCGGCATCGACCACCGCCTGTTCGGAACCTGGGATGGTGCCTCGGCCTGCTCGGCGGCGGACTGGGCAGCAGCGGCAAAAGGGATCATCGCCGAAGTGCATGGCACCGGCGGCATGCCGATCGTGGTCGGCGGCACCGGGCTGTATATCCGCACGCTGCTGGAGGGCATCGCGCCAATTCCCGGGATCGATCCGGCAGTGCGTGAGCGCGTCCGCGCAATGACCACCGCGCATGCCCATGCCGCGCTTGCCCGCGAAGACCCCGCGCGCGCCGCCGCCCTAGCCCCGGCAGACAGTGTCCGCATCGCCCGCTCGCTCGAAGTGGTGCGCTCCACCGGGCAGACGCTGGTAGCATGGCAGGCGAGCAAGACTGGCGGCATTGGGAGCGAAGTGACGCTGCATCCACTCATCCTGCTGCCGGACCGCGCCGCGCTCTATGCCCGCTGCGACTTGCGCTTTGCCAGTATGCTGGAGCGGGGTGCCATTGCCGAAGTCGAAGCCCTGCTCACCCGCCAGCTCGATCCCGCCCTTCCCGTCATGCGCGCCATCGGCGTGTCCGAAATCGCGGACTACTTGCGCGGCATCTGCTCGCTCGATGAAGTCCGCGCACGCGGCAGCCAGGCGACGCGCAATTATGCCAAGCGCCAATACACCTGGTTCCGCCGCCAGCCCCCCGCCGAATGGCCGCGCGCGGAGACATTAATCGTCGACACAGCAAGTCAATTTGAAACTTTATTACAACATTAACCCTTGACGCAGCATTTTCTATTACCTAGGCCGACATCAAGTCCGCTGCGGCGGAACCCGTGGTGACGCGGGCCCAGTTGGAGAGGAGACCCGGCATGGCCCAAGCCCTGCCGGGTCATCTTTTTGTTGACGCCCCCTCGCGCTGGCGAGTGGGGATCAAGCGTAAGAAGGAAGTTCGAAGTGAGCACAGAGCGCAGCGGCGCGGACATTCTGGTTGAAAGCCTGGTGCGGCAGGGTGTCGAATTCGTGTTCGGCTATCCCGGCGGCGCGGTGCTACCGATCTATGACGCCTTGTTTGCCGACGAGCGCATCCGCCACATTCTGGTGCGCGCGGAAGCGGGCGCGGCCCATGCGGCGGAAGGCTATGCCCGCGCCACCGGCAAGCCCGGCGTCGTGCTGGTCACCTCCGGCCCCGGCGCGACCAATGCCATCACCGGCATCACCGACGCCTTCATGGATTCGATTCCGCTGGTCATCATCACCGGCCAGGTGCCCACCGCGCTGATCGGCTCGGACGCGTTCCAGGAAGCCGACACCATCGGCATCTCGCGCCACTGCACCAAACACAACTATCTGGTGAAAGACCCGGCAGACCTCGCCGCGGTTATCGACGATGCCTTTCAGATCGCCACGCAAGGCCGCCCCGGCCCGGTGCTGATCGACATTCCCAAGGACGTGCAGATCGCCTCGGCGTTGATGCACGATGGCCCGCCGCAGCGCCGCAACCGCTATACGCCGCAAGTCGAGGCCGCCGAGCAGGACATTGCCCGCGCGATTGAGCTGATCGCCAATGCCCGTGCACCGATCTTCTACACCGGCGGCGGCGTGATCAATGCCGGGCCGGAAGCCTCTGCGCTGCTGCGGCGCCTTCAAGCGCTGACTGGCGCGCCGGTCACCTCGACGCTGATGGGCCTCGGCGCCTTCCCAGCCGATCATGCCGATTGGCTGGGCATGCTGGGCATGCACGGCACTTATGAGGCCAACATGGCGATGAACCGGGCCGATCTGATGGTCTGCATCGGCGCGCGCTTTGATGACCGGGTGACCGGGCGGCTCGATGCCTTCTCGCCCGATTCAACCAAGATCCACATCGATATCGACCGCGCCTCGATCAACAAGATCGTCGCGGTTGATCTGGGCATTGTCGGCGATTGCGGCCGGGTGCTGGCGCAGCTTGTCGATGCCTGGGGCAGCCGCAAGGCCGCCGATCTTGCCGACTGGAAGGCCCGGATTGACGGCTGGCGCGCGCGGCAAAGCCTGTCCTATCCGGCCAATGCCCAGGCGATCATGCCACAACTCGCGGTGGAGCGGCTTTATGAGCTGACCAAGCACCGCGATCCGATCATCGCCACCGAGGTCGGCCAGCACCAGATGTGGGCGGCACAGCACTTCCACTTCTTCGGCCCGAACAAATGGCTGACGTCAGGCGGCCTCGGCACGATGGGCTATGGGCTGCCCGCCGCTATCGGCGCGCAGCTGGGCTTTCCTGATGCGCTGGTGATTGACATTGCCGGCGATGCCTCGATCCAGATGAATATCCAGGAACTGGGCACCGCGACGCAATACCGCCTGCCGGTCAAGGTGTTCATCCTCAACAACGAATGGATGGGTATGGTCCGCCAGTGGCAGGAACTGACTTATGAAAGCCGCTATTCAGAGTCTTATTCGGACAGCCTGCCGGATTTCGTCAAGCTGGCCGAGGCTTACGGCTGGAAGGGCATCCGCATTTCCAATGAGGCCGAACTCGACGCTGGCATTCAGGCGATGATCGACCATCCCGGCCCGGTGATCGTCGATTGCCTCGTGTCCAAAGAAGCCAACTGCTTCCCGATGATCCCCAGCGGCGCGGCGCATACCGACATGATCCTGCAAGGCGATTCCGTCGTCGGCACAATGGACGACGAAGCAAAGGCACTGGTGTGATGGAGCGCACACATAAAAAGCCCCTCCTCTTCAGGGGAGGGGTTGGGGTGGGGTCTGTCCTCACTCGCGACGTCACGTACTATGGACAAACCCCACCCCCGGCCCCTCCCC